>CAMDQF010000050.1 GCA_945905745.1 Litorilinea aerophila
CGCTTCTTTCGGGAATTTCGCACTAAGTCGGATGAAATCGGTGCTTTCCCTAACGAAAACAGTTGCCTGACCCTTTTCTTCCTCGTCCTGCAGCGGGAACACGCTAAACACCACCGGCTGCCCGTGGCGAATACTTCGTGACACTAACAAGGATGGGCACAACGATTGCGATCAGTCAACAGGCGCGACAAATCTGCATGTTCCAAGGGAGAGAGTAATTGAAATTCGTCTTTGGCTAAATCGAGAATCTTTTTCTCAAAATTCAATGAGCCATTTACGTCATTGTTGCCTCGAATTCTTTCAAACTCTTCCAACTTCTGCTTTGCGTTGGTATCACCGGTTAAGTCAAGTTCTCGCAATTTGTAGATGAAGTCAAAGATGACAGCAATCCAGGTGGCAACAATACTTGACCTAAATGCGCCAACTTTATAGCATGCAACCGCTTCAGCTATGTATTGACGAGCTTGGTCATCTCGACAACGAAGAACTAACTCGTCTAAATCTATCAAGTGTTCCCCAAGCATCAAGCATTTCCTTTGAGCCGTGACGCACTGCAAACCCCATCATCCCGCCATCCCCTACGGCAATGCCGTCTCCCCCATCAAAAATAGATCGCATTCGCGAGCCGCAGCGCGCCCCTCATTGATCGCCCAGACTACCAGACTCTGGCCGCGGCGCATATCGCCGGCAGCAAAGATGCCGGGTACGCTGGTGGCAAAGATGCCGTATTCGGCCTTTGCGTTGGAGCGGGGGTCGCGCTCCACGCCCAACTGCGCCAGAATCGTATCCTCCGGGCCGAGGAAGCCCATAGCCAGCAGCACCAACTGCGCGGGCCAGACCTTCTCCGAGCCGGGGATTTCTACCGGTGCAAAGCGTCCGTTGGCGTCCTTCTCCCAGCGGATCAGAACGGTGTGCAGCTCTTTGACGTGGCCGTTCTCGTCGCCCACAAAGCGCTTTGTGTTGATCTCAAAAGTACGGGGGTCTGCGCCGTCGCGGGCCGCTACCTCCGCGTGGCCGTAGTCTACCCGGTGAATTTTGGGCCATTCGGGCCAGGGGTTGTCGTTGGCCCGCTCGGCTGGCGACTGGGGCAGAATCTCGAACATATTCACCGAATGGCAGGAGTGGCGCATGGAGGTGCCCAGACAGTCGTTGCCTGTGTCGCCGCCGCCGATGACAATTACATCCTTGCCCTCGGCGGAAATGAAAGGATAACTGAAGCCTTCGCCCGCCACCGGCCCATTATTCTGGTCGAGCAGGTGTTTGGTGTTCCCGTGCAGGAACTCCATCGCCATGTGGATACCCTTCAGATTGCGCCCCTCGACGGGCAAATCCCGGGGTTTTGTTGCGCCAGTACAGAGCACCACCGCGTCGAACTCATCCACCAGCTTCTGGGCAGGGAGGTCTTTGCCGATTTCCGTGTTGGTGACAAACTTCACCCCCTCGGCTGCCATTAAATCGATGCGCCGCTGGACCGTCGCTTTGTCCAGCTTCATATTGGGGATGCCGTACATCAGCAGGCCGCCGATGCGGTCCGCCCGCTCGTAGACTGTTACGTCGTGGCCGGCCAGGTTGAGCTGGGCTGCCGCAGCGAGACCAGAGGGACCAGAACCAACGACCGCCACTTTCTTGCCCGTGCGCTTATCCGGCTGATGGGGTGTGACCCAGCCGTGTTCAAATCCGTGATCGATAATCGCGCATTCGATGCTTTTGATGGCAACCGGCGGCTCGATGATCCCCAGAGTGCAGGAGCCTTCGCAGGGGGCCGGGCAGACCCGACCCGTGAATTCCGGGAAGTTGTTGGTGGCGTGCAGCCTGTCCAGCGCATCCCGCCATAGACCGCGGAAGACCAGATCGTTCCATTCGGGGATCAGATTGTTGACCGGGCAGCCCGAAGCCATCCCGCTGATGAGCGTGCCGGTGTGGCAAAAGGGGATGCCGCAGTCCATACAGCGCGCGCCCTGGGTTTGCAAAAAATCTGGCGACGTGTGCAGGTGAAACTCGCCCCAGTCCTGAATGCGTTCCAGCGGTGGGCGCTCCGGCGCCAACTGCCGCTCAAATTCCATAAATCCGGTCGGTTTCCCCATTGGTCAAATCTCTCCACGTGTATAAGACTGGGGTAAAGGATGGAATGATGAGATGATGGGACACGTCATCATCTCATCATCAACTTTCCCGTACCGCATTGTATAGCTTCGAAAACTAATTCCCACTCACCCGGGCCGCGTCGTTCTTGTTGCGCTCAAAGGCGACGATCAGTGCCTCTTCGCCGGTCAGCCCTTCGGCCTCCACCTCGGCGATGGCTTCCAGCATGCGCGCGTAGTCGCTGGGCAGCACTTTGACGAACTTGGCAGCCATGGACGGCCAGTCGCCCAGTACCCGGGCAGCCACCGAGCTGGCCGTATACTCGCCATGGCGGCGAATCATCTGCTCCAACTCGGCAATTTCCGCCGGGTTGGTCACCGAGTGTAGCCCGACCATCTCCTGATTGCAGCGAATGGCAAAGTCGCCGGTCTCGTCCAGCACATAGGCAATACCGCCGGACATCCCAGCCGCAAAATTGCGCCCAGTGACGCCAAGCACAACCACCCGGCCCCCGGTCATGTACTCGCAGCCGTGATCGCCCACACCTTCTACCACGGCAGAGGCACCGCTGTTACGCACAGCAAAACGTTCGCCCGCCTTGCCCCGGATGTAGGCTTCACCGCTGGTAGCGCCGTAGAGCGCTACGTTGCCGATGATCGTATTTTCTTCGGCCACAAAAGTGGCTTCGTCCAGCGGGTGGGCGATGAGCTTGCCGCCAGACAGCCCCTTGCCGAAGTAATCGTTGCCGTCGCCTTCTAGCACCAGCGTCATGCCGTTGGGCACGAATGCGCCGAAGCTCTGGCCCGCAGACCCCTGGAAGCGCAGAAGAATCGTATCCTCTGGCAGCCCTGCCCGGCCAAAGCGGCGGGTGACTTCGCTGCCCACCATCGTACCCACCACCCGGTTGATATTGCGGATGGGCACCACCGCCGTCACGGGTTGCTTGTTTTCCAGAGCCGGGCGGCAGATTTCCAGCAGAGTCGTGTTGTCCAGGGCTTTGTCTAAGCCGTGATCCTGGGCAATCTGGCAGTAGCGGCCCACTTCCGCCGGCATATCGGGCCGGTAGAGGATGGGGGCCAGGTCGATGCCCTTGGCCTTCCAATGCGCCACGGCCTTGCGCGGCTCCAGCATATCCGTGCGCCCGATCATCTCGTTGATGGTGCGGAAGCCCAATTTCGCCATCACTTCCCGCAATTCTTGGGCCATAAAGAGCATAAAATTGACGACGTGCTGGGGATCGCCGGTGAACTTCTTGCGCAGTTCCGGGTTTTGGGTCGCCACGCCAACTGGACAGGTGTCCAGATGGCAGACCCGCATCATAATACAGCCCAAGGCGACCAGCGGGCTGGTGGCAAAGCCGTACTCCTCCGCGCCCAGGAGGGCGGCAATCGCCAGGTCTCGCCCGGTCTTGAGCTGACCGTCGGTCTCCACCACCACCCGGCTGCGCAGATTGTTCAGCACAAGCGTCTGGTGGGTTTCGGCCAGACCCAACTCCCAGGGCAGCCCCGCGTGTTTGATGCTGGTCTGGGGCGAAGCGCCTGTGCCGCCGTCGTGTCCGCTGATCAGAATCACATCCGCGTGGCCCTTGGCCACACCCGCGGCGACTGTGCCCACGCCCACCTCCGACACCAATTTTACATTGATGCGGGCGTAGTGGTTGGCGTTTTTCAGGTCGTGGATTAGCTCCGCCAAATCTTCAATCGAGTAGATGTCGTGATGGGGGGGCGGCGAAATCAGCCCTACACCGGGCGTGCTGTGACGCACGCGGGCAATCCACGGATAGACTTTGCGCCCAGGCAACTGACCACCCTCGCCGGGCTTGGCCCCCTGGGCCATTTTAATCTGTAGCTCCTGCGCCATCACCAGATATTCGCTGGTGACACCAAAGCGCCCCGACGCCACCTGTTTGATGGCGCTGTTCTTGGAATCGCCGTTGGGTTCTGGCGTGTAGCGGGCATCGTCTTCGCCGCCTTCGCCGGTGTTGCTTTTGCCGCCCAGCCGGTTCATGGCAATCGCCAGGGCCTCGTGGGCCTCCTGGCTGATGGAGCCGTAGCTCATCGCACCGGTCTTGAAGCGCTTGACAATCGCCTCCGTCGGCTCGACTTCCTCAATGGGAATAGCCGTCTCCGGGAATTTGAACTCCAGCAGGCTGCGCAGGGTCGCCATCTTCTGGGACTGGTCGTTGACCAGCCGGGTATACTCTTTGAAGGCTTTGTAGTCGTTGGCGCGGGTGGCTCGTTGCAAGAAATGGATCGTCTGGGGGTTGAAGAGATGAACCTCCCCGTCCTTGCGCCACTGGTAATCGCCGCCCGCGGGCAGGACATGGCCGTTCAACTGGCGTTCTGGGAAGGCTTTGCGGTGGCGCATCTCCACTTCCCGGTAGATTTCGGCCAGCCCGATGCCTTCCACCCGGCTGGGTGTCCAGGTGAAGTATTTGTCAATCAGCGCGCTGCTCAACCCAAGGGCCTCGAAAATCTGCGCGCCGCAGTAGCTCTGCATCGTCGAGATGCCCATCTTCGACAGCACCTTCATCACGCCCTTCATTGCTGCTTTGATGTACTGTTTGGTGGCAGTGTACTCGTCGATGTCCGTCAGCATCCCCTGATGCACCATATCGCTGATGGTTTCATACGCCAGGTAGGGATTGACCGCTGTGGCACCGTAGCCGATGAGCAGGGAGAAGTGGTGAACCTCGCGCGGCTCGCCAGATTCCAGAACCAGTGCCACCTGTGTGCGCAGCTCTTCCCGGATCAGGAAGTGGTGCATACCGGAGACGGCCAGCAGGGCAGGAATCGGCGCAGTGAAGCGGTCGATGCCCCGATCCGAGAGAATCAACACATTCACCCCGTCGGCAATGGCCTGGCGGGCGGCTTCGTACATCTGCTCCAACGCACTTTCCAGCCCGGCCGCGCCTTCGTCAATGCGGAAAAGAGCCGGGATTGTGCGGGACTTGAAATCAGGCCCGTCCAGATAGCGAATCTTTGCCAACTCTCTGTTGGTCAAAATCGGCGCTTTGATTTTGATCTGCCGGGCGTTGGCGGGCTGGGTGTCGAGCAGATTCAATTCCGTGCCCATATAGACATCGGAAGCCGTCACCAGCTCTTCCCGGATGCCGTCGAGCGGGGGATTCGTCACTTGGGCAAACAACTGCTTGAAATAGTTGTAGAGCAGTTGGGGCTGGTCGGAAAGGACAGCCAGGGCCGCGTCGTTGCCCATCGCGCCCAGCGCCTCTACCCCGTCCTTCGACATCGGGCCGACGATCACCCGCAGGGTTTCATAGTTGTAGCCAAAGGCCAACTGGCGCTGGACAACCGTGCGGTGATCCGGCTCGACCACGTGGGGCGGTTCGGGCAGGTTGTCCAAGTGGACCAGATTTTTATCTAACCACTCCCGGTAGGGGTGTTCGGCGGCCAGGCTCTCTTTGATCTCATCGTCGGCAATGATGCGCCCCTGGGCCGTGTCCACCAGGAACATGCGCCCCGGTTGCAGGCGAGATTTGTAGAGGATGCGGTCGGCGGGAATGTCCAGCACGCCCACCTCCGACGCCATCACCACCAGATCGTCTTTGGTCACATAATAGCGGGAAGGACGCAGACCATTGCGGTCCAGCACCGCGCCGACGACCGTGCCGTCGGTGAAGCCGATGGAGGCGGGTCCGTCCCAGGGTTCCATCAGCGTGCTGTGATATTCGTAAAAGGCCTTTTTGGTGTCGCTCATTGTGGCGTGACCCGACCAGGGCTCGGGAATCATCATCATCACCGCGTGGTGCAGGGGACGCCCGGCCAGATGCAGGAACTCCAGGGTCTCGTCGAACATTGCGGTATCGCTGCCGTCGGCGTTGATGACGGGCAATACCTTTGCCAGATCGTCGCCGAAGAGGGACGACTCAAAGGTCGACTGGCGGGCGTACATCCAATTGACATTGCCGCGCAGGGTGTTGATTTCGCCGTTGTGGATGATATAGCGATAGGGGTGGGCCCGTTCCCAACTGGGGAAGGTGTTGGTGCTGAAGCGGGAATGAACCACGGCCAACCCGCTCTCAAAGCCCGCGTCGGTCAGGTCTGGGAAGAAAGTGGGAACCTGGACGGGAAGCAGCATCCCCTTGTAGACAATCGTCCGCGAAGATAGGCTGGCGATGTAGAAGCGGTCGCCGCCGGGAAAGTCGGCATAGCGAATGGCGTGTTCGGCCCGCTTGCGGATGACGTAGAGTTTGCGCTCGAAGGCCATGGGGTCTTCGGCCAACGCAGCCAGATTGCGCCCGACAAAAGCCTGAAAGACGGCGGGTTCGCCCAGCAGAGCCGTTGCGCCCAGACCGGTCGGGTCTGTGGGGACTTTGCGCCAGCCCAGAAAGTGCTGCCCCTCCTCCTGCACAAACTCCTCAAAGCGCTCCTTGCATTGGGCCTGTTCCTGGCCGTCGTGGGACATAAAAATCATCCCCACGCCGTAGTGCCCGTGGGCAGGCAGGCTGAAATTCAGCCCAGCGCGGGGGCTGCGGAAAAAGCTGTCAGGAATCTGGAGCAGAATCCCCGCGCCGTCGCCCGTGTTGGCTTCAGCCCCGCGTGCGCCCCGGTGGTCCAGATTGAACAGGACGGTCAGGGCCTGGCTGACAATTGCGTGGGATTTCTCGCCTTTGATGTTGACGACAAAACCCACGCCACAGGCATCCTTCTCGAAGGAAGGATCGTAGAGTCCCTGTTTTTTGGGAAGGCCAAAGGGAAGTCTGGGTTGATGGGGCTCGGCAGGTTGTTTTTCCGCGAACATAGCGACGTCTCCTTACTGTGGCCGCCGCGTCTGCGCAGCGGGCAATCACCGGTAGAAGTGACCGACAATTTCTCAATAAATACGACTTGCGTTTGGGTCGGCACAGACCGGGTGACGTCGTTGTCGCTTGTTGGAATCGGGCAGAGTGGGGGCGATGGGTGCCGCAGGAGCGGCTCTGTCTCGATTGTTCCGTTTTGCACATATAGTAGCGGATACTCTACACGATTTGGGCGAGTTCGTCAAGTCGTTTGCGCGATTGGATCGAATTTGAGATGGGGTCTCTCGTTCCCAGCGCTCTGCGTGGGAATGTCTGTCTGGCGCTCTGCGCCGGGTGGCTGGCCTGCTTCCTCGTTCCCAGCGCTCCGCGTGGGAACGTCTTCGTGGCGCTCTGCGCCGGGTGGTGGCTGGGGGTTGGTTGCGTTGGGGACGCGGAGCGTCCGGGGGAGTGCCCACGCTCCCGCGTGGGCACGAGTGTCTATTCTTTCGGCTTGCCTGCTTACCCGCCCTGTGCTATCATTGCGCGGCAATCCAATCGTCATTTTCCTCACCTGCCTGCACTCTATGCCCAACTACCTGACCTACCTGGACTTTGAGATCGACGTGCGTGCCGATGACGCCACTGGCGGTTATACCGTCGCCGTCGTCAAGTCGCCTGCGGGTGAGGAGCGGGCCGCGGTCTTTTTGCCTTTCAGCGAACTGGAACTGAAGAACCGGCTGCTGGAATTGCAGAACGCCCTGCTCCGTTCCGGCGGTGTACGTCGCCGGGGATTGACCGAACACGAAAAGACAGTCGAAAAATTTGGCCGGGAACTCTTCAATTTTCTCCTGCCCGATGAGGTGCGCGGCCTCTACCGCAGCAGCCGCAACCGAGCTGTGGCCGGGGGGCAAGGACTACGCCTGAAGCTGCGCATCAGCGACCCGGCCCTGGCCGCCCTGCCCTGGGAATTTCTCTTCGACCCCACCCACAACGAATACATCTGCCTTTCCACCCAGACGCCGCTGGTGCGCTATCTGGAACTGGCTCAGCCGCCCCAGGTGCTGGCTGTAGCCCCGCCCCTGCGCATTTTGGGGTTGATCGCCAGCCCGGACGGATTGGACAAACTGAATGTGGAACTGGAGAAGCAGCGGGTGGAAGAGGCTCTGGCCGATCTGCTGGCCGACGGGCTGATCGAACTGCACTGGCTGCCGGGCCAGACCCGCCGCGACCTGCAACGGGCCATGCGGCAAGGCCCCTGGCACATCTTCCACTACATCGGCCACGGCGGCTTCGACCCCATCCACCAGGAGGGGCTGCTCTTTCTGGCTGACGCTGCGGGCCAGGCCGAAGCCCTGACCGCCACCCAACTCAGCCGTCTCCTGGGCGATCACGCCTCCCTGCGCACCGTCTTTCTCAACGCCTGCGAAGGCGCGGCCAGCAGCCAGACCGATCTCTTCTCTGGCACAGCCGCCACGCTGATGCGCCGGGGCATTCCCGCCGTGCTGGCTATGCAATACGCCATCACCGACCGCGCCGCCATCGAATTCACCACTACCTTCTACGAAAGCCTGGCCGACGGCTACCCCGTGGACGCGGCCGTCACCGAAGCCCGCAAGGCCATCTCCCTGGCCGTCAACCATTCGGTGGAGTGGGGCACGCCGGTGCTGCACATGCGCGCGCCGGACGGGGTTGTCTTTGTCGTCGCCCCACCATCCGCAACCCCATTTGTAAAGGCGCCTCTTGAGACGCCTACAGTACCTGTGTTGCCTTCTCGCCACGTCTCGGAGATTGAGATATCTGGTCCTCCTCTCATAGAGGTATGGAAGCCATTGATTGAGATCGATTGGGTGACTATCCCTGCTGGAGCGTTTCTGATGGGTAGCGACAAGGCAAAGGATGTAATGGCAATTGTTAACGAACTGCCCCAGCATCAACTCTATCTGCCTGAATATCGCATCAGCCGTACACTTGTGACGAACAGTCAGTATCTGCGATTTGTGGAGGCAACGGGACAACGATCACCGAAATATTGGGCTAAAGGCAAGATTCCTACGGACAAAGAAGACCACCCAGTCGTCAATGTTTCCTGGCGCGACGCTATCGCCTTTTGCAAATGGGCAGGGACTCGTCTACCTACTGAAGCCGAATGGGAAAAGGCGGCTCGTGGCTCGGATGGACGCATCTGGCCTTGGGGCAACCAACTGCCGGACACCAGCTATTGCAACTTCAAGGACTCGGGTATCGGCGACACCACGCCTGTTGGCTACTATTCTATCGGGGCTAGTCCCTATGGCGTACTGGACATGGGAGGTAATGTATGTGAGTGGACGCGCAGTCAGCTGTTTACCTATCCCTACGATTCAAGCGATGGAAGAGATGAGGTCGATACTTTGGACGAGTCTGATGGGCTAGGTCAATTTTTGTCCTTACTACAGGCAAGTTTTCGTGTTTTGCGTGGCGGCGCGTTCAGATCACAGATTGCAGACATCCGTTGTGCTCATCGGCACTTTAGTATTCCGGAGGGTAAGAAAGAGTTCTATGGGTTTCGTCTCCTTTCCCCCGGCAGTTGAACCTCTGGTCCTCACCACTCTGAATAGATAGGAAACCAAAAATGAAATGTCCGTATTGCGAAAAAGAAATCCATCTTACGCTTGTTCGTGATTCTGAATATCCTGAATATAGGGAACCTGGACGTACTTCAAATAGCGGTTTTGGCATCGGAGAAGGATTCTGCCCGTCCTGTGATGGTTTCATCGTATTGTTCCAAGAGGGTAATTGGCACGGTGAAGGAAGCGGTGGACTAGATGTGGCTCAAGAAAGTATCATATATCCAAGGTATGCAAATCCACTTTCTGTTGATCCTATAGTACCCGCCATGTACAAGGCAGAAATTCGAGAAGCGTATGCTGTCAATAGCGTCAGTCCTAAGGCCAGTGCTGCGATTAGTCGTCGGCTTTTACAATCCTTGCTTCAGAATGAATACAAAATTAACAAGAATAACCTATCTAAAGAAATAACCGAGTTCGTCAACCTATCCGGTATTCCGAGTTACATTACTGATGCAGTTGATGCAATTCGGCGTATAGGCAATCTGGCTGCACATCCTACGAAAAGCACTAATACTGGCGAAATCATTGATGTGGAACCCGGTGAAGCAGAATGGCTACTTGAGATTTTAGCGGCTTTGTTTGATTTTACATTCGTTCAACCTGAGAAATTACGAGCGCGCAAAGAGGCTCTTCAAGAGAAACTTGACTCGATAAGTGCTCGCAAGAAGGAATTTGATAAGTAAACTGTCCAAACTATCTGGCATTACAGTTTTCTGTAAAACTCAGTGCCCTGTGGGACGCGGGAGCGGCGGGGCTGAGGGCTTCACCCCCGCACCACCGGCCTTGTATGCACCGGCCCCTGCCCCTGTTTGTGTACCAGAATCGTCCGCTTGAACTCAATCACCACCACCCCGTCCTGATTGAAGCCAATCGTCTTGACTGTCACCAGCCCCTGCTGGGGGCGACTCTTGGACTGGCGCAGCGCGATCACCTCACTCTGTGCGTAAATTGTATCCCCCTCGAAGACCGGTGCGGGCAGGCGCACCTCATCCCAGCCCAGGTTGACGCCGTTCTGAGAGATGTCACCCACCGATAGCCCCGTGACCAGGGCCAGGGTGAAGGTGCTGTCCACCAACGGCTTGCCCCATTCGGTCTGGCTGGCCAGGTGCGCGTCAAAGTGGATGGGGTTCGGGTTGACTGTCAGCAGGGTAAACCAGACGTTGTCCGCGGCCAGAACTGTGCGTCCCAACGGGTGTTCGTAGAGATCGCCGACGCTGAAATCCTCGTAGAAACGGCCTTGCCAGCCGGGTTGAGTAGCCATACTTATCTCTCCTAAAGCGAAGAATAGAACGCGGACGACGCGGATTGAGCGGATGACCGCGGATTAAATCTGCGAAATCTGCGTCCTCTGCGCAACCTGTGTTCCTCTTTTTAGCGCGAATCTGCGTCCTCGCCAGCAGCAGTTCCAAATATAGAACGCGGATCACGCGGATGGAGCGGATTTTTGCGGATTTTTGCGGATGTTACGGCGCAGGTTATTGCTTTTATCCGCTTTGATCTGTCCAATCAGCGTCATCCGCGTTCTATTTCTGTCAAATTTGGAATTGCTGCCTCGCCACCCGCCAAATTTCGACAGTTCGCACTGTTGGTTGATCAATGCTACACTACCAGCGGTCAGAGTACCACTAGACTTCCCATCGAATTCATCACAGACGAAAGGCTTTTGGAAATGGCAAAACGGATCAACAAATGTATCGAACTGCTGGAACAGGGCCAGCCCATCTACGCCACCCATCCCCACGAACTGAGCTACGAGGCGGGCCTGGCCGACGCCAAGACCTGGGCGGATATGCTCCTCATCGACTTCGAGCATCAGCCCTTCGACACTGTAGGCTTGACTGCCTACATGCGCGGCCTGCGCGATGGCGGCCCCACAGCCAGCGGCCACCTGACCCCGACGGTTATCTGCACCCTGCCCTCCAACGCCATCACCCCGGAAGAGGTGCGCTACAACGCTTGGCAGGCCCGCCACGTCCTGACCACAGGCGCACACGGCATTCTGCACACCCACACCCGCACAGCCGAATCGGTCAAAGCCTTCGTGCAGATCACCCGCTACCCCTTCCAATCTCTGGGCCGGGATGTGATCGGCGAGGGTCTGCGCGGCGCGGGCGGGCAGAAACCGGCCAACGACATCTGGGGACTCTCCACCGCCGAATACGCCGCGGTGGCCGATCCCTGGCCCCTCAATCCCAAAGGTGAACTGCTTCTGGGATTGAAGATTGAGGATCGCCACTGCCTGCCCAATGTAGACGCCATCGCGGCTGTGCCCGGCATCGGTTTTGCCGAATGGGGACCCGGCGATATGGGCATGTCCTTTGACGAACCCGACGCCCACGACCCGCCCTATCCCCAGGTGATGAACGACGCTCGCAGCCGCATCAAAGCCGCCCTCGACGTCCGGGGCATCGCCTTCTACTCCAGTTGGGCCGATCCCAGCCTGACGATGGAGCAGCGGCTCGACTACTCCCTCGATGTGCTGGGGGTGCGGATGATGGGCGCTCCCAACAAAGAGTGGGCTGACTACGGACGCAAACGCACCGGGCGCACAATGCCGGTCTAGTAGGGGCACGAGGTGGGGCGGGAGGCATTTTCGTTGAAAGGCCAAATTTCTGCCGCCCCACCTCATGCCCCTACGCTATATTCAGACAGCCATCGCACGCTTGCCCTGCCCGGCCTCTCTTTTCGACCCGTGCAGCCAGACCCCCGCCATCCCGACGACAATCACCCCCAGCAGCAACCCATAGGCTGCCAAAGTCAGCCCATCTGGGGCGATCACTGATTGCTCGCGCAGGGCCTGCCAAGTGAGCAGAACAGTCAGCCCCAGATAGCCCACGCCCGTCAGATGGACCAGCGCGGTGCGATGGCCTTCGCCCAACAGCCCCTGCAGCCGTCGCCGGGAGAGCAGCCAGGCGGCCAGGGGCAGAATCTGCATCCCGTGCAGACCCAGGAAGTGGGCCACGCGCAGATCGCCGCCGACTGTGCTCCAACCCAGCAGAGGCAGCCCAGGCCCGCCGTCGGTTACACCCACACTGTGGCTACCCAGCGCGTTGACTGTCTCCCCAGCCTGCAGCGCGGCTATCTGCCCGGAAGTCGGCGCAGACATCAGCCCGCCCACAACCATCCCGGCAAAGGCGATGATTGTGCCCCAGCGCAGGGCCGCGGCGAAGGCCCGATCCGGCAATTTCTGGAAGAGCAGCCAGATAGCCAGGAATAGATTCATCGTCGCCAACAGGGCGATGAATCCGCCCATTGTGGAGAAGATCGCGGCGTCAAAGGCGGTTGTGTTGTTGAAGTGGCTGGGCACGCCCCGCATCACCTGCATTGAAATGAGAACCGTCTCCACCAGCAGCGCGATACCTGTGACGGTGGCCGCTGCCTGCACCCAGCGCCGTTTGCCCTCCACAAAAGTCAGGAACCAGCCAAAGGTCAGGCTGTAGATGCCGCCAGAGATGGCGAACTTCAGGGGTTTGATCCAGGCGGGCATACCGGTGATGACCTGTGGGTCCAGAAGGATCAGCGCGGTCGCCAAGGGAATCAGCGCAAAGTGCAGAATGGCGGCCAGGGTCAGCACAGGGTTGAATGCCCAAGACCGGGCGACAGCGGAGCGAAGGGATGAGAAAAGCGATTGCATCGGAAGAGTCTCCAGGAAAATGAAAAGGTTTTGAAAGATACGAATTGACCGAACTGTATCAACGAAAATTGTGGTTTCGCGCGTATAGAGCACATACCAGTTCACACACTACGCACCAGCCCGTCTTGAAGCAAACCAGCGCACCACCAGATAGAGCAGCAATCCCAGCGGGCCAAACATCAGCACGAAAAAGAGGGCGGGCGAAACCAGCCACGAACTGATGCCCCGTTCCTGACTGTCCAGATAGGCCCAGCGCCCCACGAAGAGATCGAAGGCCAGAAAGTGAATCCAGCCGATGACCGCGCCGACCGGCAGCCCCAACAGACCGGCGATTCCGTCCAGAGACGGATTGGCCAGAGCGGGCAACAGTTGCCCGATGCCCGGCAATACCAGCGCCGCGTAGAGCAGGGCGGGCGGCACGACAATCCACAGCGAGCCGACAATCCGTTGGCTCCACCGCCAGCGGGGAGCCAAAATCATCAGCGCCCAGAAGGGCATCACCAGCAAATTGCTAACTTGAAAGAGAGTTTCCATCGGGTATTTTTCCTTCCATCATTGGGGTTTGAAATCGTTCTTGTACCAGCGGACTGTGCGCTCCAGCGCCGTCTCTGTAGACGTCGGTTGCAGGCCAAACTCTTTCTCCATCCGGCTCGAATCCACCACAAAAGGCTTCGTGAACTCGTACATCATCTCGACGGTTTCCCTGGCCGCTGGCACAAAGAGACCGGCCAGCCGCATCATCAGCGGTGAGATGACAGTGATTTTTGTGGGAATTCCGAGCAACCGACACGCACTTTCCACTACCTCACTCTGGGTCAGCGCAGGCGCGTGGGGAGCAATCCAGACCTGGCCCAATGCCTCGTTGCGGGTTCCCAGCGCGGCCGCGGCCCTGCCCACATCCTCAATATAGGCGTAGGAATGGGGGAGACTGGTTGAGCCGGTCACCTGGGCTTTCTTCCCCTGCACCAGATTGCCGAAGACCAACTCGCCCAAAGCGGAGCCGGTCACGCCTGGCCCGAAGTAATCGCTGGAACGCAGGGCCGTCGCCTGGACATCTCCCCGCTTGTGGGCCGCCATCACCTCTGCGCCCAGGCGTGCCCGCAACTCGCCTTTCTTCGAGACCGGCGCGATGGGCGAATTTTCGTGGATCGGCTGGGAGGAGTCGTACATATAGAGGTTTTCGATGGATACGTAACGGGCATTGGCGGCGGTGGCTGCGGCCAGCGCGCCCTGCTGCAGGGCAGGAAAGGATTCGTGCCAGCGGTGATATTCCGGGTTCAGCGCCTGGTAGACGACGGCTGCACCCTGCGCGGCGGCGATGGCTTGGCTCCTGTCGCTGACGTCAGCGGCCACGATTTCCACGTCCGCAGGCATGAGCGGCGGGCGCTTGCCGCTGCGGTTGATGGCGCGCACGGGCAGGTCGAGGGCACGCAGGGCTGTAGCCGTCCAGCAGCCCACCGGGCCGGTGCCAAAGATGATGTGCAGAGTTTGTATAGTTGGATTGCTCATAGGTTTCTCCTGATTGAATTGTGGTCGAAATCCGAACAGTGTTCGGTAGTGACTAAAAGAAGTGACGTACCTGTTCATTGACACGAATTGTGAGAGAGACCATTCGTGTCAGAAAATTATTCGGTTGCCATCAGCCCCCGGGAAAAGTTCGCCAGGGTCTCACGCTCACCCACGGCAAAGTCCATGGGATAGCCCTGCAAATGGGTGGCCCGCAGCATCGCCAGCCCGTGGACTGTGGCCCAGGCGGCATAGGCGATGGTCAACACGTCGAAATCCGGGCGCTGATGAAAGACACCGGCCTCCACGCCCCGGCGAATGGAGTCGAGCAGAATGCCGAAGGCGGAACCCTCCTCGCTGGCCGCAGCCTCTTCTGCGTCCTGGATGGGCGACTGGCTGGTGAACATCAGCAGGAAGTACGCGGGCTGCTCCACCGCAAAGCGGATATAGGCGTGGCCGATAGCCTGCATATACTCGGCGGGAGGCAAGCTCTTGTCCACCTGATCCATCTGAATAAAAAGCTGTTTGGCCCCTTCTTGGCAGACCGCGCCGATGATTTCTTCTTTACCGCCGAAATATTCGTAGAGACTGGCCGGGCTGTAGTCGATACGCTGGGCAATCGCGCGCATAGAAAGTGCGTCTGTGCCTGCTTCTAGGATGATCTCCTGGGCTGCTTCTAAAATAGCTTCCCGTGTGCGGGCCTGACGCCGTTCTTTGGGTGAAGTAGCAATCATACAGCTTGAACCTCCGTTACTTTCTGAACAATGTTCAGAATTGTAACATTGTTTTTTGGGCCTGTCAACTATTCTGGTGGTCGGAAAGTGAGGAATGTTGCCAAATTTTTGCTTTCTGCGTGGAATCACTTTATAGTAGGCTGGTTGAACCGAAAGACATCGTCTGAATCAGGATAGGAAGCTACAGTGGACAGTTCTACAGAAGTCAACGAAAAAACAGAAGTCGTCGAATCTCTGGACTTTATCCAGACTGCGGTGGCTGAGGACACGGCGTCGGGCCGCTTTGACGGACGGGTGCAGACCCGCTTTCCCCCGGAACCGAACGGCTACCTGCACATCGGTCATGTCAAGGCGATTGCGATTGACCACGGCATAGCCCAGGATTATAACGGAATCTTCAATCTGCGCTTCGACGACACCAACCCGGAAAAAGAAGAGCAGGAATATGTGGACGGCCAGATCGCCGATATGCAATGGCTGGGCTACGAGCCGGACAATATCTACTACGCCTCGGACTACTTCGACCAGTTGTACGACTGGGCGGTGGAGCTGATCGAGCAGGGGCTGGCCTATGTGGACGATCTGAGCGCAGAGGAGATGCGGGCCTATCGGGGCACACTGACCGAGCCGGGGCGCAACAGCCCTTATCGGGATCGCCCGATTGCGGAGAACCTGGACCTCTTCGCCCGGATGAAGGCGGGCGAGTTCCCGGACGGGTCAAAAGTCTTGCGGGCCACAATTGATATGGCGTCCGGCAATATCAACCTGCGCGACCCGGCGATGTATCGCATCCGTCACGCCGAACATCAGCGGGCCGGCAACAAATGGTGCATCTACCCGATGTACGACTGGGCACACGGCCAGTCGGATTCGATTGAAGGTGTGACCCACTCTCTCTGCTCTCTGGAATACGAGGATCACCGCCCGCTCTACGACTGGTTTTTGGACAAGTTGGAGGTCTATCACCCACGCCAGATCGAGTTTGCCCGGCTCTTTATCACCCACACGCTGCTGAGCAAACGGGTGCTGATCCGGCTGGTCAACGACGGGATTGTGACGGGCTGGGACGATCCGCGGATGCCGACGGTTGTGGCGATGCGTCGCCGGGGTGTGCCGGCCAAAGCCATCCGGGACTTTGTCGAGCGAGTGGGGGTGGCCAAGGCCAACAGCACAGTGGATATCGCGCTGTTGGATTTCTACATCCGCCAGGAGTTGAACCTGACCGCGCCCCGGGTGATGGGTGTGTTGGAGCCGCTGAAGGTGGTGATCACCAACTATCCAGCGGGGCAGGTGGAGTGGCTGGAAGCGGTCAATAACCCGGAGGATGAATCCGCTGGCACGCGCCAGATTCCTTTCAGCCGGGAAATCTACATTGACCGGGACGATTTTCAGGAGGTGCCCCACAAGAAATTCTTCCGTCTCTCTCCTGGACAGGAGGTGCGTCTGCGCTACGGCTATTTCATCACCTGCACGGATGTGGTAAAGGACGCGGCGGGCGAGATTGTGGAGCTTCGCTGTACCTATGACCCGGAGACGAAGGGGGGCTACGCACCGGATGGGCGGCGGGTAAAGGGAACGATCCACTGGCTCTCCGCGGCCCACGCCCTCACCGCCGAGGTGCGTATGTACGACCGCCTCTTTGCCGCGGAAGACCCGGGCAGCTTCGACGATTTCCGCGAGGCTCTCAACCCGAATTCCCTGACAATCATTCCCAATGCGAAGGTGGAACGCTCCCTGGCGGAGGCTGCGCCGGGCGTAACCTATCAATTTGAGCGCAAAGGCTATTTCTGTGCGGACAGCAAAGATTCCCGCCCCGATGCGCTGGTTTTCAATCTGACCATCGGGCTGCGGGATTCCTGGGCGAAAATCCAGGGCAAAGGAGAGTAGGCTATGCAGGCCATCCGGCAGTTTGCCCAGGTGGTAGATCATCGGGTGACAATCGATCTACCCACCGATTTTGCGGCGGAGCAGGTGGAGGTAATCGTGCTGTCGGCGGTGGAGGCTGTGGAGAGTCGGCCTTCTCCCCGAGATCCCGCGCTCCGGGCATTTATGAATTTGGATACGTCTGCCTATACACCGGAGCAAAAGGCAGCCTACGACCGGGTCATAGCGTACATCCGCAGCGGTCGAAGGGAAGGGGAGCCATATCCGCTGGGGCTGTTCGCCGGTTTTGTGGAAGTCTCTGACGATTTTGACGATCCCCTGCCCGATGAGGACCTTTGGTATGGATCGGAAACCGATGAATACGGGATCAGTCTGCCCCAATGAAAATACTGTTACGCTATTTCGCTGACGGTTGGTTGCACAAGCAACAAAAAAGCGGCCCACACTCATTGGGGCCGCTTTTTTGTTGCTTGTCGTGCGCGTCAGCCTGTGGTAGAGTAATCGGAGGCTATGGCATAAAAAGGGAGGAGAGATAAATGGACGAAACCGAAACCATCACAATCGTTGCCACCGAGACTGCCCAATCCAAAAGCCTGACCCGCGGCGGCCTGCCCGAAGCCGCCATCCGCCAGACGGTGGAAAAGGCGATTTCGGTGGAGGCGCTCTCGGCCAGCTTCAACAATTTCATCAACGGTCTGCGCAAGGTGCTGAATGTGGAACAGGCATCCGTGGGCGATCTGGTGCTGGACGAAATCACATTCAGCGTCGAAATCGGCGCCAACGGCGAATTCAAACTGCTCGGCACAGGCGTCAGCGCCAACGCAAGCAGTAGTTTGGCCTTTACCCTGCGTCGCAAAAAAGACTTATAACAGAGGGTATTGGATATTTCGTAGGGGATGACTACCCTGCGAAATATCCAATACCCAATACCCTCTATCTTTTACTTTCAAGGAGGCGAAAATGTCCAAACGTGCATTGCTCATCGGAATCAATCAGTTCACCCGGCCCGAATGGCTGTTGCGAGGCTGTGTCAACGACGTGCAGTCCGTGTCCCAGCTGCTCAAAGACCACTACAGCTATCAAACGGGCGAAATGTACACGATTTTTGACAAAGATGCCACGGCCCAAAACATCCGGGACGGGCTATCCTGGCTCTTCAGCGATTATGCCGGGGGTGGCAAGGATGTCCGCTACCTCCACTTCTCCAGCCACGGCACACAGGTGGCATCCAACGCAGAGAACGATGGCGAAGGCGACAGACTGGACGAGGTGATCGTCCCCTACGACCACGATTGGAACAAGCCCTTCACCGACGACCAGCTGCGGCAAACCTTTGCCAGCATTCCCGACGGGGTGAATTTCACCTTTGTGGCTGACTGCTGTCACAGCGGCAGCGTCAACAAAGACCTGTTCCCGGCGGAGATGGATGTGCGCCCCCGGCGCATCGAACCGCCAGCCGAGATGCTGACACGCATTCAGGCCCTGAACGATGCCCGTTTCGCAGCCGAAGCCCAGTGGGTAGAGGCAGAATACAGCCGGGCGCTGAGCGGTCTCTCCTTTAGCGACAGGCGGGTAAAAGAGCGGGGATTGAAAGAGAAGCTCAAAGCCCTCTTCTTCAAAGAGAAGAAGAAGTCTGTGGACGGTGAACGCCACGTACTGCTGGCTGCCTGCGAGGATGTGCAGACCGCGGCCGATGCCTTTATCGAGGGTAGCTACCGGGGCGCGTTTAGTTGGTCCCTGGGCAAGGCGATTGCCCAATCCAACGGCAACATCACCTACGGCGATCTGCACGACCTGTCGGTGAAGGCGTTGAAGGCGGGGGGATACGCTCAGAAGCCCCAACTGGTCTGTGGGGAGGAGCGGCGGGCCCTGCGCTTTTTGAGTCCGCTGGGGTAAACGGCGAACAAAAAGAGCCGCCCAGTTTCCGAATACCGGACGGCTCTCTTGTGGAGATTCAGACGCACAGCCACGCATGGGAAATTATTCGGGCAACTTCAGCAACTCATCCACCTCCACAGCCTGACCCGTAGCAATCGAACGGTTGGCTGCAATCCCCATCAGAATCGACGACGCGCCGTCGATGTGGCTGGCTGCCCGGTGGAAGGGGTCTTCCGGCGGGTTGGGGTGGAAAATCTGTTCCAACATCACCCGGTCGCCACCCCCGTGACCGCCCACACCTTCGGGGATTTCCACATTATAGGGCTTGCCGTGCATGGGGAAGACCCAGACATGCTTGCCCCGGGTCAACACCTCCGCTTCCTCGGCCAGTGACTCCTCCTGACCAGCCACGAAGGTGCGGCCCACAGATTCGATCAATTCCACTTCGATGCGCCCTTTGTCACCGGTGATGGCTGTGCGGTAGCCCTCCCAGGGGCAAAAGGCGATGAGGGAATAGGTGAGGATGGCCCCGTTGCGATAGCGGGCGGTGACGCTCATCGTGTCCTCGGCGCTGATATTGTCGCCGAAGACGTTGCGGTCGCGTAGATAGCCGCTATCCTTTTCCGCTTCCAAATAGAGACCAGCCAGGGAAGGGTTCTCGTCCAGGCGCAGGGCGAAGGGGTCGTTGGCCGCAGCTTCCACACCGGTGTAGCGGTCGTAATCGTAATGTTCGCCCCGCTCCTCCGCATTCTTACGTCCGTAGAATTGCAGATCACCCATTGCGAAAACCCGTTTGGGATAGGAACCGATCCACCAGTTGATCAGATCGAAGTGGTGGGTGGCTTTGTGGACGAGCAGCCCGCCGGATTTGTCCTTCTCCCGATGCCAACGGCGGAAGTAGTCCGCGCCGTGGCGGGTGTCCAGCACCCATTCGAAATCCACGGCCCTGGGCCGTCCGATAACGCCGTTTATGATCAGCTCCCGGACTTTTGTCGCGATGGGCGCGTAGCGATAGTTGAAGGTCACCCGCAATTTGCGCCCGGTGCGCTCAATCGTCTCGAAAATCTGACGGGCTTTGGCGTCGTCAATCGTCATCGGCTTCTCGGAAATAGCGTCGCAGCCCAGTTCCATGGCCCGGCAGATGTAAATGTGATGGGTGGAATCCATTGACGTGACAATCACCACATCGGGCTTCGTCTCCGCCACCATCCGGTCAAAGTTGTCGGCGTGATAGGTGGGCAGCGGGGGCGCGTCGTGGAGATCGGCCAGCCGGGTATTGTGAAAATCCATGCGGGTCTGGCTCACATCGCAGAGCGCGACCAGTTCATTCCACTCCGCGTAGTCGCGGGAAATGGCGTCAATAAACATTTGCGCCCGCCCGCCGGTTCCGACGAGTGCGTAGCGTTTTCGTGTGCTGGACATTGGATGCTCCCGTTGTTTGTGAATGATTGTAACGGTCGGTATTGCCAATTGGCGAAACCACAAAATCTCTCGCAAGGCCCGCAGACGCAGATGAACCCTGCCGTCCACCGTCCGCAGCCTACGGACATTGTACTACAAAAAATCAATCCTACAGGGCTGCCACATCTATTCTTCGATAGAACCCACGTCCCCTCTCCCATAGAGCCAGGACCTGCCCCGTTTGCCTGCTGCCTGAATCTGGCCCATCTCCCGCAGGCAGTAGACCATCTGCCCAGCCAGACGCCGGGGCAGCCCAGCGCAGGCGGCCAACTCCCCAGTGGTGAAGGGCGTGGGCAAATCATCCGGCAGAAGTGCGGCCAATTGGACCGGCTCGCTAAACGAATGACAGGCAACCACCTCGACCAGCCGCTTCTCATGGATGATCCAGCCGCCCCGTCGCCAGCCCCGCTTGCCTCCTTTGTCGTGGGCGCGCCAAAGCTCCTCCGTCTGAATCAACAATACATCCAGCCAGAAGTTAGGGTCTGCCAGCAGGTGGGGGATGCTCACCAATTCGCTAAAGACCGTCTCCACCCGTCCCGCTTTGGGCGATTTGCGGCGGCTGAGAATCTCACCCCCTTCACTGACTTTGACGATCCACTTGGCCTGGGCCACGGGATAGACCAGCCGCAGGCGGTGGTTTGCCAGCAGAGCCTCCAGCTTGGCCCGCATCTGCCCGAAATTGCCACTCTGCACCTCCACCAGTTCGCCGTCCGCCCGCACCAGATCGATCACGTAGCCATCCAGCGCGACTTCGGTCGCGTCTTCGGGGCCTGCATACCAGTTTTTGACCGCTTCGTGTAGCGGCGATTCGTTCAGGGAGCCGATGTGGGACACAATCTTTTCCAATTGCTGCGATCTCTTGGGCGTTTTCTCTCCTTTGCATTTTACCCCGATTGGTGTAAGATAGCCCAATTGTGCGAAATTACTAAACCGCTTTATTCCGAGTGAGCCATGCGACGGATTATCTCTCCCCTCTCCTCTTTTTCCCACTACAGCCGGGACGTAAAGCTCCTTTTGGCTGCTACCGCCATTCTCTCCATCAGCTTTTTTGGCGTCTCCGCGCTGCTCAAAATTCTCTACATCCTGCGTTTGGGTTACGGGCCAGAATATGTGGGGCTGTTTGGCGCAGCCGGCGCACTGGGCTATATGGCCATGAGTATGCCCAGCGGCTGGCTGGGGGATCGCATAGGTATCAGCCGCACGATGGCGCTGGGCGCGCTGGCAACGACCGCCGGGATGGTGATGCTGCCCCTTTCCGAGGTGGTCCCCCTCTGGGCGCGGGATAGCTGGCCGATTGCCAGCCAGGTCGTTCAGGCTGGCGGCTATGCGCTCTTCAGCATTAATCTGGTGCCTGCGCTGATGGGGGCGACGCTGCCGGAGGACCGTAACAGCGCCTATGCCATGAGCAGTACCCTGCGCAGTCTGGGCACATTTGTGGGGACCGTGGCCGGGGGACTCCTGCCCGGTCTGCTGGTATTGATGACCGGCCTGGGGCTGGAAAGCCCGGTTCCCTACCGGTTGGGGCTGTGGACGGGGCCGTTCCTCTCTGCGCTGGCGATCATCCCGCTGCTGCGTATGCGGGAGCCAAAAGTTGTGCGAGACGCAACAAAGCTTTTGCCAACCGATTCGTTTCCCTATCTTTCTGTGGGTCTGCTGATCCTCTTTGTCAGTCTGGGACAGGCGGCTAGCGCCACCTGTCAATCCTTCTGTAATGCCTATATGGATACAGAATTGGCCCTCTCACCTGATTGGATCGGTCTGATCACTGGTGTGGGCCAATTCGTATCCATTTTTGCCCCGATGATCCTGCCCAAAATGGCCCGGATGCGGGGCAATGGCTGGACGCTGCTGGTTGTCACCCTGGGTGGTGCCCTGAGTCTTCTGCCCCTAATTTTCTTCACTGATTGGATGGGGGCCAGTCTGGGACGGATTGCGACCCTGGCCCTGGCCGCCATGTGGATGCCCACCTTACAGATATATCAGATGGAGATGATCGCCGAGCGTTGGCGCTCTCTGGCCTATGGAGCACTTGCTATGGGGATGAGTTTGAGCTTTGCGGCGGCCACCTATGGGGGCGGTCTGATCGTGGCTGGTTGGGGCTATCCCGCGCTTTTCGCTCTAGGGCTGCTGTTCTCCCTCGGCGGCACAGGGCTGATGGGTCTGCTGGTGCGCAAGCCGGGGTTGATCACATCGGAGACGCCTGCCCCACAGGCTCTTGCCACGGGGGATTAGATACTGGGTATTGGGTATTGGATATTTGGTAGTGATGTCGCGAGCCATCACTACCAAATATCCAATACCCACTATCTGTTAACTTTTCACCGTCCATAGGGTCAGATAAGGTGGCGCGACGGATTTGTAGTGTTCCCAACTGCCTGGTTCGGGGTTGTCGTCCCAAGTGAGGTGCTCGGAGAAGCGGCGGATGACGAAGCCGCTGGCGATTAGGCTGTTGAGGAATGTGCGCATGGTGTGGCGAAATTCCCGGGGACCTTCCACTTCGCGCCGTTCACCGCTTTCTGTTTCAAAGGTCCAATTGGCTGATTTGAAGATGGTCGGGTCGATCTCCCCGTCGGTGTAGGGCCATTTGAGTGGGTAGCCGTGTTCTGGCGTCCACTGCTCGTCGTCCACGCCCTGGGAGAAGGGGTTGTGCCACATGACGGTGTAGAAGCCGCCCGGCTTGATCACACGCGCCGCGCCGGCAAAGACCGGGCGTACATCGGGCACAAAGTTGATGGAGTAGGGCTGCCAGACGATATGGAAGCTGGCGTCGGCAAAGCGGGAGAGATCCCGCATGTCGCCCTGCTGGATGTCGAAGGTGTAGCCGTAATGCGCCGCCACCTGCCGGTCCTTCTCCAACTGACCGTCGGAAAGATCGATGACTGTCACCTCTGCACCCAGGAAGCCAAAGGCCGCCGACTGTTGCCCGCCACCACCCCCCAACAGCAGCACCCGTTTGCCCGCTACATCCCCCAACAGCCCCTCCTCATCGATCATCTGCCGGGCCTTTTCCTCGTCCATCTCCAGTGCAGGACGGGAGTAGAGCACCCCCGCCTCCACCAGCGCATTCCAGCGCGCCCGGTTGAATGTGGCCAGATCGTCCATTGTTTTTCCAGTCGTTGTTTGTGTTGATTGTTGGGTTCTCCCGGCGGTTGTAGATCTGTTGGGACTGATCTCTTGCCGGGAGAACCCAACCTACGAAATACTCAATATCCAATATCTTTCACCCGTAGGTCACAACTTTCTTGTCCGTCACCTGTGCCCCCGCCTCCAACACCGCTGCAAATGCCTCCAGCGTGCGGTCGATGTCCGCTTCCGTGACGTGATAGTTCGTTACTGCGCGCAGACGCTTGCCGCCGATGGGGTTGAGCAGCACGCCGTGGCTGCGTAGACCCGCCGAGAGATGGGCCGGGGTAATATCCTCCCGATCCAAATTAAAGATGACAATATCGGTCTGCACCGTCTCCGGGTCGATGGAGATGCCATCCAGCCGGTTCAGCCCCTCGGCCAGGCGGCGGGCGTTGGCGTGATCGTCGGCCAGCCGCTCCACCATCTCCGTCAAGGCCACAATCCCAGCCGCGGCGATAACCCCAGCCTGGCGCATCCCGCCGCCCACCACTTTTCTCATGCGCCGGGCTTTCTGGATGAACTCTTTGTCGCCTACCACCACCGAACCCACCGGCGCGGCCAGCCCTTTGCTCAGGCAGAGACTAAGGCTGTCGGCCTCCTTTGCCAGCCGGGCCGGGGAGACATTCAGGGCCACCGCCGCGTTCCAAAGCCGTGCCCCGTCCACGTGGAATTTCAGCCCGTGCTTGTGGGCCAATTGGCCGGCTGCGTCCATATATTCGACGGGCAGCGCGCGCCCGCCGCAGCGGTTGTGGGTGTTTTCCACGGCCAGCAACCGGGTGATGGGGAAATGCTCGTTGTCACCGCGGATGGCATCCTCGATATCGCTGAGTTTCAGCGTGCCGTCCGCCTGGGTGGGCACCGGGTGGGGATGGACGCCGCCCAAAGCAGCGGAACCGCCCTGTTCGTAGAGAAAGATGTGGGCGATGTCACCCAGAATCATCTCATCGCCCCGCCCGCAGTGGGCCAGCACAGAACAGAGATTGCCCATTGTGCCGCTGGAAACAAAGACGGCTGCTTCTTTGCCCAGCATCTCGGCGGCCAATCCTTCCAGCCGGTTGACGGTGGGGTCTTCGCCGTAAACATCGTCGCCGACCGGCGCTTTCGTCATCGCCTCCAGCATGGCTGGGGTGGGGCGGGTAACGGTGTCCGAGCGCAGGTCGATTGGGGGAGTAGTCATTGGTGATCTTCCTTTTTGTGGGTGGTGGGGGAAATTAGAATCGAAATAATGACTTCAAAAACTCATAAATCACTTCGTCGCTGGTCTGCATATCCCGTACAAGCAGGCCGCCATCGAAGGTCTGGACAAGCCCATCTGTGGCTGTAGCCGGTGCGGTGGCCCAGCCCAGTGTGCTGCGCAGGACATTATTTTCTGCCCAAAGTAGCCCGAGGCCCCGCTCCGGCTGGAAAAGACCGGGCGATGGTGGCGCAAGTTCCGGGTCCAGCTCCATGGGCGGCATTTCCGGGGACCAGCGATCCGGGTGCTGCTCCCACTGACCGTTGCCGGCAAAGCGCACGTAAATGGCCCGGATGTCGTCCCGGCGCACCATCAGCCCGTTCTGAAAGGGCTGCACCTCAAAAGTCACTGGTCGGCCCTGGTCCGTGGCACAGCCCAAAGCCTCGGCTTTGCCCGGTTGCAGCAGATAGTTGTAGAGTTCCTCTACGGCCACATATTGACAGGCTACCACTACCTCCTCTTCCGGTGTGGCTGTGGGCGAAGGCTCCGTAGCCGTAGGGGTGGCCACCTCCGGCTCGGTCGGGCGCGGAGTCGGCTGTGGTTGGGCAGTGGCTGTGGGTGGTGCAGATGTGGGTGTTGGGCTGGGCAGAGGCGTCGGCTCGCTCACTACCGGTGGGTTGACCGTTGCGGTTGGCGCAACTGGCGTCTCTGTCGGCACAAGTCCGACGATGCCGGGTGTGGCCGTGGCCCGCAGGACGATAGGCTGGCTGGTAACGGTGATGGCTGTTTCTGCCGGGAAAAGGCGGGCAAAGGGAGAGCCAGAACCCGCACTGACCAGCACAATTCCCACCAGAACCAGGGCCAAAATACCGACTGCACCTGCCACAAAACGGGGCCAGCGGCTTGGGATCGGCTGGGGTCTGGCAACCGGAGGCGTAACCGGCGGCACAGTCGCCACAGTCGGCGCTGTCAGTGATGGCGCTGACTGCGGTGCAGGCGGCCTGGCCGGGGGAACGGTTGCGCTGCTTCTGCTGCGGCTGTCCGCAGCCCGGGGCGAGGCCACAATGACCGTTTCGGTGGGCTGGGGTAGAGGTGTCGGGCCAACCGCCGAAAGCCTGGACAGGGTGAGGGTCGCTGTGGATTCTGCCTCTTGCCCATCGGCCAGGGGCAGGTTGCGCCCCGCGGCCAGGGTCAGCGCGTCGGCCAGCTCCAGCGCGCTGACATAGCGTTCTGTCGGTTCTTTAGCCAGGGTATAGCGCAGCACATCCACCACCCGGGGCGGCAACGCAGCCAGAATGTCGTCGGGAATCGTGACCGATTCGTAGACGTGGGCGTAGAGAATCTGGGTGGTGGAACCGAGAAAGGGCGCACGCCCCACCAGACAGCGGTAGAGTACCGCGCCCAGGGAGTAGATGTCGCTCTGCGCGTTGACATCCCGGCTGCCCGCGCACTGCTCCGGGGCCATATAGGCGGGGGTGCCAATCGTGCGCCCCACATTCGTCAATTCGGGTGTGTCCAGGGCACGGGCGATGCCAAAATCTGAAAGGAGGGGTATGACCGGATGGTCCAGGGCTTCCAACTGGACACTGCCCGGCGCGCCGGGGCTGGTCGGGCGCAAGAGAATATTGCTGGGTTTCACATCCCGGTGGATGACGCCGGCCCGATGGGCCAGGGCCAGGGCCTGGGCAATAGGGGTGAGCAGATTGCAGCTTTCTTCCGCCTGCAATTTGCCCCGCCTTTCCAGCAGCCGGGCCAGACTCTCACCTTCGATCAGTTCCATGGCAATGTAGGCCACCCCATCCGCGGGCGCGTCGCCCACTTGCAGGGTAGTGACGATATTGGGATGGCGCAGCGCGCCGGCTGTGCGGGCCTCCTGGCGGAAACGGGAGCGGGTCGTCTCGTCTGCGCCGGGCAGCAGCACTTTCAGCGCTACCGAGCGTCCCTGCACCTGATCGTAGGCCTGATAGACGGCGGCCGCGCCGCCGCTGCCCAGCCGCCGCCCGATCAGATAACGGCCAATCTGCCGTCCGGTCAGATTGGCCGTATCGTAACGGTTCTCGGTGTTGGGCGAGTCGTCAGATTCAAAGAGCGGGCGTTCGTTGGATTCAGACACAGGTGAATTTCAGATTGGCTGGCACACAGGCATTTGGTATGATGCGTAGATGATTCTAGCACGGCCGTGAGGCCGGGCAAAGATGGTAGGTCGGAATGGTATTCCGACCCTATCAAATTCGGGTCGGAATACCATTCCGACCTACGAGGGATATACTGCTGTGAGCCAATACGGACGACTGATCTGTCTATCTGGCCCGAATGTGGGCAAAGAATATGAACTGAACGAAGAAGTGACCGAGGTGGGGCGGGCCGCTACTTCCGGGATTGTGCTGGCCGACGGCTTTGCCAGCCGCCAGCACGCGGAAATCTCTTTTGTGGACAACGGCTATCAGATTCGGGATCTGGGCAGCAAAAATGGGGTCTATGTGCGCGGGGAGCGGTTGACAGCCGATAGCCAGGTCTGGCTGAACGACGGGGACGAAGTGCAGTTCGCCTCCACCCGCTTCCGTTTTCAGGACCCGTCGGCCACTGTCACCGCGCCGGCGCTGATGGCCGTGGCCGGGTCGGGGGAACGCCCCGGTCTGCGTGTCGATATGGCAACCCGCCAGGTCTTTGTGGATGGGGTTGTGCTGGACCCGCCTCTGAGCGTCAAACAGTTCGAGCTGCTCTGGTATCTCTACGAAAATCGGGGACGGGCTGTGAGCAAAGACGAAATCGCGCTCAACGTCTGGTCGGAGAGCGAAGGGGACACCTACGACGCCAACATCGACCGGATGGTGAGCCGGGTACGCAGCCGCATCGAACCGGGCGAGAGCGAGGAAGCCCGTTTTATCACGACAATCCGGGGCTATGGGTATCAGATGCTGGCGGAATAACCGGATCACCGAATCAACCAGCGAACTAAGGAACGGCGATAAAATAACTTGATAAACTGTGTGAAGGTTTTGAGTGAATTTGCCATCTGAAGAGAAAGGGTATAGTGTCGAAGGAGTGAACGAGTAGTGAACGAGTAATGGAGAGGTGAATCCTTGATACAAGAGTATACGGAAGCCACGGAAAGAGTGA
>CAMDQF010000051.1 GCA_945905745.1 Litorilinea aerophila
GTTGAGCATGGCTTCATACTCGGTTGTCTTGTTGGCTGTCTCAATTCGTTCCTGTTTTTTTGCATCGCCTTTGCCTCGTTTTTTACTTCAATTATGCCGCCAACTTAGCCTTCTAGGCTAGTTTGGCCGAAACGATGACCAAGGCCGGGGTGGCTGTCTCGTCCAGCACACCGAGCAGACTACCCTGGACCCGTCCGCCCCGGATGGTTTCGGTCAGCTCCAGATTGCGCCGGGTGAATTCGTCCAGGGTCATATAGTCGTGGGGGGTGTAGCTATGCAGGCTGGTCAGTTGGGGCAGGGCCGCGGGCTGCATGGCAGCCAGATAGGCCACAATGGCGGCGGCGGCGCGGATGGCCTGGGGTGATCGCTGCAAGCCGAAGCCGTCCAGACTGCTCACGTGGAAGTGACGTTGCAAACTCTCCCGGGCGGTCTCCTGCTCCACCTGCCAAGCTTCCACGCTGGAAACAATCGATCCCAGGCTCTCTACCAACCCGCCTAAGTCCGTATTGACGAGTTCCCAATCGGCGGTGATCAGTTCGCTGGGGTGCAGGCGGCTCAGCTCCTCGCCCACTTTGCGCTCTACGCTGCCCGCGCTGTGATCCTCAAACTGGGCCGCGGCGAATTCGCCGGTGGTGATGTCGCAATAGGCGACGCCTGCCTCTGTGCCGCGGCTGTTGAAAGCCACTGCCACCAGATAGTTGTTGCGGTCTTCGTCCAGCATTGACGGGTCGGTGATAGTGCCGGCTGTCACCACCTGGCGCACGGCCCGATCCACCAGCCCGTTGCCTGCCTCGCTCACCTGCTCGGCCACAGCCACTTTGTAGCCCGCTTTGACCAGCCGAGCCAGATACCCTTCGACGCTGTGATAGGGCACACCAGCCAAAGGCACCCGCTGGTTATCACCCACCGGGCGGCTCGTCAGCACCACATCGCAGACCTCCGAGACGATTTTGGCATCGTCGTCGAAGGTTTCGTAAAAGTCGCCCAGGCGGAAAAAGAGGATACACTCCGGGTACTGGCGTTTGATGTCCAGGTATTGGCGGCGCATGGGTGTAGACATGGGAAAGCTCACAGGTGGTCGATAAATGGGCAAAAATGGGGCGTCAACCGATGTGGCCGACGCCCCCAGTATACTATAGTGAAAAGTAAACGGTGAACAGTGACCAGTGCGCCACACTGATCACCGTTCACCGTTCACTGTTGTAACTCCTCTACCACAAAGGCTTCTCCTTCGATTACCACCCGGTCGCCTTCGTGTAGTTGGCGACCCCGGCGGGTCTCCACTTCGCCGTTGACTGAGACGGAGCCTTCCTGGATCAGCATCTTGGCTTCGCCGCCGGATCTCACAGCGCCCACTTTTTTCAAGAATTGGTCAAGCTTGATGGTTGATTGCATAGAGCGTTGTCTCCTCTGGTGTGTCGGAATTGCAGGTATTGGGTATTGGATATTTGGTAATGATGTCCCGTTCCGTCACTCCCAAATATCCAATACCCAGTACCTTCTATCTCCACGCGGTCTGCTGCACCGGCCCAGCCGCATCCTCCATCCCGTAGACAGCCGCCGCCCCACTCTCTGTCAACAACACCTGCCGCCGTCCGTTGCTGCCCAGCCGGGCCAACTCCTGTCGATAGCGCATCACACTGCCCAGATCTGCCAGACTCAAGCCGTGCACTGTGCGCACAAATGTCACCTGAAACGGGTCGCCGTTGGGCAGGCCCACCACCCGGAAATCCCGCAAAACCGACTCGGTAATATCGCTCTGGGGAGTGCCAGAGACCGCCGCAAAATCGACAGTAATGCCGTGGGCCGCCAGCCGGTCCGATACGTCGTAGTTGGCCGCAGGCTTAGCGTTGCTCCACAGGGATTCCAGATAGCGATAGATGGTGCTTTGGATGGAGCGATCTGTCCCGGTCAACACACCGGCCTCGCTGGCTGCCCCGTCCCGCCAGAGCAGATGCTCCAGATTGTACTCCTCGGCCAGGCGGCCCACCAGCAGCGAGCGCACAGAACGCTCATTGGGCGTAGAAGTGGTCGTCACCGACTGCTGCACCACCTCCCGAATCCGGGTGGAGAGCGATTGGGCCAGGGAATCGTCATCCACCGGCCCGGCCAGCAATTGGGTGATGTACCGTCGCCAGCTCGGCGCGGACCACAGACCGGCCAGTCGCTCCTCGCTGCGCCGCCCCTCTCTGTCCTGGCGGCTGGCAAGATAGCCCTGACAGCGTTCCCACAATTTGGGATTCATATGCGCTCGGTAGAGATGACTGACACGCACACCCACCGGGGGCAGCGGCGGAGGTCCCTCGGCAATCGACCAGCCTTCCAGGCTGGCAAGCGCATCCTCCACCGCATCGGAAAGCTGGCGCACCAACTGGCCCAGATGGTCATAGACCCGGCCCAACCCCTGCTGAACCTGCTGTTGCAGAGCAATTGTCAATTCCTGCTGAGCCAGGGCCACCCGTTCCCGGCGCAGCTTTTGAATACGCTGCATCTGGCGCCGATAGGCAGCCAGCCCCCCGGCAAAGAGACCCAGCACCAGTCCGGTCAGCACGCCCCCGTCCATCTCCAGGCTGACAGGGCGGCTGAAGATCAGCAGATAACCCAACGCAACCAACAAAATTCCCCCAGCCACCAGCGCCGAACGGAGCAACGCACCCCCAATCGACGGGCTGTTGCCCGCGGATCGGGCGTAGCGTCCCTGCCAATCCCGCAGGGCAATCTGATGCTGGGTCTGGCTGATGTGCTGCTGGCCGCTGCCGGAAAGCGCAAGGGCGTGGCGCTGCTCGTCGATCTCCTCCCGCCAGCGGCGCAGTTGACGCCGGGCCAGCGGCAGGCTGTCGGGCCGGTCGGCCAACAGTTCGCCCATCTCGGCGCGCAGCCGGGCCGCTGTGGCGGGCAGCAGACGCCGGTCGCCGGACCGGGCAGGCAACCCGTCTGCGTTCAGCCCATTCAGCCCCCAGGCCGCGTCCAGCTTGGGCGCGCCGGCCACTTCGTCGAATTGGGCCTGCAACGCGCCCGCGTGTTCCTCAAAGGCCGTCTGCCAGTGAGCCGGTGAAAGGGAGCGCAGGGCCGTCGCCGTAGCCGGAGGCAGGACAAAATCCGGGTGAATCCTCAGGTCCGAAAGCTGGTTGGGGGCCACATTGGCAAAGAGTTCGGGCCGCTCCATCACCAATTGGGACAAGACCTGCGCCCGATCCCCTCCCAAATCAGCCAGAGAACGCAGGGCACTGGGATCGCCGCCATCCCTGGCGGCTTCCCCTGTCCGGCGCAGGAGAACCTCCCGCACCAGCCGCTTCTCCTCCTGCTGGTGAACCGCCTGGAAGAGATAGTCCAGGGGCACGTAATCCGCGGAGGCACCCAGCAGGCTGTAGGGTCGCTCCTGGGCGTTGCGCAGGTCGATGCCCAACTGTTCCTCGACAAAGTGGCCACCGTCGGCCGTGACAAGCGACTGAAGCGCATTGCCCACCAGCACCGAAAGCTCGTAGCTGCTCTGGGCCAGCCCCTGATTGCTCTTTTCCCGGTCCACCAGAAAGATGCGGTTGAAGATCGGTTCGCCGATCCACTCGTCCAACAGCCCCTGCTGACCGGGCACAGCCTCCACCCCGTCGCCCCGCACCAGACTCGCCAGCCCGGCCCGTCCTTCAGGCCGCATACCAGTCAGGGCTTCCATTTCGGCCAACGCGGCGTAGGCCGAAGCGTCCTCGTAGACCCGGCTGCGGTCGGCGGCGTAGCTGCCTGTGGCGAAGATGGCCGTCACCTGGGCGATGTGGCGTCGTCCCAGATAGCGCAGCAGATGGGCTACCGTCGGCCAGACCAGCGCGGAAGTCAGCGGTTCGTAGAGAGGGGCGACGACGTAGAGGGTCGTCTGTACAAAGGGGTCGCCGGGCACCAGATTGTCCTGGCGGATGGGGTCAATGATGTGGGCTTCCAGCAGGCGGGCGATGCGTTCGCCCTCGCGCAGGGCCGCGCCAAAGGCGTCCCGGCGGCTGGCGGCCAGACGGCGCTGGTCGCGGCCCGGCTGGGCGTCCAAATCCTGGGCCTGCCAGTGCAGAGGAGTTAGCACCGGCTCGGCCATTTGCAGCAGGGCTTCGGCGCGCTGGCTGGCCTGGCTGCCTGCCACCTCCACGTCCCCATTCTGAAACATCCGCGCAGATCGGCCAAAGGACCACTCGCTGCCGTTGCCCTCGTCGGTTTCCGGCGTGCCCGGCGGCGTCCACAGGGAGGAATCCAGCCGGGTAAGCAGCTTTTCCAGATAGAAAGGGGGCAAGGGATCGCTGCCTAACTTGCGCAGGTGCAGGGCCAGGTTGTGGTTGGCGTCTATAAACTGGTCGGGCAGGAGGCTGGCAAAGCTGGTGATGCGCGTCAGGTCCGGCCCGTCCACGCCGCGCGCGGCCCGCTGTTCCTGGGCCGCGGCCAGGCGCGGGGCCAGGTGGAGCATTGTCTGCAAGCCCCAACCGCCAAAACATAAAATTGCTGCGCGACTGCGTGTAACGCCTGTGATCATAAAAAGAATGGAACGCGGATGACGCGGAAAGGGCGGATTTTCACTATGCAGCCGTCAAAGGAGTTGTTGCCCGCATTTGCACTGATCCGATTATGGCTGGATAGAGCAGATACTCTAAGACCTCGGCCTGCATCCGTTCGATCTCCAAGCGATAGCCACTTGACATCAGCAGAAACTCTGCCGGTTCAACCCGTTGGCGCATATCCAAAAGCCAATTCTGAAAGCGTTCGATACGCGCTTTTGTTACGCGAAGTTCTTCCTCATTCTGAATCATCGTTTGCCTCGACTTCCTCAATCACTTCAACAATCCCTCGTAGGGAGCCGTCGCGCTTAGCCTGCCAAGCCGCGATAAATTCATCCAACGGTTCAAACAACATAGCTCCTGGTCGCACCCAAAAAATACTGGCACCATAGCGCGCCTGTGCAATCGCGTGATCAAACAGGCCCGCACACTCACGTGGGCACTCGCGCACAACAAAAGAATCTTTCATCACCAGAATTACGTCCACATCATTTGGAGCGGTCTTCGTTGAAACATAACTGCCAAAGACAATAAACTGTCCAAGATGTCCTGTGCGCCTGGCTAAATCGTAAATGTGCAACAAGCGCTGCGTCACCAGCGCTCGTTTGCCGGTTTCGTCTCCGAAGCGTTGAATGACTTCACCCATCGTTGCAGGATGAATTCCTGGCGGCAAATCACCAGTTGGAGAAAAATCAGGTAGTGCCATCGCTGGTAATTCTCGTCTTTCTCGCCGGGCGGGCACGGAGCTGGGCACAGCGACCCGCTCTTATCCCATCCGATCCTGCAAATCTGCGTCATCTGCGAAATCTGTGTTCCCAAAATCTTCCTTACCGCGTCGTTCTTCCCGGCGACGCGCCCCAACTGCGATAGGTATCACCCGTAGCGACGCGGGCCGGCGCGGGCGCGGAACGGGGCGAGGTGATCTCCGGCAGATTGACCCAAGCCGGGTTCAGATGGAACTCTTCGGTGTTGGGGAAATCCTGGCTGTTTTCGTATTGGGCCTGGAACTCGTCCAGATTCTCCAACAGCGTCACCGGCAGGCCATGCACAATCCAGACCGCGTCCATCCGGCTGGTGTCGCCCGTGGGAACCCATTTGATGTTCTCCTGGCCCACCATCGCCAGGGCCAGCCCGCTGTCGTCCTCCCGGCTGGCGGGGGTAGCGGCCAGACGGATGTGCTCCAAATCCCCGTCGTGAAAGCTGAAGCGGTCCGCATCCCAGCGAATGTAGGGGTTGAGCCGGTCCAGCCACTGGTGTACCCGGTTGTTGGGCAGCGGGCGGGACTGATCCACCTCCGTGCCGTACTGGACGCCGATGACGTGGCGGATGTCCACCAGACGGCTGACCCGGCTGAGCAGACTGCTGCTCTGGGCGATGCCCTCGCTCAGGCTGTTGTAGACCTGATCCGCGGGCAGGGCAAATCCCTGCACCAGCAGCGTATCGGTCAGCCGGCCCAAGAGACTCTGCCAATCATCCGGGAAGACGGCTTGCGCTGCGCGCCGGTAGAAATGCTGCAAATAGTCCCGCCCGACCACGCCCGTCTCCAACTCGTAATAGGTGCTGGTGCTGGGGCTGCCGTCGGGGATGCGCGGATCGATGCGGTCGGCGGCCCGGCTGGCCTCCTGGTTGGCCTGCACCAGCGCAGCCGCCACGTTGTTCATCTGGTTGCGGAAGACTTCGCGCAGGCGCAGGGCATATTTGCCCAACTCGTCCACCAGCACCCGTTCCAGCGCATCGCGCCGCTGGTAGAGACGGGCGCGGGCCTTGCGCGTGGAGAGGTCTTTGGCCTGTTCGCGGGCCTGGCGCGGGCTAAAGGCAGAGAGGAGCAGATCGCCAAAACCACCGGCCAACTGGCCCATCCGTTCGGACGCGCCGCCTTCTTGGGCCAGCAGGGAACGCCAGCGCCCCCGATCCTCCTCGGCCACAGGCTGGTTGTTGAGCAGGAAAAGGCGCTGGCGGCTGAGCGCTTCCAACGGCGCGGTGGCCGGATTGAGGGGGCCGATCAGCTCGGCCAGGGCAATCGCACCGCGCAGACCGGTCTCGGCCAGCGCGGAACGGAAGGCGTTGTCCACGGCCTCGCGGAAGCCCAGCCACGCGCCGCGCTGCTCCTCCACCTCCGCCTCCATCTCCTCCAGACGGTCGTTGTCCAGGGCCAGATAGCGGGAGCGCGCATAGGCCAGCAGCCCCTGCCAGATGGTCATCACCTGCTGGCGTTCCGCTGCGCTCATCGGCTGGCGGGGGTCGCCCAGACCGGGGCCGGAGGCAAAACGGCGCACCACATCGGCCAGGAAGGCGCGCTGCCAGAAGGCGACGACCGACTCGTGGGGCGTGACCAGCGCCGAGGCGGCGAAGCTGCTGTAGACCAGATAGTTGCCACTTTTGGGCTTGGGTTTCTCGCCCACCACTTCGGCAGCCGTAGCGCCGCCGCTCATCCGCTCGCGCACGACGTTGACTTCCAGCCCCAAAATTTCGCTGCTCAGGTGGCTGATGGCGGTCAGTTGGATCAGATGCGCGGCCAACTGCTCGGCGTCGGATTTGCGGGTCAGGCTGCGCCCGTCGCGGTTGGTGCGCCCGACCAGAAAGATAAAGTCGAAGGGCGTGTAGGGCGTATCGGGCAGGGGGCGCTGCTCGCTGGGGTAGAGTTCTTGGAACTGCTGCGTCTCCTGGAAATAGTTGAGTTCTTTAAGCGCAGCGTAGGCGTTGGCTTTGATGCGCCGCCGCTGGAGGTCGCTGCTGATCTCCTCTTCCAGCACGTCGGGCAAATAGAAGATGCCCACGACGCGGGCGTTGCTGCGCACCAGCGCCCGCACCCGGTGGGCCACGTCCAAAAACATCCCGGAGCCGGTGCCGCCGCACAGACTGCTGACGACGTAGACAAGCTGATAGTTGCCCATCACCGGGAAGCCCCGGTTTTGCGCCATTTCGTTGTCGCGGATTTTGTCCAGCCCGGCATATTTGGTCTCCAGCAGCCGCTTGAAGTTGACGTAATTGCGGAAGAAGGAGAGGCGTCCAATCGGACGCAACTGTTTGGCCCCATTGTGGATATAGCCCAGGGGGATGGAGGGGTAGTTCCACCAACTGGCGATCTCCGGGTGGTTTTCCAGGTTGTCCACAAGCCGGGTAGCGTCGAATTTGCCCATATAGGCGAACTCGTCGGCGTAGAGGGGTTCCTGATCCAGCCGGTTGACCAGCGGCTCGGTGTCCAGGGCCAGCAGTTGGATCATCCCCGGCAGGGCGTCGCTGCCCCAGACGTTGCGCAGGCGGCGTTTGACCGCGCGCACAGTATTCGTGCCCATGCCGCCCACGCCGATGACGAGGGTGGGGTAGATGGTGGGTTTTTCGCCGATAAGTTTCGCGCCGTTTAGATTCATCAAAGATTCCTACGCAATAAAGTACACGGATTTGCACGGATGCAAAGGATTTACACGGATTGGGGATGGAACGCAGATTGCGCAGATGGCGCAGATTTTCGCAGATTTTCTCGTTCCCGCGCTTCGCCGCCGAATCAATTCGGCGTCTGCTATGGGAAACCCGTTGAAACGGGTTCCCTCGTTCCCATCGCTCCGCGTGGGAACGGGCTGCGGACGCCTCCGCGTCCTTTCGTTCTCAGGCTGCCAGCGCATAGTTACGAACTTCTACCTGCACACCGGTACGAGCAGCTTCCTGTGTCTTTGCCAAAAGTTTCGAGCCGATTTCATCTTCCAAATAGACTTCGCCGCAGGTGTCGCAGATGAGCGCCGGCACTGCTTTGGAGACGAGAGTTGTGCCTTCCCGTTCCAATGTGACGGTTGTCTGTCCTTCAAACGTTTGCCCGTAGCGGCAGATGAGACATTGCATCGATTGGTCTCGCTTGGCTGTGGCGCAAACTAACAGTTTGCGTTACGGGTGTTCTACCACCCACTCTTCCACGGATCCCCTGCGCCGTTGGCACTGCCATTGCTGCTCCACGCCGTCGCGGACGGAGCGGGCGTGCGCTGTTCGCCGCCAAAGCCCCAGTCCACATTTCCCCACTGACTCTCCCAGCGCACTTCGGACGGGGAAGCCTCGGCGCTGGCCGCGTCCACAAAACTGGAGTTGACGAAGGCATTCTGTGGCTCCGGCGCAAACTCCGGCTGGGGCAGGGTGACGACCGGTTCTGCCTCCTCCACATAGCCCCGGTTGCGGGCGCGGGCCACAAAAATCAGCAGGAGCAGCAGCGAAAGCGGGCCGCTGCAGAGCAGCCAGGGCAGGCTGTAGACCGGGCGCAGCCACCACTCGACATAGCGCTGGTAGAGGGTGGGGCTGCGGAAGCTGATGGCGACCGGGCGGCCTTCACCGGGCAAGCCTTCGATGCCCAGCGTCAGATCGCCGCTGTAGAAGCTGCCGCGCAACGGGTCTTGCGGAATCGTCTTGCGCGCCACCAGACCGACCGGAATCTCGTAGAAGCCGTCGGCGTTCGGCTCGCCGTTGACTTCAATCGCACCACTCTCCAGAAAGCTTTCGTCCAGTTGGGTAACGCCGTCTCCGGTCTCGCCCGCAGCCGCAATCCCCTTCACTTGTACCACAAAAGGCGTACTCCCGTCGAAACGGAGCAAGAGCGGTTGGGTGGAGCGCTCCCCGGCCCGGCCCACATCGCCGAAGTCCAGATCGCCCACGACGCTCCACTCCACCCCGCGGATTTGCAGCCGCCACGCCACCGCGGCCGGGAAGATGTCAAAGTCTTCGCTCGGCCCGGTCAGGCTGATCTGTCCGGAACAGCCGCCGGGCAGCACAGGCGTCTGGCTGATCAACTGCACGGGCAGCAGCCAGCGCTCGCCCTCGGCGCGCAGATCGCCGGTGGTGAGGGAGAGGCCGACACAACTGCTCTCGGCCAGAGACGCGGCCAGGCGGAAGGGTTTGCCCGCGTCAAAAGTGACGGGCAACAGCGCTTCCTGGCCGATGCGGAAGTTGGGCGAGGTGTCGAATTTCACTTCGCCGAAGTCGGCGATCTGGCTGGGCAGCCGGGCCGCAGAACGGGCGACGGTCAGGCTGACGGGCAGGCTGGGTGACGGGCGAATCTTCACATCCATGGGCAGGCCGGTGGGCGTCGTCGCCGCCAATTCAATCTCGCCGGTGTAATTGCCGGGACGCAGCAGGTCCAGCCCCTCCACCCGGAGGAAGCCGGTGGCCGTTTCGCTCTCCGGCACGTCGATTTCAAAGTTCAGTCCAGCCTGGCTGACCGTTTCGCCTGTGTCGGCCCGGCGCAGCACGAGACGGGCGCCGAGGCTCCCAATCTCCTCGGCGGTCCCCGCGCCAACGGTAATCGGCCAGCCTTCCGGGGGCATCCGGTTCAGATCAATCGGGCTGGGCAGGCCGCGCAAATAGACAGCCGGTTCCACATTCAGATTCGCCTCGGCCCAATCGCCAAAACGCAAGCCGTCGGCCACGGCGCTGACCAGATAAGTCACCCGATAGCTGCGCCCGTCGGCTGGCATGAAGTCGGCGTTGATACAGAGGCGGGCCACGCAGGTCATCGCGCCCTGAAAGACGGGCGTCCCGTTTTCGTCGTCGGTGACATCAGAGACGTAAGCTGTGGCAGCCAGCCCCTCCACAGGCAGCCCCGGCCCAAAGCCCACTTGCAGGCGTGCCCGGCCATCCTCCAACAGGCCGGGGTCGTCGGCCCGGGGGGTGAAGACCTCCAGCCGGGGCAGGTCGGCCCGCGCTTCCAGGCGGAAAGTGCGGCGCAGTTGCAGGGGTGTGCTGTCGTCGCCCAACTGAATCGTCACTTCGCCAGTGCTGCTGCTGTAGGGGATGGCTCCCAGCGCATCCACCCCACTCGCATCTTTGCCAAAGGTGGGAATCGGTGTGCGCCCGTCCAAGAGCAGCGCTTCGCCCGCGGCGGGACCCGCGCCCCGGACGACAAGCAGTGGCTCTTTGCCAGCGGGATAGTAGCGGGTGGAGGCGGGGCTGCTCAGCGCACTGGGGGGCGGGAAGATCAATTCCGGGTAGCTGGCGGCGCGGATGACAGCAAAGGCGCTGAGGTCGCTGGTCTCTGCACTCCAATTGCCGGGGGTGACGCTGCCTGCGATGGCGTTCAACTCTACATTGCCGTCGTTGAGCAGGCTGGCGGTCAGGGCCGGGTTGCCCTCCTGACGCACGGCGCTGAGGCTGGCCCGGGGGCTGACGACGGCAATCTCCTGGACGCCCTGGCTCTGGCGGGTGGTGAAGGCGATGCTGCCGTTGGCGTCCCGGGCGGTGACGACGGAACGGTCCGACTTCATCTCGGCGAAGAGTTCGCTGAAGACCCGCAACAGTTCCGGTGCGTTGGCCGCATCCCGGACGAGGGCGGTGCTGCTCTGATCCTTCAAAAATGCGCCAGAACAGCCGGAGGTGGGGTTGCAGAGAACGACGGGAAAGACGAGAACCCCGGCGGCCCGAAGCTGCTCGAACTGGTCACGGATGAGTTGCTGCTGGGCGGCCAGGGGCAATGTGCCGTCGGCGGTGGGTTCGCCGTCGGTCAGAAGCAGGACGTACTGACTGCGGTTGGGCTGGCGGTTGGCCTCCAACAGGCGGATGGCTTCGGCCAGACCCAAATCCATGCGGGTGTAGCCCCGGGGCAGGTAGTTGGTGGGGGCTTCCAGAGAGGCGGCCAGACGGCGACGGTTTTCGCTGCCGCCGGCGCTCTGCATTGCGCCGAGTGCGCCCACCCCTTCGGCCCGGCTGTCGAAGCGTACAACTGCGATGCGGTCTTCCTCGTCGGCCAGATGGATGAGCAGGCGGGCCGCGCTGTAGCGCAGTTCATCCGGGTCGCTGGGTTCGTTGACGCTGGGAAAGTTGCAGGGCGGGGTGGAGGGCAGCCCCTCTCTGGGCCAGGGCCAACAGGTCGCCATACTGCCGGAGTCGTCCAGAACGACGACGACGTCAATCGGCTCTGTGGCCGGGCCGGTGGGAACGGAAGTCTGGGCAGTGTCCGCGGCAAAGAGGGGCGCGGCAGTACTCAGGCTTGCCATGAGCAGTGCCAACCCCAAAATTGTTCTGAAAAGGTGCGAAAGTGTTGCATTCATACAGTGCTATTGTATCACAAAAGAAAAGGTGACAGTCACCTTTGACAGCGACTGTCACCTGAAACGTCGTTCGATTGGGGAGAGTTCCCTGCGGTCCCTCAGATCAGTACATCGATTGACTCAGATGGGATGGATTTACACGGATTCAATCTACGAAATCTGTGCCTTCTGCGCCGCTTGCGTCCTCTGCGTTCTGATTTTCATTATTGCACCAGCAGCTTGTCGAACAGTTGGGCGAAGGAATCGTAGGGAATTGCGCCCTGGACAATCTGCCCGTTGACATCGAAGGAGGGGCGCAGTCGGATGCCCGCGGCCCGGCGTTCCTGGTCCATGCGGGCGACTTTGTCGATAATCGATTGGTCGCTCAGGCAGCTTTCAAAGGCGGATGTCTCCAGGCCCAGTTCCCCGGCAATGGCGACGAGGGTGGCATTTTCCAGATTCCAGAGTTCGCCCTGGCGCTCGAAAAGGGTGTCGTGCATCTGCCAGAAAGAGATGGGCGACTGCTGACCTGCACATTCAGCGGCCTGATGGGCCTGGGCCGACTGGCCGTGATCGAGTATATGCCAAAAGACCAACTGGACCTGCCCGGCGGCGACGTAATTCTGGACAATTTGGGGTTCTACGCGCAGCACGTGCGCGGCGCAGGCACCTCAGAAAAAGTCCGAATAGTCGATGAGCCGAATGGGTGCGTTGGGATTGCCTCGCACGTACAGCCCGTCTACGAGTGCAGCGGTCTGGGTCCAGTCTGCTTCGGGTTCGGGCGTGTTGGTGGGCGCTGGTTGCGCGACGGGCTGGGGTGTGGCTGTCGGCTCGACGGGCGCGGATGTGGCGGTTGGCTCGACGGGCAGCGGCGTGGACGTAGCCTCCGCTACAACAACCGGGGCGGCGCTTTCGTTGGCCGCGGGCTGTTCAGGCGCGGACGCTCCACAAGCGGCGATCAGCAACAGGCAGGCCACGAGAATTGCGAAATGCAGACGCGGGCCGGTCATTATTTGTCGCCTTTGGCTTCAGCCAGAAGCTTATTGAGTGCTTCCGAGAATTGGTCCGCAGGCAGTGCGCCGGGGATCAGGCGGCCCTGGTTGTTGTAGATGACGACAAATGTAGGCGTGCCCTGGACGAACTGGGAGCCTTCCATCAGATCGGCCTGGACCTTCTGGAGAGTGGCTTCGTCGGCCCGACAGTTGGCGAGTGCTTCGCTGTCTACAACCAGTTCAGCGGCAATTTCGCCAAAGACCGTCTCCTGATTGGCGCCTGCCCATTCGTTCATGCGCTGAAAGAGCAGCTCGTGAGCTTCCCAGAATTTGCCCTGTTCGCCCGCACACTGGGCAAAGATGGCGGCGGGGAAGGCGTAGGGATGGGAGGACTGGACGGGAAAGTGCTTGAAAATCCACATCACATCGCCGGTGTCTACAAACTGCTCGTCCAGAATAGGCTGGGTTTCCAGGGTATGGCGCTGGCAGAAAGGGCACTGAAAGTCACTGAATTCGATGACAGTGACAAGCGCATCCGGGTTGCCGCGCCAAAAGTCACCGGCCAGATTCGTGCCAGGCCGTTCGGGATCATCGGCCCAATTCTCCGGAACTGCCCATTGGGGAATCTCTCCTGGCTCCTGCTGTTGGGCCTGGGCTGCGGCCGGGTCCACGGGCGCGCCGCCCTCGGCGATGGTTGTAAACCAAGTGTTGAAGGTGTCGTAGGGCTGTGCGCCGACGAGTTGGTAGGCGTCACCGGTGGCTTCCACGAAAAAGTTGAAGCTGGGCGTGCCGGTAAAGCCCAGGGCTTCGCCTTCGCTCAGGCTGGCTTTCACCCGGTCGGCGATGGTGCTGTCGGTGAGGCAGGCTGTGTAGGCGGCTGCCTCAGCCCCCGCTTCCCCGGCCAGCCGCACAAAGACATCCGCGGCATCAGGCAGGCTGGCCCACTCGTCCTGGGTGCGGAAGAGCAGGTCGTGCATACGCCAGAAGGGGGCGATGCCCTGCTCCATCACACAGTTGGCGGCGATGGAGGCGGGGGTGGCGTTGGGGTGGAGCGAATCCAGCGGGAAGTCACGAAAGACGAATTTCGCCTGGCCGGTACGCACGAAGCTGGCGGCCAGAGCCGGCTCGGTCTGCAGGACGTGGCGCTGGCAGAAGGGGCACTGGTAGTCGCTGTATTCGTAGACAGTGACCGGTGCGTCGGCATTGCCCCGGTAGGGGTAGCCTTCGGCGGTAAAGCCGACAGGGATACCATCGAGGGTTTCCTGCTCGCCGGTGGATGGGGCGCCCGCTGCTTCTGCGCCCGCTGCTTCTTCGGGCGTTGGCGCAGGTGTAGCGGGCGCGGTTGGGGCCACAACGGCCGCGCCTGGCGCTTGAAGGATGGGCGTCTGGCAGGCTGTCAGGATGAACAAGAGTCCGATGAGAAGGGGGATACCCTTCCATCGAGAGATGGGACAGAAAAACATAACAATTTGCCTCCGCTGTTGTATGTCCATGCCCGGCAATTGTTGTTGCCGGCCTGGATGGGGTGCGATTCGCTGTTCAGCGCGTACGGGTCGATGCCACAAAAAAAGGTTCTGCTTCTGTGTAACACAGTCCGTATGATTTCATTGTAATCGTGGGAACAATTGTGGGTCAATTTGTTCGATGGGGAGAGCGGGGTTTGCGTCCTGTTCCAATTGTTGGTTGCAAGTTTCCGGAATTTTGCAGCGATTTTCTCCCTACCGATCCCGGCGGCGTCCCAATTGCCAAAAGGCCAAAGCGAGGGTAAAAGCGCCGAATAGCGCGACTGCTGCCAGCAGCCGGTATGGTTGGGGGCGTCTTACGGTTGATGGTGCTTCGCTTTGGAATGCTACCTGGACAGTTGCATCGATTTGCCGTTCTGTTTGGGCGACAGCCGTGGGTGTGGCTAGACGGGTGGGAGTGGGTGTCGCTGTCGGCGGCTGGGGCAGTGGGGTCGCTGTTGGCTCCGGTTCCGGGGTGTCGGTGGGCGTTTCTGTGGGGGTTGCGGTAGGGGTGTCCGTGAGGGTCGGCGTATCCGTTGGCAGTTCAGCCGGGGGGGGGGTCACGGTTTCCACAGGCAGTGGGGTTTCGGTGGGCAGTTGTGCTTGGGCAGCCTGATCGACAGGTGTAGAAAAGACGATCTGCGTGGGCGTCGGGATTTCAGTCGGTGTCTCGGTAGCTGTGGGGGTTTCTGTCGGGGTGCCGGTAGGACGTGGTGTTGGTGTAAAGGTCGGTGTGGATGTGTTCGGCGGTGTAGGCAGGGGGGAGGTGGGTCCAGGTGTAGCAGTCGATGTCACGGTTGGAGTGGGGGTCGGCGTCGGCGGGATTGATACGAAACCGATGGGCGTAAGCGTGGGCGAAACCAAGGGCGAAAGCGTGTTTACGGTGGCTGTGGGGATCGGCGTTGGTGAACCGGAGTCGCCAATCTCGACGAAACAGTTCTGCTCGGCATAGGCCACATTGCGTGATAGCAGAACACCCCTGTGATCATTCAGCGTCGTCTGTGTAAAGCGGAAGGATACGATTGTGTCTGTGTCAGATTCAGCCTGTATTCTGGTGGTAGCCAGGATGTCAAAACTGCCTGTCAGTGAAGATGAGATCGATTGGGAGGCTGCCAGGGTTATCACGCCTGTCTCTTTATTGACCAGATTGCTCGTGATCGATTCTGCGGGGAAACCTGGACCCGGCAACAGGTTGAAACCCTCCTTTACGATGTCTTGATCTTCGAAACCCAATGTCCTGAGAGGCTCAAAGCTCAGTGTCAGGCTGTAGGCCGTGAGAGGAGGGAGTTGATCGGCAAAAATCGTGAAGGTGGCGATTCCGCCTCTGTTGATTTTTGTCGGTTCAATCTTACAGCCGACCCGCGGTGCTGGTGTTTGACTGTATAGAGCAGCCAGACTGCTCCATACAAAGACAAATGTGAAGATCAGCACAGCGACTCGACGGGTCATCGGTGTTGGGAGGGGTGGCGCGGATGGCAGAAATTGTCTTCCCCGATTATATCATCACTCTGGTCTCTGGCTGGAATTTGTCGGGATGGGTTGGAGGCGGTAGAATTAAGTTTTGGCAGTCAATTGCACTTGAACTGAAATCGGCAGGCTTTTTCGCACTGACGCGGAGACAAATGGTGTCTCCGTCTTTTCTTGAACAAATCGCTATCCACCCCTGAAGGTTATACATATATGGACAGTATCAGCAACCGCCATCTGCGTCATCTGGAAGCCGAAGCCATCTTTGTTCTGCGCGAAGTGGCAGCCCAATTTGAACGCCCGCACCTCCTCTTTTCCGGTGGTAAAGATTCGATTGTCCTCACCCATCTGTCCCAAAAAGCCTTTTACCCAGGCAAAATCCCCTTCACACTTCTGCACATTGACACCGGCCATAACTTCCCGGAGACGCTCGAATTCCGCGACGATCTGGTTCGGCGGTTGGGTGTGCGGCTGCTGGTGCGCTATGTACAGGATTCAATCGATCAGGGTCGGGTGGTGGAGGAGACGGGTCCTACGGCCAGCCGCAACGGTCTGCAGACGGTAACGCTGCTGGATGCGCTGACCGAATTGCGGGTGGACGCGGCCATGGGCGGGGCACGCCGGGACGAGGAAAAGGCGAGGGCTAAAGAGCGTTTCTTTTCCCATCGGGATGCTTTCGGCCAGTGGGATCCCAAAAATCAGCGCCCGGAACTCTGGAATCTGTACAACGGGCGCAAGAACAGCGGTGAGCATTTCCGGGTCTTCCCCATCAGCAACTGGACCGAATTGGATGTTTGGCAATATATTGCCCACGAGGGGATTCCTATGCCCAATCTTTACTTCTCGCACACCCGCGGAATTATCAACCGGGGCGGAATTCTGCTGGCTGCGTCGGAGGTTGTGCCGCCTTTGCCCGGTGAGCGTGTCATCAATCAGGTCGTCCGCTTCCGCACCATCGGCGATATGACCTGCACCGGCGCAGTGGAATCCAGCGCATCCACCATCGGGGACATCATCGAAGAGGTCGCCGCAGCCCGTGTCACCGAACGGGGCACCCGCTCCGACGATCGCCGCTCCGAGGCCGCGATGGAAGACCGCAAGCGGCAGGGGTATTTTTAGGGGGAGGGGACTGGGGATTGGGGATTGGGGACTGGGATGTCACTCGTTGAGAACTCCGAAGTTGATGGGCGGATAGGGGGCTTGAAATGTCCGAACGCGGTTTTGAAGGGCTGGACTTTTATCGGGATAGCCTGAAATTGTTGAAGGCGGCTTATCGGCTGGCTGGCTCTTTGCCCGATTTTGAGCGTTATAATTTGGCTGATCAGTTGCGGCGGGCGGCTGTCAGCATTGGACTGAATATCGCCGAAGGATATGGGCGGTATCATTTTCTGGATCGACTTCGATTTTTATACATCGCAAGAGGGTCACTTAACGAGACTTTGAGTTGCTTCGTGATTGCCGAGCAACTGGAATACTGCGATGCTGGGCAGTTGGAGTGGACACGGCAGTTGGTTGGCAGTATCGAGAAAAACCTCAATGGCTACTGCCGCTCCATTCGCCAGCTACAGCAGGGTGGCGATGAATTCGGTGCCCGCTATATCTCCGAAGAACACGAATCCTATATTGTCCCCAATCAAGAAATGGCAGAATGACGATGAATCTCCCAATCCCCAGTCTCCAATCCCCGGTCTCCAATCCCCAATCCCCAATCCCCTCCGATCTCCTGCGCTTTACCACCGCGGGGAGTGTGGACGACGGCAAGAGTACCCTCATCGGGCGGCTGTTGTTTGACGCCAAGTCGATCTTCGAGGATCAGATGGAAGCGGTGGAGCGGGCCAGCCGGGGGCGGGGAGACCCGTATGTGGACCTGGCCCTGCTCACCGACGGGCTGCGGGCCGAGCGGGAACAGGGCATTACCATCGACGTGGCCTATCGCTATTTCGCCACCCCCCGGCGCAAATTTATCATCGCCGACACGCCGGGCCACATCCAATACACTCGCAATATGGTAACCGGTGCATCAACCGCCGAGTTAGCAATTATTCTGGTCGATGCCCGCAAAGGGGTGTTGACCCAATCCAAGCGCCACGCCTTTCTCTCCACCCTGCTCCAAATCCCCCATCTGGTGGTGGCTGTCAACAAAATGGATCTGGTGGACTACCGGGAGGATGTTTTTGATCGCATCGTCGAGGATTTTCGGGAGTTCTCGACCAAGCTCGATGTGCGGGACGTGGTCTACATCCCCATGTCCGCGCTGCTGGGCGACAATGTGGTGGACAAGAGCGAGAAGATGCCCTGGTACGACGGCTCTACTCTGCTCCACCACCTGGAGACAGTCAACACCGGCGCAACCCGCAACGCAATCGACTTCCGTTTCCCTGTGCAATACGTCATCCGCCCCAGCCAGGATTTTCGTGGCTATGCCGGGCAGGTGGCCTCCGGGCGGGTTTCGGTGGGCGAAGAGGTGGTGGTGCTGCCCTCCGGCCTGACCAGCCGGGTGGCTTCTCTGGTCACATTCGACGGCGAGCAGGTGGAGGCCAATGCAGGCGAGTCGATTGTGATTACGCTGGAAGACGACATCGACGTCAGCCGGGGCAATATGCTGGTGCGTAGCCGCAACCTGCCCCACAAATCCAACCGACTGGATGTGACACTCTGTTGGATGGGCGAGACACCCCTGGACCCCAAAGCCAGCTATTGGCTGCAACACACCACCCGGATGGTGCGGGCGCTGGTCTCCGAATTGAACTACCGGATCGATGTGGACACGATGCATCGGGAGCAGGCCGCTACGCTCCAACTGAACGAGATTGGGCGTGTGCAACTGACCACCACGGAACCGCTCTTCTTCGACCCCTATCAGCTTAACCGGACGACGGGCAACTTCATTCTGATCGATCCCTACACCAACAGCACAGTGGCTGCCGGGATGATCCGGGATCGTTCGCGCCAGGTGGACGAACTGGTGGATGTGGCCAGCCGGGGCGAACGGCCCGCTTCAGAAAATGTCGTCTGGGAGCAGGGAACCATCAGCCGGGCCATGCGCGAAACGCTGAATGGTCACAAGGGCGCGGTTTTGTGGATGACGGGCCTGTCTGGTTCGGGCAAATCTACGGTCAGCCGTCTTTTGGAGCAGCGGCTCTATCGAATGGGTTGCCACACCTTCTATCTGGACGGAGACAACCTGCGCCACGGGCTGAATGGGGATTTGGGCTTTGCGCCGGAAGATCGCAAAGAGAACATCCGGCGGGTGGGCGAGGTGGCAAAGCTGGCCTTTGACCACGCCAATCTGGTGTTGTGTACCTTCATTTCCCCCTACGCTGCCGATCGAGACTTCGCCCGCTCCCTGCTACCAGAGGGGCGCTTCTTCGAGATTTATGTAAAATGTGACATCGAAGTCGTCAAACGCCGCGACCCCAAAGGTCTCTATGCCAAAGCGCTGGCCGGGGAGATCAAAGGCTTTACCGGTATCGACGCCCCCTATGAGGAACCCATCCACCCGGAATTGGTGGTAGAGACCGACCTGCACAGCGCGGACGAACTTGTGGAGCAGATTTTGGACGCACTGCGACGGGCGGGGATTGTGGGGGAGTAGGAGAGGACGCAGATTTTCATGATTGAAATTGATTCTCGCTGATGGCGGTGATCTCAGATTTACAGGTTTTATCAGCGCAAATCAATTGTTTCAGCGGAATCTGCGTCCCTCTTGTTGTCAATGGAGCTAACTATGCTATCAGATGTCATCGCGAAATTCACATCCCGCCAAGCCCACGTGGCTGTGATTGGTCTGGGCTATGTGGGCCTGCCCCTGGCGGTCATTCTGGCCGAAGCGGGCTATCGGGTCACGGGCATCGATCTGGACGAGACGAAAGTCGCGGCCATCAATCGGGGCGAGAGTTATATTGAGGATGTGGCGTCGGAGCGGCTACGCCGGGTGACTGGGGATTGGGGATTGGGGATCGGGGATCGGGAACTCTCCAGTCCCCAGTCTCCAGTCCCCGGTCCCTACTCTCCGCCACCACTGATTATTCCGTCCTGGCTGAATGCGATGCAGTTTCCATCTGTGTGCCCACCCCTCTGAACAAAACCGGCGATCCCGACATCACCTATATTGTCGCGGCATCCGAGCAGATTGCCCGCTATTTGCACCCGGAAATGGTGGTCATATTGGAATCGACCACCTATCCAGGTACGACGACCGAAGTGGTCTTGCCGATTCTGGGGACTGGGAATTGGGGATCGGGGACTGGGGAGCAGAACTCCCAGTCCCCAGTCCCCAGTCTCCAGTCCCCAATCCCCGGTATCGACTTCTTTCTCGCCTTTTCGCCGGAACGGGTGGACCCCGGCCGCACAGACTGGACAACCCGCAACACGCCGAAGGTTATCGGTGGGGTGACATCGGCCTGTCTGCAAGCGGCCAGCGCCTATTACGGACAGGCGATGGAAACGCTGATTCCTGTCTCGTCGCCGGAAGCCGCGGAGTTGACCAAACTTTTTGAAAACACCTTCCGTTCGGTCAACATCGGTCTGGCCAACGAATTGCAGCTAATGTGCGACAAGTTGGGGTTGGACGCCTGGGAGGTCATCGATGCCGCGGCCACAAAGCCCTTTGGCTTTATGAAGTTTACACCGGGGCCGGGGCTGGGCGGCCACTGCATCCCCATCGACCCGGAATACCTCTCCTGGAAGATGCGTACCCTGCGCTACAAGACCCGCTTTATTGAATTAGCCAGCGAGATCAACACAGATATGCCCCGCTATTGGGTGCAGAAGGTGCAGGACGCTCTGAATGAAGCGGGCAAGGCCGTCAAAGGCAGCCGGGTGCTGGTGTTGGGTGTGGCCTATAAAAAGAATGTGAGCGATATGCGCGAGTCGCCCAGCCTGGACATCATTCATCTGCTGGAAGAGAAGGGCGCGTTGGTGGACTATCACGACCCCCACGTGCCCAGCTTTGCCGCGGATGGGATGCGCAAAAGCTGTGTGGATGATTTGGAATCTGCCCTGGGATCTGCGGATTGCGTGGTAGTGGCAACAGACCATTCGGCGTATGATTGGGCGGGGATTGGTTCTCAGGCCAAATTGATTGTGGATACTCGGCATGTGATCATTTGATTTGGATGTTTGTGGAATTCGTGCCAAGATTGAGTTGGATTTTGTTACAAAATCTCCTGCTGATAATGAATTATCGGCTGGTGTGACTCGACTGCGTTAGAAGGCTGTTCTGAAAGCTCAGGTCTGTTATGCTCCAATCCTCACTATCTGCATTGTCTATGTCACCGCGGGCAGGAACGCTTTTGACGCGGATGACAGAAGTCGCCGATCCGGAAGCAGCGCTCTGGAAAGTGTTGGTTGAATACATTGAGTTGAAAACGAGCGAACTGCGTCGTCAAATTGGCGACTTTGAGTCCAAATGGAAGATGAGTTTTGCCGAATTTGCCGAGCGCTGCGGTAACGACACTTTGGGACAAGACCCCTTTAGTTACGAAGTAGAGAGTGATTATTGGGAGTGGGATGGGGCCGAAACCCTTCTCGCCCACTATCGGACTTTGCAATCCCAATGGATGTAAAGTCGTTCGTAGACGCCCTTTTGCCTGCGCTGTCCACTATCGGTCTGATCGAAGACATTGCATACAATACCGAAGGGCCTGTCGTTAATGGACGGGCCCATTTGTTTGGTGGCGATGAGCGATTTGTTCGATTCTTTTTCAACCAAGCGACAGGAACACTTGCATTTGCCTTGATTGCAGGCCAACAACGGGTTTGGGGGGTTGACTTCGATAACCGGCGTGGCTGGCATCTCCATCCGGTCAATAACCCGAAAAATTATGTAGCCATCAACCCACAGTCTGTTCCCGCCATTGTGGCTTTGTTGCAGGATGTGTTGGCATCGGGTGGCCGGTCAGCGGAAAGCGAAGACGATTGGCTCCTCCAATGACAAAAGTGGCAGTGATCGGCTGTGGCTATTGGGGCAAGAATCTGGTGCGCAACTTTCACAGCCTGGGCGCATTGGCGGCGGTCTGTGATGCCACAGCCCAGGGCAGAGAGTTGGCCGCTACACTGGCCCCCGGCATCCCTCTCTTTGATAATGCAGATGCACTGCTGGCAACGGATCTCTCCGGCGTTGTGATCGCGACCCCCGCCGAGACCCATTTCGACCTGGCAAAGCGGGCGTTGCTGGCAGGCAAAGATGTTTTTGTGGAAAAGCCCCTGGCCCTGGCCTACGAGCAGGGAAGCCAATTGGTTCGATTGGCCAACGAGTACCATCGGATACTGATGGTGGGCCACGTGCTGGAATATCATCCGGGGGTGGTTGCGCTGCACGATCTGGTGCGGCGGGGTGCGCTGGGGACGATTCAATATATCTATTCCAACCGGCTCAGTTTGGGAATCTTCCGCCGGGAGGAAAACATTCTCTGGAGCTTTGCTCCCCACGATATCGCGGTCATTTTGCGGCTGGTGGGCAGCCTGCCCTTCGAGGTGGTCTGCACCGGCGGTACATACATCCGCCCTAACATCGCCGATGTCACAATGACCAATCTGCTCTTTGACAACGGCGTGCGCGCCCACATCCACGTCTCCTGGCTGCACCCCTTCAAAGAACAGCGGCTGGTGGTGATCGGCAGCCGCCAGATGGCTGTCTTTGACGATGTAGCCAAGCAGTTGGTACTCTACGATCAGCGGGTGGAATGGCGGGCAGATCAGCCTGTACCCGTGCGAGGCGAGGGGGAGCGGGTAGCCTATGCCAGCGATGAACCCTTGCGCCTGGAGTGCCAGGCTTTTTTGGATGCCATTGAACAGCACAGCCCCGCCATCACCGACGGGCCGAGCGGTCTGCGGGTATTACGGGTCTTGCAGGCGGCCCAACGCTCCCTGGTGATGAACGGCGAGCCGGTGCATCTGCCTATGGACGCGTCGGACAGTCTGCTGTGAAAATGCGGGATTGGGGACTGGGGACTGGGGACTGGGGACTGGGATGGAGGGGTGCGGATGATGACGGAAAGAAACTATTTTGTCCACCCCAGCGCCTATGTGGATGAGCCGTGCTATATCGGCCAGGGCACAAAGATTTGGCATTTTTGTCACGTACTGGCGAATGCCCGCATCGGCGAGGGCTGTGTTCTGGGCCAGAATGTGATGGTGGCCGGCAGCGCTGTGATCGGCGACAATGTGAAAATCCAGAACAATGTGGCTGTCTACGACGGGGTGGTGCTGGAGGATGACGTCTTCTGCGGCCCCAGTTGTGTCTTTACGAATGTGATCAATCCCCGTTCCCAGATTGTGCGCCGCCATCAATACCAGCCTACACTGGTCAAGCGCGGCGCAACAATTGGGGCCAACGCCACGATTGTCTGCGGAGCGACGATTGGCCGCTATGCCTTCATCGGCGCGGGCGCGGTTGTGCGGGGGGATGTGCCAGACTACGCGCTGATGTTGGGGGTGCCTGCGGCGCAGAGGGGCTGGATGAGCCGTCACGGCCATCGACTGACAACCCGCGATGGCGCGGGCAATCTGTTTTGCCCAGAGAGCGGCTGGCGTTATCATGAGGTGGAAGCAACGGTATTGCGTTGTTTGGACTGGCCGGAAGATGAGCCATTGTCTGTTGCGAATTGAGTGGAGGGAGCAGCTATATGATGCGGATGACTACCCTGGAGATGCCTCGATCCCTAGTGAATCTACCGGAACAGGAGCAACTTGTACTTCTGCGCGCAGGTTTGTATGAGGCTGGACGCGCAAGACTTCGGCAATTGGAGGCAGATATCGTCGAATCTGAGGCGGAAGTCCAGCGTTTTGAGTCTCGCTACGGAATGCCTTTTGATCAATTTGAGACTGAAGCGTTACCAATGCTTGACACGTTGCAGGCGCACGAGGATTACAACGATTGGTTTTTTTGGCAGAGTGTACTAGTTGATAGGCGATCGTTGGTTGCGAAAATTAATGGGGCCATACTCAGTTGATGCTGGCACAACTTCAAGACCGTCCAAATCTGATCTCAGCCACCCTCAAGTATGAACATCGTCTGCGTGATGAATTCGAGCAGGTGAAAGCAGTTGTTCAGTTGGTGGATGGCACCTATTTGCATCTGAACGAAGTATGGATTAATGGTATGTTGCGCAAGTACGCCTACTATCAGCTCACACCAACGAACGAAGTGATTCGTGGATGGGATAATGCACCGCACCATCCAGAAGTATCTACCCATCCCCATCATTTTCATTACACTGGTGACATTCATCCTTCAATGATTCGGTCGCTGAACGATCTACTTGAAATGCTGTCAGGGGAACTCTCGGATGAGGAGTTTAGTGGTCAATGATGGCAGAACCTCTTCGTATAACGCCCCCCGTGCCTTTGCTCGACCTGAAAGCCCAATACGCCACCATCCGGGAAGAAGTGCGGGCCGCGGTGGATCGGGTGCTGGAATCCCAGTATTTTATCCTCGGCCCGGAAGTGGAAGCCCTGGAAGCCGAAGTGGCTGCCTATTGCCAGTGCCGCTATGGGATCGGCGTCTCTTCCGGCAGCGACGCCCTGCTGGTGGCGCTGATGGCAATCGATCTCCAACCCGGCGAAGAAGTGATTACCACGCCTTACACTTTCTTTGCCACGGCTGGTGCGATTGCGCGGCTGGGGGCAAAGCCTGTCTTTGTGGATATCGACCCGACTACCTATAACATCGACCCGGCGCGCCTGGAAGCGGCGGTCACGCCCCGAACCCGGGCGATCATGCCTGTCCATCTCTACGGACAGGTGGCCGATATGCAGCCGGTGATGGAACTTGCCGAACGTCACGGCCTGTATGTGATTGAGGACGCTGCCCAGGCCATCGGCGCCGAGTACAAAGACAGGCGAGCCGGTTCTATCGGTCACATCGGTTGCTTCAGCTTTTTTCCGTCCAAGAATCTGGGCGGCGTGGGCGACGGTGGAATGGTGACGACCAATGATTCGGCATTGGCAGATCGAATGAAGTTGTTGCGGGGACACGGGGCGCGGCCCAAATATCATCACAAAGTCGTGGGCGGCAATTTCCGTCTGGACGCACTGCAAGCGGCGGTGCTACGGGTGAAACTACCCTATCTGGACGGTTGGACCGCGGCCCGTCAGCGCAATGCAGATACCTACCGCCGGTTCTTTGCTGAAAGCGGACTGGCTGCCAGTGAACAGGTTGTGCTGCCATTGGATGCTGGCTATGGACGCCACATCTACAACCAATTTGTGATCCGGGTCAAGCAGCGGGATGGGCTGGCCGATTATCTAAAGCAGCAGGGGATCGGCAGCGAGGTCTACTACCCGCTGCCCATGCATTTGCAGGACTGTTTTGCCGGAATGAGCTTGGCTGTGGGCGCATTCCCAGAGAGCGAAACTGCGGCCCAAGAGACCCTGGCCTTGCCTATCTACCCGGAACTGAGGGAGGCGATGTTGGCCCAGGTCGTGCAGGCAATCGGCGCTTTTTACAGTGGCAGCGCTTCCTTTCGTGAGTGACCGGAATTTGCCATCTATATCCTCTATGGTATAGTTGCTTCCTAGTTTTGGTCATACATTTACTACAATGGATATGCTGCTGGCTAGATTGAAGCAGCACACAGATGACTCTTAATCCTCTATGACAGTCAGCAATCCCGAACTTCCCAATCGACCTGTTACCCCTTCCCCCGATACTTGGCAACCTGAAGACGAGATCGACCTGCGCCAGTATGTGCTGGTGCTGGTGGCCTGGTGGCGGGAGATTGTGCTGATTGCCTTGCTGACGGCGGTGATTGCCGCCACATTTGTGCTACTCAGCCGTTTTGTGTTGCCGCCGGTCTACGAAGCCTCGGCCACAGTCGCCATTGCCCGCACTCAGAGCAACATTAACTTTGATGAACGGTTCCAGACCTCGCAGGCGCAGGGGGATGCCACGGCCAACCTGCGCGTGATTGACTACGCGGCGCGGCGTTCGGCGCTGGTAGGGCTGGTTGCCAGTGGCAATGTGGCTCTGGCAGTGATTGACCAGCTGGGGGATCAACTGGACGAGGAGGAAAGAGACCCGGCTCAATTATTAGAACAAGTGAATGCTGCGCTGGGTAAAACGGTAGGTAGTGGCAACAATATTTCCAGTGATCTGATCCTGATCACTGTTGGGGCGGCAAGCCCTGAGAAGGCCGCTGCCATCGCCAATGCCTGGGCCGAGAACTATGTAGCTCTGATCAATAAACTCTATGGTGAAGTGCCAGCCGAGTTGGTGGCTTCGGTAGAGGTCGAGATGGCCCAATCCCAGACCACCTATGAGCAAACCCAGCGTGAACTGGAGGCGTTCATCGCCCAAAATGATATTGACCGCCTGAACCGGCTGATTGCTGAAAAACAGGACATTATCCAAAGCTTACAGCAGGGCCGCCAGACCGCCATCACCACCATTGTGGATCAACAATTGGCGGCGCAAAGTCAAGTGATATCCGCCTTTATCAACGCACAGGCCAGTAATCGCCTATTGGCATTCAACAAGGAGCAGGAGGCCAAGCGGGGTATTATTTCGGCTCTGATTCAGGCAGATTCGGACAGCAGGTTAAAGGCATTTCGCTCGGATCAGGATACGCGCCAGCGTCTCTTTGACCAATATGTGAAGACCTTGGTCGACAATCGGCTGTTGGCCCTGGAGCAGGAGCAGTCTGGACGTGCCCGCCTTTTCTCTCAGTATGTCACCACCGAGATCGACAACCGTCTGGCGGCACTGAAGCAAGAGCAGGCCGCGCGCAGCCAGATATTTGAGGCATATGCCGGCGCAGACACCCGCAGCAAAGTGGCTGTCTTCAACGAGCAGGTGCAGCAGAAACTGCAAACCTTGGCGACCTATTACGAACGCAGACGAAGATTGGCTACCCTGCAGAGTGAGGCCGAAAGTCTCTGGTTGCAGATTAGCCTGGGTGGTGAAGCCAGCGTGGCGACCAACCATTTGGCCCTGATTCTCCTCAAAGCAGAGGTGTATGCTTCCTCAGACTCGTTGCCGGGCAATTTGCAATTGCGCTTGGATGAACTGGGGACAACGACGTCGACAGCGGTTGCGCAGGCTGCGGATGTTGATGCGTTGGTCTCTGTGCTGCGTACCCGTGTGTCTGAACTGGACCGACTGATCGCCCTACAATCCCGGCTGGTCTTCAACAATGAGGGGTATGATCTGCTGGATGCTCAACGACCTGCGGCTGATCCTCTCTATACTGCTCTGCAACAAAAGTATGTTGAATTGTTTGACCTGGGAGCGCTGACCCAATCTGCGGACAAAATGGCAGCCAGTAGCTTGTCCCAGGCGATTCTGACCAAATATGACGAGCTGTTCACCGTCGGTCCATTGGCAGAAGCCGGGCAATCTCTGCATGATGAGAGTGGACTGAGTCAGGCGATTCAGGCCAAATATACTGAGCTTTTTGGACTTGGACCTCTGTCCGCAGGCGCCACAGTTTTGTCTTCCACGACACCGATTTTTGAGTCGATCCAAACCCAGTATCCTGCCCTGTTTGATACGGGTGCGCTCTCCGCATTGACCGAGCAGGTCACCAATGATACGCCTCTTTCGTTGCTCAGTGAGGCGCGGGCCAAGGAATTGTTGCAGTTGCAGGGATTGGAAGATGTGCCAGCCTATTCATCCAGTGCGGAGCCTCTGCTCCAGGCCATCGACAAGCTGGAGAAAGAGATTCAGGCGTTGCAGGCCCAGCGGGAGAGCCAGACGGCTGAACAAGGGCAGTTGGTACGGCGGCGAGATTTGGCCCAAAGTACCCTGAACACCCTGCGCAACAAGAGTGCGGAACTGAATCTGACCCGCACTGTTACCAACAGCGAACTTCGTCTTGCCTCGCCGGCGGTGGAGCCGATGAAGCCAGTGGCGCGGCTGGGTCTGATTACGACCACGGCTCTGGCCGGGATTGTGGGACTAATGCTGGCCGTCTTTGTGGTCTTTTTTGCCAACCTTATGGGCGCGCAACCCTGGCTGGCGGGCAATGCAGGACGCAGATTTTCATGATTTTGAGTGATCTGATAGAATGCAGATGCCGCGGAAAAGGCTGATTGTCCCTGCGATGTCCTGAGCCTGTCGAAGGGATAAAATCTGTGCCAATCTATTGTTTCTGCGATATCTGCGTCCTGACTTTTGTGTAGGTTTGACGGTTCATCTCCGTGGGGAGTCTTGATTATGTGGCGAATGCGCTGGATTATCATTGCAGGATTGGCTTTGGCCCTGGCGATCGTGGCCTATGGACATTTT
>CAMDQF010000052.1 GCA_945905745.1 Litorilinea aerophila
GAAGAGATGATTGCAAGCCATCAAGTGCTTGCTGAACTGCGTGAAGTGCGGCAAATTTTGGTTGCAGGCAACGACAAAATAATGGGACGTTTCGACACGCTCGACGCAGGACAGTGGGAATTACTGAGTAAAGCGGATGCATCTTACAACAACCTCATGCAAGCCCTCACCGACGAAGCCAAAGAAGGCCCACGCCTATTTAGCTTTACACCGGTTGACCGTAGCAATTTCAATCCACGAAAATGGACGCAGGCTAAGTTCCGCCTGACGTTATGGTGCGAACATTCGCGGCTGCCGCTGCCAAGCCTCAACGGCAAAGGTAGCAAGAAAGGCGTCTACGAGATCGAGCTTGCCCGTGACTGGTTCAAGAAATCAGGGCCATACCTGAAATTTCTGACTGGCACATTGAGTCTTGTCCTGCCGGTCGCCTCCTCCGGAATCAAACTGGCGCTGGACGATACCGCCTACAAAGCGATCGAAGAACAACTCGATTTCGGCCAAAATATCATCGACGCCTCGCTGGATGCTGGCGAAAAGGTCGGCGGCTGGTTGGGCAAGGGCGATCTGACCGATCTCGAACACGGCGATGCGATCCGTGCCCAGGGCGCGACACTGCGCGAGTTTCACGCCTTGCTCAAAGCCAAAGACCCCGGCTTTGGTGGGCTGGTGAGGGTGCTGAACAAACGTCAGGAATTCCTGTGGGTGCATTCACAGTTTGAAGCGGAATACTAACCGCAAAGGTTCGTCCAAAGAACTGCCATCTCCTCCCCCCACCACCGGCCCGTAACTGGATAGCCCTTCCACCCCCAGTGTCATGCGCCGGGGGTGGCTTTTTTGGGGTCAAAGCCGACCCCACGCGCCGCTCGGTGATGGAACGCCTCTCGACTGGGCCGGCGTCGGTGGGCGAATTGGCGCGACCTTTTGCGATGACGCTGCCTTCCTTTCTGCAACATGTGAAAGTGCTGGAAGAAAGCGGCTTGCTGCGTTCCCACAAGGTGGGGCGGGTGCGCACCTGCCAGATCGAACCCCAGGCGCTGGCGATGATGGAACGCTGGCTGGCGGAACAACGCACCCTTTGGGAACGACGCCTGAACCAGCTTGACGCCCTGGTCAAAGCGGTGCTGTAGAGAAGAATGGTACCACCGCAAAAGTCACTTCCTTGCTTCCATAACGGAAAGTGGCTTTTGCGGCAGTGTGGAGATTGGAAAGAGGGGAACCATTGGCAGTGACAATAGGCAATGATCCCGGAACCTATGCCCTGGTGCTGGAATGTTCGCAGCAACAGATCGTGCAGATAGGCCGCTGGCGCGCAATCGAGACAGCGCCGGGCTATTACGTTTACGTTGGCAGCGCCTTTGGGCCTGGCGGGGTGCGGGCGCGCGTGGCGCGCCATTTTCGCACGGCCAAGAGCAATCACTGGCACATTGACTATCTGCGCGCCCGCCTGACTCCCCTGGGGGCCTGGATCAGCCATGCGCCCGTCCGCCTGGAACATGGCTGGGCTGGCCGGCTGGAGGCGGCGGAGGGTTTCACACCGCTGCCGGGCTTCGGCTGTAGTGACTGCCCCTGCAACGCCCATCTGTTTCAGGCGCACACAGGACAAGGACTCGAACGGCTTCTGGGCGATGAGCAGACGGAGTTGGTCTGGTGGCCGTTCACAGGCGCGTCTACTCTTCCCAGCGCCGATCCATCACCGAATAGCCCCCGTCCACCACCAGCGTCGTCGCCGTGATAAAGTCTGACGCAGGCGACGCCAGGAAAATCGCGGCCCCCATCAGATCGTCGGGCGTTCCCAGGCGGCGGGCAGGCGTCTTGTGGCGGATTTCGTCGCCCAGCGGTCCGTCCAGAATGGCCCGATTCAGATCGGTCTTGTGCCAGCCGGGCAGAAGCGCGTTGGCCTGAATGTTGTGGACTGCCAGCTCCACGCCCAGGGCACGGGTGAAACCCACCATTCCCGTCTTGGCCGCGGCGTAGTTGGCGATATTGGGCGGCCCCAGCAGGGAGTACATGGAGCCAATGTTGATGATCTTCCCACCCCGACCGCCAGCTACCATCGCATTGGCCGCAGTCCTGGCGCAAAGGAAAGCACCAGTAAGGTGGGTATCCAGAATGGCCGTCCAGTCTTCAGTCGGCATATTCAAAAAGCTGCCCCGGCGGGCAATCCCCGCGTTGTTGACCAGAATGTCCAGGCTGCCAAAACGGGCCACGATCTCAGCCACGGCCTGCTTCACCGCACTTTCATCCCTCACATCCAATTCAATCACAGCGTGGCCTTCGCCCAATTCCGCCGCCATCGCGGCGTTCTTGTCTGAGTTGCGCCCAGTGACGACGACCGTCGCGCCGTGGGCCTGGAAGCCCAGAGCAATCGAGCGCCCGATGCCGCCGTTGCCGCCTGTGACCAGGGCGACCCGGCCTGCCAGGGAAAAGAGGGAGGAGTTCATGGAATGTCTCGCTTTCTGTGGATTGGAAGGAATGAGTTGCGTGTGCAGAGCTATTAAAACCACAAAGTCACAAAAACACAAAGGAAACAGCGATACACACTGCTATTCTTTGTGGCTTTGCGACTTTGTGGTTGCTGGCTCTGGCGGGCAGAGAGGGGCCGACAACGGTAGGAATTAGGAGAGGCTACAGGTGGTACGGCACGGGTTCAAATTCATGAAGGGAGGTCGAGGGTTGGTGTCAATGCAGGGTTCGATGTTCGATCTCCCACTTAACCTTCTGACGCAGCACCTTTAGTCCTCGGCGATTTCGATAAACGGTAATGATACACTGGCCGCTCCGATCCATCAGAACAGTTGTCCCTTCCAGACGCTGCGCCTGCTTTCTATCCCCGGCGGGAATGTCACTGTGACGTAGAAAGTAGTGCAGGACTCCACCGCTCCGCACCCGGCAGCCAAACTGAATGACGTACTCGACGTCTTCAGTAGACAGGTTGCGTTGCGCCATGCGCGTCACCGCGTGATTGGACAGTTCGATCCCTTCTTGCATCATAGCCACCCTCCAGGAGAAATAGCGTTGTCGGCCCATCTCTGCCCGCAAGAATATGTGTACATCCTACACGAAATCATCATTCCGGGCAAGGGTTGTCGGCTGACGTTTTGCATCCATCTCCCCTCCAATGGCTGTCACTCTTTCCCAGTCCCTCAACTGAGGTGTAAAGAAACCTGTAGCGCAAGCTGTTAGCTTGCGCCAGCCCGCACTAACAGTGCGGGTTACAGTTTTCATTGTTTATGCGGTCAGCCGGTCACGTGGCCTGACCTGAAAATAGGACGCTGATGGCGCTGAAAAAGATGATTGACGCTGATAAAAATCTGCGCAGATCAGTTGTTTCTGCGTGAATCTGCGTCCCGCTTTTCATTGCTGATTGTGCCCCCTAGGGCATGAACACTGACTAGCAATACTCATCCTGAGAAGTCCTACTCTTTTCACTTCTGGTGTACAATAGGGCTGTTTGTAATTTCGTTCACAATCGCACCTCAGGTGTATCCCCCAATGCCCGACAACCCCGTCGTCTTCTACCTGATAACCGCTTTTGTCATCCTTCTCATCGGTGTTTCCAAAGGCGGGCTGGGTGGCGCCGCCGGAGCCGCCGCTACCCCGCTGATGGCCCTGGTCATGCCTGTGGAGCAGGTGTTAGGGCTGCTGCTCCCCCTGTTGATGATGGCCGATGTCTTTGCTGTGGCCTCCCATTGGCGACGCTGGGACAACCGGCTCCTGCTTCTGCTCGTGCCCGCCTCGCTGCTCGGCATCACCGCGGGCACGGCCTTGCTGACAAGCATCTCACCCGACGGGCTGCGCAAAGGGCTGGCGGTGATCGTCATGCTCTTTGTCATCTACAAAATCTTGGAGAACCGCATCCAGGCTGCGGCAGCCTATCACCCCCGACCCTGGCACGGCGTGCTCACCGGCGCAGTGGCGGGCTTTACATCGACGCTGGCCCACACGGGCGGGCCACCCGTCGCCATTTATCTGTTGATGCAGCAGGTAGCGCCCCGGGTCTTCGTTGCCACCAGTGCGGTCTACTTTGCCATCATCAACTGGCTGAAAGTGCCCTACTATATCTACGCTGGCGTGCTGGACCTGAACCAATTGCGCCAGGTGGTCTGGCTGATCCCGCTCATTCCGATCAGCGTTTGGGTTGGGCGCTGGCTCTCTACCCGCATCGACAAAGTGACATTTGAGCGGGTGATTATTGGGCTGTTGGCAGCATCTGCGCTGTTGCTGCTAAGATAGGTATTGGGTATTCGATATTGGGCAGTGATGTATACCCGATGACAGTGCCAAGTATCCAATACCCAATATCTGCTTTTCCTACGAACCAAAGGAGACGATTGATGAACCTCGCCGACTTCAAAGCTACCCTCGCCCAATCCACCCCGCCCGCCAGTCTGGCAGCGCCCCTGCTGGCGCTCTGGCTGGATGGCAAGGAGGATTGGCACGCCTCCCACGACGCGCTGCAAGGCCAGCCCGACGGCAACGGTTCGGCCTGGGTTCACGCCTATCTGCATCGCAAGGAGGGCGACCCGTCCAATGCGCGCTACTGGTATCGCCGGGCCAACCAGCCAGAAGCCAGCGCCACGCTGGTTGAGGAGTGGGATACCATCGCCAGCGCACTTCTGGAGGATACAAAGTGAGCGGTCCATCCCTTGCCCCCAGCCTGGCCGGTGTCCAGCCTTCACGCATCCGGGAATTGGCAAACGTCGCCTTTGGGATGGAGGGTGTGCTGCGCCTGCAATTTGGCGAGTCCAACCTGCCCACGCCGGAGTACATTGTGGCCGCGGTCAATCAGGCCATTGCCGACGGCTATACCTTTTACACGGAAAACGCAGGGCTGCCCAGTCTGCGCGCCGCGCTTGCTGCCAAATACGCCCAACTCCACCAGGTAACTCTGGACCCGACGCGGGAGGTGCTGATCACCGCCTCCGGGGTGCAGGCGCTGAATGTCTCCATCCGCTGCGTCATCGACTACGGCGACGAGGCCCTGGTGCTCAGCCCCAACTGGCCCAACGGCTCGGCGATTGTGGAGATGTTCGGTGCCCGGGCCCGGGAGATTCCCCTTATCCGCCAGGGCAGCCGCTACAGCGTGGACTTCGACGCCCTGGCCGCGGCCCTCACCCGCCGCACCCGCCTACTCGTCTACACATCGCCCTCCAATCCCCTGGGTTGGGTGGCGACAGTGGCCGAGCAACAGGCGTTGTTGGACTTCTGCCGTGCCCACAACCTTTGGCTGCTGGCGGATGAGGTCTACGAGCGGCTCTACTATGGCGGAGTGGTGGCCCCTTCCATTCTGCGTCTGTGCAGCCGGGAGGATGCGGTGATCGTCGTCCAGTCCTTCTCCAAAAGCTACCGGATGACCGGCTGGCGGCTGGGCTGGGTGGTCAGCCGGGCCGATTTGGTGGCGAAGGCGTCGCAACTCAATGAATTTATCGTCTCCCACGCACCGTCGATGATCCAGAAAGCGGGCGAGGCGGCCCTGTCCCAAGGGGATGACGAAATCGCCGGGATGGTGGAACTCTTCCACGAGCGCATGAGCTTCTGCTATGAAGCTTTGGCCTCTGTACCCCGCATCACCCTTTCCAAACCAGAGGGCGCGTTCTATCTCTTCCCCCAGATCGACGGAGTGGAAGATTCGTTTGAATTTGCGTTGGCGCTGCTGAAAGAGGAAAAAGTGGCGGTTGCGCCGGGCAACGCTTTTGGCAACGGCGGCGAAGGGGCCATCCGCATTTGCTACGCACCAGAGATGGCGGTATTGGAACCAGCGATAGAGCGCTTTGTGCGGTTTGTGGGGAGACTCTGACCTACTGAGTACACTGCGGCGTAGATCGACCAATGGGTGTTCTGGTGCGTGGTGCGTGAACTGGTACACGAACTACGCACCACGTCAGCATCTATTGGCTTACTTGCACCGGGCTGTACGGAGTCATCAGTGAACAGTCACCGGTAACGGACACCCTCTCTGTTCACTGTTCACTGTTCACTGTTCACTGTTCACTGTCCACTGTCTTCACCGGCTTCGCCACCACGACTACCCGATGGCTATTGCCCGTCTCCGGCCAGCAGCTGACGAGGGTGAGCCGTTCGTCGTTGAAGGCTTGAATCCATTTGGCATTCTCCCGGCGCTGTTCGATGGGTGCGCCGGTCTCCTCCAGGATCATCACTTCTTCCACCCGATAGTCGAACTCTTTGCCCCCGGCCCAGACTTTGGCGATGTCGCCGGGCTGAAGCAGGTAGAGCTTGCGGAAGACGGCCCCCTCAATGTTGTTGTGACCACTGAGCACCACATTGCCAGCCTGACCAGGCAGACTGCTATTCTTGTGCCAGCCAGCGGCAAAGGTCGCCACTTCCCACTGGCTGGCGGTCTGACCATTGGCCAGGGTCACCGCTTGCCAACCGATTTTGACCACATCGGTTTCCACACCGATAGAGGGCAGGCTGATGCGCCGGGGCTGGTCCGCGGTGTTTGCACCCAGCGATGGGCCAAGGGGCGGCGCGTGGTTGGCCTGGGCGGGCAGGGCATCCTGGCCTGCGGGCAAGGCAGCCGGCGCGTCACCCGCGGCGCTGTCCGTCTGACTACACCCGGACAAAAGAATCAGGCATAGCCCGAACATACAGAGCCAAAGGCCCCACCGCTGATCTGTGCCTGTCTGTTCAATCGGCTGCATCCGCGTATTGCTCCCCTTCTCCAGAGAATCGGTCAGCATAGACTCCCCGATATTCTGAGGGCAGCATCCGGGCCAATGCCATCATCAGTTCGTCGGTGTGAGCGTCCAGCTCCGGTGCGCGCAACTTGCCAGCGGGCAGATGGATCGGCGTTCCAAAGCGCAGACAGATGGGGACTTTGCGCAGACGCAGCCAGCAGGCAAAGGCTTTTTCTTGCCCAAAAGCCGCCACCGGTAAAATCAATGCGTTGCCCCGGTTGGCCAGATAGACAACCCCTGTACGCCCCCGCTGCAATCCGCCCGTGCGGCTGCGGGTTCCCTCCGGGGCCAGCCCCAAGACACCACCGGCCTTCAGCACATCCTGGGCCAGGGCCAGTGCTTTACGGTCTGGCACACCTCGGCTGACATAAATGGCATCTCCAAAAAAACTGAGCAACGGACCAAAAAAGGGATTTTTTTGCCATTTGTCCGCGGCAAAGACAACTGTGCGCCGGGAGAGATAGCCAAAGATTACGGGAATATCGAGCATATGAATATGGTTGGGGGCCAACACTAGTGGGCCTGTAGCCGGAATGTTTTCTTCGCCTTCCACCTGAATGCGGGTCAGCAGTCGGATCAGGAAAAGCACAAAGGCGCGAAAGGCGGCCTGTCGTCTTGTCCAGTGGGAATAATCGATCTGCGAGTAATCGATAGAATTAGCCATCGCATGGTCCTGCATAATCGTCCGACTCATTATGGATTTGTCGCTGACAAACGCCGCCCCTGGGCCACCGCCGCAATGCGGACCACAGGGCCGCCAGCGGGAACCAGCACAGCGCTGAAAGTAGTTTCACCGCCCTGGGCTACCACATTGTGTTCGGGCACAATTTTGCGCATGGCAACCACCCGTTCCAGGGCGTCATAGGCCGTAAGAATGACCTGAACGCTGACCGCCTCTTCCGGGCCAGTGTTGCGCACAGTGCCACTCACCGTATAGGAGGCGTAACGCTCCCCCTCGCTGGTGACATTCTCCACCACCAGGTCCCGATAGTAGTTGCCCAGATAGGCGGGGACAGCGCTGATAGCAAAGCTTTGGTAGCGGGCAAATTCGCCGGGCACCTCCCCAAAGAGGATGGCGAAGGGGGCAAGGTCGCCGGCATCGAGCAGGTCCAACGCCACCAGACCGCTGCTGCGCGCAATTTCAGTATCGTCCTTGCCCAGCAACGAGACCGCCACCCGCACCTGCTCCACAGGCTGCCCGCTGGCGTTCAGCGCCTCCCCCAATACCCACAGCCCACCGATTGTCGTCTCGCTGAAGTGCATATTCTGCACAGTCACAGCCAGAGGGGTGGGTGTCGGTGTGGCATTCGCCAGTACTTCTTCCTCTTCCTTGGGCAGGGGGATAACCAACTGCTGGCCGATTTGGAGGGAGCGGGGATCGAGAATGCCGTTGGCATCCTGCATATCTGCTACAGTCACCCCATATTCCTGGGCCACGCCGAGCAGGCTGTCTCCCGGTTGGATGGTGTAGAAGATAGGTGTGGGCGTGACGGTAGCAGTGGGCGTCGGGGCTGGCGTGTAGGGTGCTGGCGTAGCCGTGGGCGGCAAAGTTGCCAGCGCGACAATCTCCACGGTAGGCGTCGGTTCCGGTGTAGGTGTAGGAACCAGCGTGATCACCTGTCCACAACCGGAGAGGGCAAAGGCAATGGATAGGAGCAGACAAAGAAGCCAATTAAGGCACTGGGAAGACACTGTTCAGATGCCTGATGGGTGAAGAACTTTGTGCGAATAGTTCTGGACGAGTATACCACATTGGGGAAGGAGGGGCACAAGCGAGGAGCCACGTACAAACAATCAATTGTTCTTGCGTGGTGCGTAGTCCGCATAGCAGTTCACGGACTACGCACCATTTGACAGACTAATTGGCAAAGAGATACCCGGTAGGGCCGCTGGTGAGAGACTTTAGCATATCCTGGCTTTCGATCATATAGCGCAGAAGTTGCAGTTCACGCCCCAGCAGATAGTTGCCCAGGTCGAGGATTTCCGGAATGCCCGCCTGATTGAGCATTCGCTGCTTTTCTTTCGGGTTTACTTGCAGGGCAATCGCAATCAAAAAAGCCAGGGTTGTCGGATCTTCGGGCAATTGGTCCAATGGCAACTGCACCCCAGTGGCTTTGGTCATCAGATCCACATACTGGATAACTTTGGGTCGCACTCGCTGGGCCTGTTCGCTTGCCAGCCCGGTGTCACCGTTCAACACGGGATAATGGCTTACCTGCGCGCTCAAATAGGCGTGGTCGTAGTTCAGCTCGTCGATACGGAAGCGCTTTGTCCCCACCGCCACAATATCCATACGTCCATCGGGTTTGCGATCCACTCGAGTAATACGAGCCGCAGTGCCGATGGCGTGGGGAACGGCAGCCTGGCCCACTTCTTTACCCTCGGCAATCAACACCACACCAAAGGGCAATTTCTCGTCCAGGCAGCGGTTGATCATCTCCCGGTAACGCGGCTCAAAAATGTGCAGGGGCAGCATCATCCCCGGAAAAAGAACGGTCTGCAAGGGGAAAAGGGGCAGTTCCATACCGGATGTCCATTGTTCTCGTTGGTAATGACGATACTTACCAATGCGATTCTGTTCAGTCATTCAAATTCTCCCAAAAATGACGGCAGACGTCAGACGGCAGAACGCCAATCCAAAGTTTCTACGTCAGGGCGGTCGGCGGTCAACAGTCCGCGGTCATTCATCTTCCTCTGGCACAGAAGCCAGAGTTCCGTCCTCATTTTTCATCAATTCCCGCAGTAGGGTTGTGGCAAATGCGCCCTTGGGCAAGAAGAAGCGCACCACCAGCCCATTTTCACTGGTTTCCACAGTCAGATCGCTTAGGCGCAGGCGACCCATGCGCCGGGTTCCTGATAGACGGGCCTTTGCCATCTGCTCGATTGTAAAACTATTCTCGGCCAACACTTCCTCTTCCAGCACACCGGAAGGCCCACTCGCCCCCCACATATCCGGGCCATACATCGGCGCGGTGAAGCTGATCTCTTGGGCCAAATAACGGGGATTCTCCGCCTCCACGTCTGCCACTTCAAAGAGACCGCCCGTATCTACCTTTTTGGCAATGTCTCCCAAGAGCAGTGTATCGTAGCTGCGGTCGAGAATGCGCCGGGTGAGATAGCGATTGCACAGATAGCTTTGCACGCTGGCCAGGAGCAGGCCGCGCAACCAGCGATCGGAGACGTGCTGTTTGGTGCGCAAAATCTCCATTCCCCGCTGGACATTCATACCGTCCCGTCCCAGCCTCTGCGGACCATAAAAATTGGGCAGCCCCCTATTTTCCAACACGCCGATAATCGCCTGGGCACGGGCCACCGCTTCTTCCGAGGTCACGGTCAGGTCGGTGATGGTGACGGTGAAACGGTTGCCCAGCAGATGGCCGCGTTTGAGTTTGTTCTTGTGCAGCCTGGCCCAGTTGACCGTCACGGGCAGCTTCTCGGCGATGCGGGCCGGCGCCGCCTGGACGAAGGCTTCGTCAACATAGCCCACGGAAATGCTGAAGGTCTGGGTGGTGCGGGCGTGTTTGTCTTTCATCCCGGCAATGCCCACATCCCGGTTGGCAATCCCAAAGATGCGGGCCAGCCCCATCTCCACGTCCCGGGTGTTCAGCCCCTCTTTGGTGATGTTGATGTAGAGGTGCTGGCCCTCGCCAGAGGGTTCGTAGAGGGGAATCTCCTCCACAATAAAGTGATCCGTGCTTGCGCGCAGACTTCCACCCACACCGGGCAGCTCACCGCTGATAAAAGGCAGAGTCAGGTCAAGTTCCAAGGGAGTCACCGTTGTGGTTGTCATGGGAAAAGAGTAGCAGGTTCGGGCCGTGGAGGAAGGAAGGAACGTTCCAAAGGGGGGAAGGTGGCAGGTGGCAGGTGGCAGGTGGCAAGTGGCAGGTATCGCCCCGCCGCTAATTCCCAGTCCCCGTTCCCCAATCCCCTATTCCCGAAAATAGAGCAGGCTGTAGCAGAAGGCATTGCCCTGTTGACCGCCGTAGCGGAAACCCGCCTCCCGCAGCCGATTGCGCACAACGGCGGCGGGCAGATAGCCGGGATGGGGCATCTCTTCGCTGATGCCGATGCGCCCGCCCGGTTTGAGTACCCGGCGCAGCTCTTCCAGCAAGAGCAGGCCGTTGGGGACTTCAGAAAAGGTGGCGATCAGAATGGCAATGTCAACGCTTTCGTCGGCCAGGGGCAGCCGGTATGCGCCGCTGTGATGGAAACGGACACGGCCCGACAGCCCGGCTGCATCCATCCGCTGCCGGGCCTTCTCCACCAGCGCGGACTGGATGTCCACCGCATGAATGATGCCCGTCGTGCCTACCTGGCGCGCCATCTCCTCTGTGAAAAGACCTGTGCCACAGCCCATATCCAACACTGTCATGCCTTCGGCCAGGCCAAAGGGGCCGAGAGTCTGGGCCGGTTGCCGATATTTCAGGCGCAGGGGGTGTTCCAGAATCGTCGCCAGGAGCCGGGGATGGGGCCGGGGCGTGCGCTGCCAGAGCGCGCGCATTCCGACCTGTGTGCCGGCCAATACGCCAACGCCGAATGCGAGTGTGTCGAGAAGTCCCATCTTTCGTCCAGTTATCAGTGAGCAGTTATCAGTGAGCAGTTATCCGTGGATGATCCGCCACTGGTCACTGATAACTTCTTTTTAATTCTTCATCGGAAAGCGAATGCGCAGGCGACCACCGGAGAAGACCGCGCCGCCCGCGTCCCGCTGGGCCAGGACTGCGGGTAACAGTAATTCTCGCTTGAAGTTGCCAATTGTGACAAATAACTCATCGCCCCGTTTGGTAAGCTTGACTTTGTTCAATTCCACATTAGGCAGGGGCAACACCAGCACAAAATCGTCCCCCTCCTCCACAATCTCCTGGGGCTGGCCCACGAAAAAGATGCGTCCGGGGTCGTCGTTGCCAAAGAGCGAGGCAGCTAGCGCACGCAATTGGGGCAGGCCCACCATCTCCTCCCCCGACCAGCCGCTGCGGAAGATGGGCAGGGGATAGAAGTCCCGCTCGATCTCCGCCAGATAGCGGGCCTGGGTCTCCTGCAGACGGTGCAGATAGGGGTCGTTGCTCGGCTCCACGACGCGAGCATTGCCCGCGCCGTCGGAGACGACACCGGGCAGAATGCGGTTGACCATCGCCGCGTCCACCGGGTAGCCAAAGAGGGAAAGATAGGTGACGGCCCGCGCCCCTTCCTTCACTACCATTTTTTCCGGGTTCAGCACAATTCGATAGCTGGTAATTTCGGGATTGCTCAACACCCCCTGTAACAGCTTCACATCGTCCACCAGCTTGGGCAGACCGGCCAGAGGGTCCATACTCGGCATCATCCGCCGCAGCAGACCGCCGGTCATGCGGATGGCCGTGTCGCCCCAATTGTTGAAGCGATCCACATACCACTGGAAGCTCTCCGGCATTGTGAGCAGACGCATTGTCTCGCCGGTGGGCGCGGCATCCACCACCACCCGGTCATAATCGCCCGTGGAGGCAGCCCGGTAGATATTCAGTAGGCTGACGATCTCCTCCATACCGGGAATGATCGCCATCTCTTCGGCAATGGCCTTGTCCATCCCCTGCTTGCGCAACATTGACCCCATATAGCCCTGGAGTTTGCCCCAATGGGCCCGCACTTCGTCCAGCACATTGATTTCCTGGGCAAAGAGATTGGGTACAACTTCAACCGGTTCGCCTTTGAGTGGCGTATCCAGGCTGTCGGCCAGGCTGTGAGCGATGTCTGTGCTGACCACCAGCGTGCGGTAGCCCAGCTCTGCGCTGCGCAGCGCGGTGGCCGCAGCAATCGTCGTCTTGCCCACGCCGCCCTTGCCGAGATAGAGGAGGATTCGCAAGTGAGGAAAGTCCTTTCGTGTGGAGAGAGTGACCAGTCATCAGTTATCAGTAAACAGTTGCGATCATCGAGCGTATCACAACTGATAACTGGTCACTGTTCACTTCTTTTTCTTCAACAGCCAAACCGCCATCAGCCCAACCAGCGCCACACCGACGACCGCACCGACCGCGCTGCTCCGCTCCAGGCCAAACCAGCCCCGAATCTGCCACCAGAAGTAAGGGAGACGGGCCCAGTAGGTGGCTGCCAGGGGCCAACGGTGGCCGGTCTGGATCACATATTTGCCCATCTGGTTCTGGGGACTCCAGACGGCGAGATAGCATTTGCCACCCACCAGGGTTCGGGTGTCAATGACCGGGCCGGGGTAATAGCGGGCGCGGGTGAGTACATCTTCCACCGGTTGCAGCAACTTGCTGGGCGAGGGCGCGACAATCGCGCTGAAGCCTTTGGGTAGCTCAATCGGCAGCTTTTGGGCATCCGCGCTGTAGGGCAGGCTCTGTCCGATCAGGGCAAAGGCAGGCACGACTGCACCCCCCCGGGACAGCACAGGCACAAGGAGCTGGGCGCGCAGCCGTTCGCCGGCCGCGCAGTCGGCCCGGTAGATATGTAGCTGACCGGGTGTGGTGAAGTGATTAAAGATCAGCCGCTTTTCGGCAAAATTGTCCAGAGGCAGCCCATTGGCCAGCTTCTCCCCCGGAAGACCAGGGAAGACCGGGCGACCGCCGGCCAAATCGGCGCCGGGAATTGTGGGCAGATTGGTATGGGAAAAAATGGACACAGATACTCCTGAACAAAAATTAGGGCACGGGTTCTCGAAGACTTAGCGGGGTCTCACAGACATCCTTACTCATCCAGTGTAGCAGCCGACCTGGAACACGTCAATCCGCGCAACATCTCATCATCCCACCATCCCGCGCCGTTTGACCGTCTGCCCCCAATGCAGTAGGATAGCAGGAGCGATTGTCTGTCTTTCTATCCACCGCAGGCGACACACCAATGACCGAAATGGCCCCCGTCACACTCTCGATTATTGTTCCCATCTACAACGAAGAGGCTGTCATCCCGGAACTCTACAAACGAATCACCGGCGTGATGGACAAAATCGGCGTAAGCTGGGAGATGGTCTGCATCAACGACGGCAGCCGGGATCGTTCAGTCGCAATGCTCCTGGATCTGCATCGGGCCGATCCCCGCATCAAGCTGCTCGATTTCAGCCGCAACTTCGGCCACCAGATCGCCATCACTGCGGGTCTGGATTATGCGGAAGGCGATGCGGTGGTCATCATCGACGCCGACTTGCAAGACCCGCCGGAGGTCATCGCCGAGATGCTGGCCCGCTGGCGGGAAGGCTACGAAGTCGTCTATGCCGTGCGTGCCGATCGTCAGGGCGAGTCCTTTTTCAAGCTGTGGACGGCCAACGCCTTCTACCGTCTGTTGCGCTCGATTACGGACGTGAACATCCCCCTGGACGCAGGGGATTTCCGCCTGATGGATCGCAAAGTGGTGCAGACTATGCGTAACCTGCGCGAAAACCATCGCTTTATGCGCGGGCTGAGCAGTTGGGTAGGCTACAAGCAAATCGGCGTGGAATATCGCCGGGCCGAGCGTTTTGCCGGGGAGACCAAATATCCCCTGCGCAAGATGCTGCGCCTGACGATCGATGCCATCACCAGTTTCAGCTATGTACCTCTACGCATGGCGACCTGGTTTGGTTTCTCTTTGGCGATCATCAGCCTCGTGGGTATCGCGATTACCGTCGGTCTGCGTCTCTCTGGCAACAATGCCTTCTTCGGACAGGCGACGACGCTGGTGGCTGTGCTATTCCTCGGCGGTATTCAGCTCATTTTTCTGGGCATTTTGGGCGAATATCTGGGCCGCATCTACGACGAAGTGAAGGGGCGTCCCCTGTATATTGTCGCCCGCGCCCACGGCTTTGAGGAAAAAGAGAACCCAACCACCTAACCACAAAGGGACAAAGAAGAGCGCGCAATGTCTCTTCGGTTTTTCTTCGTGTCTTTATGGTTATGGAGGAGAAGAAGAAGTATGCAGGCATCCGAGCAGGGCGTGGGAAAGGACAAAGCGGCCCGCTATCAGCTAGTCCCCCGCACACTGATCTTTGTGACGAGCATCAACCCGGCAACGGGCAGCGAGGAGATACTGCTGATCAAAGGCGCGCCCTCCAAACGGCTGTGGGCCAACCAATACAACGGCATCGGCGGTCACATGGAACCGGGCGAGGATTTTCTGGCTGCGGCCCGGCGCGAACTGGCCGAGGAATCGGGGCTGGCGGATGTGGAGCTGACCCTGCGCGGGCTGATCAATATCGCCGTTCATCCCGACGGAGAGGCTCCCAGCGGCGTCGGTGTCTTTGTCTTCACAGGTCATACATCCAGCCGGGAAATTAGCGCCAGCGGCGAAGGCGGACTGCATTGGGTTCCCGTGACGGCTATAGAATCTCTGCCCCTGGTGGATGATCTATACCAACTGCTGCCCCTTTTGCGCAGTAGCCAGGCAATGATCTACGGCCACTACCAGCCCGACGAGACCGGCGAAATGACCTATCGTTTTCATCAGCAAGTCAGTGTTCATGCCCAATCGGGCACAAGCAGCAATGAAAATAGGGACGCAGATTCACGCAGAAACAACTGATCTGCGCAGATTTTTATCAGCGTCAATCATCTTTTTCAGCGCCATCAGCGTCCTATTTTCAGGTTAGCAGCAATGAAAATAGGGACGCAGATTCACGCAGAAACAACTGATCTGCGCAGATTTTTATCAGCGTCAATCATCTTTTTCAGCGCCATCAGCGTCCTATTTTCAGGTTAGAGCGTAACGCAGATTACGCAGAAACCGCATTTATCCGTTCCTTCCGCTCAATCCGCCTTCCAAGCAATGGCCGATTCTTGAAATCCGTGCAAATCCCACCCATCCGTGAGCATCCGTGTCCTGAATGATTCTCCGCACCGGCGTTGACCTCATCGAAATCGAACGAATGCGGCAAGCCATTGAGCGTCACGGCGAGCGCTTTTTGCGGCGGGTTTTTACCGCTGGCGAACTGGCCCACTGCGCGGGGCGTGCCGAATCTCTGGCTGCCCGTTTCGCGGCCAAAGAGGCCGGGGCCAAAGCTCTGCAAAGTGGCATCTGGCGGCAGGGCATCGGCTGGACGGATATTGAAGTGCTGCGGGATGAAATCAGCGGTGCGCCCGCCCTGCGCCTGCACAACGCGGCGGCCCAGTTGGCCGCAACCCACGGCCTGACCGAATGGTCGGTCAGCCTGAGCCACGACCGCACCCACGCCATTGCGTTCGTCGTGGCCATGGGGCATTCCTAAACCACGAAGTCACAAAGACAGGAAGGAAAAGTAAGATGACCCCAGGCCCCTTTGCTCCGCTTAATTTCCACCCCCTGCCCGAAGCCGAAATGCAAGAACGGGCCGCCGCCTTCTATGCGCATCTACGCTCCCGTCGCTCTGTGCGGGACTATTCCAACCAGCCTGTGCCACAGGATGTGATCGAGAACTGCCTGCTGGCCGCGGGCACAGCCCCCAGCGGAGCCAACAAACAGCCCTGGCACTTTGCAGTGGTGCGCGACCCAGACGTGAAACGGCGCATCCGGGAGGCTGCCGAGGAAGAGGAGCGAGCCTTTTACAGCCAGCGGGCATCGGAGGCGTGGCTCAACGATTTGGCACCCCTGGGAACCGACGCCAACAAACCCTTTCTGGAAATCGCGCCCTGCCTGATCGCAATCTTCTCCCAGAGCTATCTGTTGGATGACGAGGGCCAGAAGCATCTGAACTACTACGTCATCGAGTCCGTGGGGATTGCCACGGGCTTTCTCATCGCAGCCCTGCACAACGCAGGGCTGGCCTGCCTCACCCACACCCCCAGCCCGATGCGCTTCCTCAACGACATTCTGGGGCGTCCCAGCAACGAACGGCCCTTCCTGCTACTCGTCGTCGGCTACCCGGCGGACAAGGCCCAGGTTCCGGTCATCACCAAGAAGCCCTTGTCCGACATCGCCACGTTCATCTGAACCTACAATCGCGTCCTATAGAAAGAGACCCGAATGACTGATTCCACCGCAAAAATATTTATCGACACCCACCGTACCATCGCCGATATCTCCCCCCTGCTCTTCGGCGGCTTTGTCGAGCATATGGGCCGCTGTGTCTACGAAGGCATCTACGACCCCGATTCCCCCCTGGCCGATGCCAACGGTCTGCGCACGGATGTGATGGAGGCCCTGGCTGAGCAGAAGTACACCGTCATGCGCTACCCCGGCGGCAACTTTCTCAGCGGATACAACTGGCTGGACGGCGTCGGCCCCAAAGCGGATCGCCCTCGCCGCCGAGAGCTGGCCTGGCAGTCTATCGAAACCAACCAGTTCGGCACCAATGAGTTCATCGACTTCTGCAAGGCCATCAACAGCGCGCCTATGCTGGGCGTGAATATGGGCACAGGTACGATTGAGATGGCCGGTAATCTGGTGGAATATTGTAATGCGCCCACGGGAACCTACTGGGCCGACCTGCGGGCCAGCCACGGCTATCGCGACCCCCACGCGGTCGAGTACTGGTGTGTGGGCAATGAAATGGACGGCCCCTGGCAGATCGGCCATCTGGAAGCCGAAGCCTACGGGCTGAAGGCGCTAGAAGCGGCCAAAATGATGAAGTGGCAGGACCCCTCCATCAAAACTGTCCTCTGCGGCTCATCCAACGACAAAATGCCCACCTATCCTGAATGGGATCGGGTGGCCCTGGAGATCGCCTGGGAGAAGGTGGACTACCACTCGATCCATTACTACGCACAAAACCACGAAAACGACACGGCCAGCTATCTGGCTCTGCCCATCGATCTGGAAAATTATGTAGATACAGTGGCCGCCACCCTGCGCTATGCGAAGGCAAAGCGGCGCAGCAAGCACGACGTCTACCTCTCCTGGGACGAGTGGCAGGTCTGGTACAAGGACCGTTCCGGGCGGGGCAACTGGACAGAAGCGCCCCATCTGAGCGAGGAGATTTACAATCTGGAGGATGCCCTGCTGGTGGCTCAGTGGTTGAATGTCTTTCTGCGCAAGTCGGATGTGCTGAAGATTGCCTGCGTGGCCCAGGTGGTCAATATCATCTCCTGGCTGCACACCCGCAAAGATGGACTGCTCAAACAGGTCTCCTTCTATCCCTTCCAACTGATGAGCAACCTGGCAAAAGGCAAGGCGCTGGACCTGCTGGTCCAGTCCCCCCGCCACGCCACCCAGCGCTACGGCGATGTGCCCCATCTGGACGTTTCCGCCAGCTACGATGAGGCCAGCGGCACACAGGCCCTCTTTGTGGTCAACCGCAGCCAGAGCGAGACCGTCCACACAGAAGTCATTTGGCAGGGCGGCGCGCCCGCGCAGGTGACAGAGACGTGGCAGTTGGCGGGCAACGATCCCAAAGCCGCCAATAGCTGGGAGCAGCCCAATCTGCTCACCGCCAAGAAAATCGCCAATCATTCTGTGCAGGATGGCAAAATTGTCATAACTTTGCCGCCCCTCTCGTTCACGGCCATCAGTCTGGCGTAGGTGTCAACGAAAAAGTCCCCGGCACTTTCCGAAGTGCCGGGGACTTTTTGATTTTGATTCTGTTGACGGTTCGGGCTCGTTGGTGATAAAATGGGCTGGAACTGTTCAGTATTGCTGTCCGAAGGAAGGCTATTTATGTCAAATCTTAAGTATGAACGCTGGTGGTCGTTGCATCTGCGTGTGGCAAAAGGAGAAACGCTCTCCTCCCTGGAGGAATACGACTACGCAATAGGACTCAGCCAGCTTGACAGCGAGGCTGCTGCAACTGATGGCGAAACTGTCTCCTATCTGCGGACACTTCGGGCCGCCATCAACCGGGCATCAAAATTGCACACGGAATTGACCACACGCAGTGTCGATCTGGACAAAAAGATTGCCGCATTGGAGGCAAACTATCAGCGGCTAACTGGACAAGCATTGAATTGGGAACCCTATGCCCCGGCCTGATCTGGAATTGATCCGCCAACGCTACACTTTTGCTTGCGGCTATTGTGGTGTGAGCGAAGTCTCTGCCGGTGGCCTCCTCACTGTAGACCACTACCGTCCACTGGCGGCGGACGGTGATGAAAGTCTAGCCAATCTCATCTACGCCTGCATCCGCTGTAATCAGCACAAATACACCTATTGGCCGACAGAAGAGGATGCAAATCTCGGCTTGCGAGTGCTTCACCCTCTGCGGGATATACTGTCCCATCACTACCGACTCAATCCCCAAACTGGCCGGTTGGAACCTCTCACAGAGACCGGTCGCTTCCATATCACACTACTCCACCTGAACCGTCCCCGGTTAGTCAGACATCGACTTGCTCAACAATTGCGCGAAGTGATGGAAGGTAAACTGGCACTTCTAGAACGACAGATTCACGAATTGGAAGAGACGATCACAGCCCAGGAGCGATATATTTCTGCTCTGGAAGAACAAATCGACTAGCAAAGGTCCCCGGCACTTTCTGAAGTGCCGGGGACCTTTTTGGGTGATTGGGTGATTGGGCGGCGACGAGTCACCCAATCACCCAATCACCTATTCACCCAATCACCTTTTTATCCCGCCACCACCACCTTCGACGAATCGGCCGCGCTGGCGCTCCCTCGGCGGTACTTCTCCACCAGCGCCGGGTTGAGCCGGTGTCCCAGCCCCGGCTCCTGGGAAAGCACCAGATAGCCATCCTCGATCCGCTCCGCCGGTTGCAGCAGCTCCGCCCGCCAATCCACTTCGCCCCAGGCATATTCCAGAATGTAGAAGTTGGGCCAGGTACTCGCCACCTGCGCGGTGGCAGCGGTGGAGAGCGGCCCCGCTGGGTTGTGGGGCGCGACCTGCACCTGATACATCCGGGCTGCGGCAGCAATTTCGCTCAGTTCCAGAATACCGCCGCAATGCTTCACGTCGGGCATAATCACATCCACCACCCGTTGGGCCAGGAAGGGACGGAAGCCTTCCACCCCGAAGACACTCTCGGCAGAGGCGGTGGGCATAGGCACGGACGCTGTGATGGCGGCCAGAGCCTCCGGCTGGTCCTGGGAGACCGGCTCCTCGTACCAGAAGAGATTGCAGTCGGCCAACTCCTGCCCCACGATTTTGGCGACTGACGCCTCCATCCGGCTGTGACAGTCCACAGCCAGTTCCACCGCGTCGCCGATGGCCTTGCGCACGGCCCGCACACGCGCCACACCCGCCTGCCAATCGGCCTGTGGCCCTGTGACCCGACGGTAGGGATGGCGCAATTCATCGAAGGGGGCCAGTTTGATGGCGCTGAAGCCCTCATCCGCGGCCTGGACGGCGGCCTGGGCAAAGCCCTCCGGGGTGCGGTTGTTCACGTGGCGGTTGATATTGGCGTAAAGCCGCAGGCGATCCCGCACGGCCCCGCCGAAGAGGGTGTGTACCGGCACGCCCAGGTGCTGGCCCAGAATGTCCCACAGGGCCTGCTCCAGCCCGCTCAGAGCCGTATTCCAAACCCGCCCGCCGTCGCTCTGGCGCAGGCTACGGCGGATGCGGGCGATCTCCAGCGGGTTCTGGCCCACCAACCGCTGGGCAAAGACGCCGAGCGTCGCCACGCAGAGCGCATCGTTGCCATTGTGGCTGGCCTCGCCGACGCCGGTAATGCCCGCGTCCGTATGCACGAGGACGTGCAGCCAATCCCCGCGTCGGTTGACTTGCAGGATGAGGGGTTCGATGGAGGTGATTTGCATGAATTATTCCTGTATGAATTTCAGGCGACGGAAGGCAGATCGAGCCGTTCTTCGATCCACTGGCGGACGAGAGACGCCATAGAAACCCCTTGCCGACGGGCGATATCGCGTATAGTCAGTTTTGCAACGCCGCTGAGTCGGACGGTCAGAGGTTCAGACAGATCAGCAACCAGATTCTCTTCCGGCACAATTTCAAACCAGCGCATCGGGTAAAGATAATCCTCCCCCTCGTTGTCGATCACCCGCACCATTCCGCCGCTACGCTCTATCTCATTCACGGGCAACACGCGATAGATCGCATCCACATCGAGAGATGCTTCATTGCCGCTGTTTTCAATGCACTTGACGTAGTTCATACTCTCGTATCTCGCTCAGGATGTCATCTTCGGTCATTGCTTGCGCTCCTGATTATAGCAGAAATGCCGATTACTTCGACTACCGGCGGGGCTAGTGAGCGATGGTTGAGTAGCCGAGTCTTCGAGGCGTATCGAAACCCAACGAACGGGTAGGAAGACGTCTTTTCTCACCCGCTGGGTTTCGATACGGCTGGAAACAGCCCCAGCCTACTCAACCGGCGCTAGTCCATCGGGGTAAGGAAACTCAAATATGGCATTGCCAAACTACGCACCCACCCTCTTCCCCCGCCGATCCGTCTTCGCCCGCAGCAGATGGCCTTCGATGCTGGTGACGTAGAGATCGCTCAGTTCCGGGCCGCCGAAGGTGCAGTTGGTGGGGCGTTGGCAGGGCAGGGGATGGGTCTCCAACACCCGGCCGTTGGGCGCAAAGACGTAAATCATCCCGCCCGGCCCAGAGACTTCCCAGCCGGCGGTGGCGACGATATTGCCGTCGATGTCCAGGGTCATACCGTCGATGCCCCGGTGGGGGTAGAAGTTGTGCAGTACTTCGTATTTCCCCAGACTACCATCGGCGTGGATGGGATAGGCGCGCAGCTCCCGCTTTTGGCCGTCGCCGTATTTGGATTGGGCCACATAGAGGGTCTTCTCGTCGTGGGAGAGGAGCAGACCGTTGGGGGAAGTCGTGTCGAAAGTCACCCGCACGCACTTCCACGAGCCATCGGTCTGGGGTTCTAACCGGAAGATCGATTCGTGATCCAGCTCCATATCGTCGCGGAAGTCGCCGTAGCGGGGGTCGGTGAACCAGACGCGGCCCTGGCTGTCCACGGCCAGATCGTTGGGGCTGTTGAGCCGTTTGCCCTGGTAGTTGTCGCCGAGAACGACAGTCTCGCCCCCGTCGGTGGGGTATTGCACCATCTGCCGCCCGCCCCCCTCACAGGCAAAGAGCCGGCCCTGGCTGTCCAGCATCAGCCCGTTGGCATTGTTCGTCCCCTCCCGCCAGACGCTGATGAGGCCGCTGGCCGCATCGTAGCGCAGGATGCGGCTGTTGGGAATGTTGGTGTAGAGCAGACCGCTGCCGTCCCAGACCGGCCCTTCGGTCAGACCGTTCGTCGGTTCGGCAAGGATTTCAAATGTCCAGGACATTGGATTTTCTCCTGTGAGGTGGGGTAAGTGGAAGCGATGGGGTTATTGTACGCCAGTCACGGAGGAAGTTCAAACGAAAAGCGAGTCAGTCCGAATTGGGCTGACTCGCTTTTCCTCTGATAGCCATAGAGAGGAACTTCGTGACTACATTTCCATCGTCTCATAGACAGTGATCTGCCCACCGCTCTGCAAATGGGGGCAGCCCTTTGCCAGTACCACAGCCGCGTCGTGAGAGTCGGCCTTGATGACGGAGTAGCCAGTGGCGGGCGTACCAATCGAGCCATCGCTCACACTGCCGTCCGGCGAGATATTCTTCGCATTGATAATCGGATTACCGCCATCCACCAGCGCCTCGCCCAGGCTACCCAACCAGGCCCACCAGGCCGCCATCACCTTCGCACCCTCTTCCTCGCTCTCAGGCATTCCACCGCCAGTGTAAAGCAAAACATAGGTTGTCATCGTCATTTCTCCTCAAAAGTGTAGGGATAGAAACGCACAGTTGCGCTCATCTGTGAATACGACGAATGGGATAGACGGAAATCGACAGGGAATTGGGAGAAAGCGCGGAATTGATCAAAAAAAGTCCGTCACCCCAGTAGGTGACGGACTTTTTCAGGCTCCTCGACTTGGACTCGAACCAAGAACCCTGCGGTTAACAGCCGCATGCTCTGCCGATTGAGCTATCGAGGATCGGCGTTTGCGCTCTGTAGTATACGGTTTCTGGCCGGAATGTCAAATTTCGAGACACCAAAGGTGAGACGCAGTCGGTGAAACCTGATGTAGGAGACGTAAAAACAGGTCACCTATCTCACGTTTCACCCATCCCGTTTCTGGCCCCAGAACCAGTCACCGGCCGGCTGTTTGTTCCCTATCACAAATAATCCCGCAGTTTACGACTGCGCAAGGGATGGCGCAGTTTGCGCAGGGCTTTGGCCTCGATTTGGCGCACCCGCTCCCGGGTCACCTTGAACTCCTTGCCCACATCCTCCAGGGTGCGGCTGATGCCGTCTTCCAGGCCAAAGCGCATAACCAGCACCTGCCGCTCCCGCTCGGCCAACTGATCCAGAATCTCCCCCATCTGCTCTTTCAGCATACTCAGGCTGGCCGCGTCCGCCGGACCAGGCAGACTCTCATCCTCGATAAAGTCGCCCAGATAACTGCTCTCTTCCGAGCCAACCGGCGTATCCAGGCTGATGGGTTCCCGGCTGAGGCGCTGAATTTTCTGCACTTTGGTGGAAGCCCGTTCCAGGTTGTGTTGCAATGCCGGGTCCAGGAGGGTCCCGGCGCGCAAGGCTTTGCGGATCGCCTCTACATCCTTTGGCTCCATAAACTCCATTTCCAGAGCGATCTCTTCCGCAGTCGGCTCCCGGCCCACCTCCTGCTGCAAGCGGCGCTGCACCCGCACCTGCCGGTTGATGGTTTCCACCATATGCACGGGGATGCGGATGGTACGGGCCTGGTCGGCGATAGCCCGGCTGATGGCCTGGCGAATCCACCAGGTGGCATAGGTGCTGAATTTGAAGCCGAGAGAGTGATCGAACTTCTCCACGGCCCGCAGCAGGCCGACATTGCCTTCCTGAATCAGGTCTTGAAAATTCAGGCCCCGGCCAATATAGCGTTTGGCCACGCTGACCACCAGCCGCAGATTGCTCTGGGCCAATTGGTCCTGGGCCAGTTTGCCATCCCGGATAAATTGGCGCAGTTGGTCCAATTCGTCGAAGTCAATATCCTCCAGGGGCTTATCCAACAGATCGCCGTTGCTGTTCTGGGTTTCCAATTTCTTCGCTGCTTGCACGCCCAGTTCAATCCGCTTGGCCAGGGCGACCTCTTCTTCCCCGGTCAACAGGGCGTGGCGTCCAATCTCGCGCAAATACATACGCACTGGGTCCAGGGCCTGGCCCAGCTCGGCCACATCTTCGATCACCTTTTCCACCGGGACATACTTCTCCCGTTCGATCTCCTCTTCCAGCTTCAAGTCCCGGGCAATGCGAGGCAAAGGAGCGCTCTCGTCGTCATCCTCTTCTTCTTCGATATCCGCAAAGACATCTTCTTCTTCTTCGGTCGCTTCGCCCATGTGGATATACTCATCCAGTTCGCTTACGTTAGAAGAAGCCGCCGCAGCCTGGCTTTTGCCGGGTGTTGGTCGGGTTGGGCGTTTTTCACGTGTGGTCATGCTCTGTCTCGCAGTCGAGGGATCATCAGGCGATACGAACGCCTTGTTCCGTGCGGGTGACACCATAGGGTGCCCGATTGATGCTGGCCGAAACCTTGTCCAAGTGGTGTCGCTCCCGGCGGTTGGTGTTGATGGCAGTGGAAAACCCCAGCAGAGCCTGTCGATCTCCGCTCTCCTGGGCATCCTGTAACAAGAAATTGAGTGTGCTGAATACGTCCGCCAGGCGTTCCCGGCGCATACGCAGAATGCCTTTGACCAGCGCTTCCCGGATGGCTTCGGTTTCCCGGTCTGGCAAGGCCATGCCGTGAAGAAGCATTTCGGTCATTGCTTCGTGCAGGTCGGGATTCAAAGCTGACTGAAAGAGTTCCAAATCCCACAATTCATCCCCTGCCAGGAAATGCTTCAATGCCGCAAAGATCTCCCGGTGTTTGATGTCTTCCATATCATCTACTTCCAAGGGAGGAATCTGCAACTTCTCCAGCACCTCGGAAAGCCAGATGAGCAGATTCGGCTCGATCAGCAGCATCGCCAGCAGATAGCGCTCCAGACGGGTCTCCGGGTCCGGCGGCATGGCTGGAGCCTGGGCCTTGGCGGACCTGCCTGAGCGGATTTGGCCGTCACGCGGGAGTGATGGCTGGGCTGGGTCTGCCCCATTTTCGCCCTCAGCGACGCCGCTGTTGACCCCGTCCGGTGCGCCACTGCCATCCTGGCGTGGCTGGCCTGGCTGCCTGGCCGTGGACCGGCGGTGGCTGGCCGAGCGCCCGGCGGCCTGGACCCGGTGGGCGATGGTCTGCTCGTCGATCTGTACCAGACGACTGAGCAATTGGGTGTAATGTTCCCGTTCGATCTCATCGCCCAACTCGGCAATCAGCGGGGCCAGTTCACCTACCGCCTGGCCCTTGCCCTGTGCGCTCTCCAAATCGGTCTGGGCAGTGATCACGCTGATGTAGTAATCAACCAGCGGCTGAGCATTCTTGACCAGTTCCCGCCAAAGGTCAGCGTCCTGACGCACAATGTCGTCCGGGTCCCGGCCTTCGGGCAGGGCAACGATGCGCAGATCCGCCACCAGCCGCTCTTCCAGCCGCACCCGCCCGTTAGGCATAGGCACTGGTTTGCTCACCCGTTGCAGAGCCTGGCGGGCCTGGTTCAATCCCCGAATGGTGGCCTGCTGCCCGGCGTTGTCCGCGTCCAGGGCCAGCACAAAGTTATTGGTGTAACGCTGCAACTGGCGCAATTGTTCTTCGGTGATGGCGGTGCCCATACAGGCTACCACATTGCCAAAGCCAAACTGCTGGGCAGCGATCACATCCATATAGCCTTCCACAATCACCACCGCGTCTGCATCCCGGATGGCCCGATAGGCTTTGTCGAAGCCATAGATGGCTGAGGATTTGTGAAAGAGAGGCGTCTCGGCAGTGTTGAGATACTTGGGGACTGAATCGTCGAGTACCCGCCCGCCAAAACCGATAATTTGCCCCTGGCGGTCAGCGATGGGGATCATCAGCCGGTTGCGAAAAGCGTCATAGTAGCTGTCCCGCTCCTCGTTGTATTTGAGCAGCCCGGCCTTATGTTGCCAGGCATAATCATAGCCCTGGGCGGCCAGATAATCCCGCAGACTGTCCCAACTCTCCGGGGCAAAGCCAAGCTGGAACAATTCGGCCACACGGGCATCAATGCCCCGTTTGCGCAGGTAATCCCGGGCTGTCTGGGCCGATGGGCTGCGGTGCAGTTGGTTGCGGAAAAATTGAGCAGCCTGGGCGTTGGCGTTGTAGAGCCGCTCGCGCTCCTTGCCATCTTCGTCTTCATCCGGCTGGACAAGCTCCACACCGGCTTCGGCTGCAAGCAGTTGAAGGGCGTCACGGAAATCGACATTTTCCTTCTTCATCATAAAGGAAAAGATGTCACCACCTTCGCCACAGCCACCAAAGCAGTGCCAAGTGCCCCGATCCGGGGTCACGACAAAGCTTGGGGTGCGTTCTTCGTGAAAGGGGCAGCACGCCTTGTACGAACGTCCGGCGCGCTTTAGGGGCACGTAGCGGGAGACGAGATCGACAATATCGATGCGGGCCTTGATATCATCTATTACACTCATTCTGCTCCTCTATTAGAACACCAGTACGCAGAACGGCTGGGGAATTATAACGAGACATTCACGCAGTGTCAAAGCAAAAAAAGAGCGCTTATGTCCGGCCCATCTGGGCCAGCACCTGGGGATAGGCCGCTTCGGCTTCGCGGAAGAGGTCAGCCAACTTCATTGCCCGCAGCATATTCCCCTTCATCTGAATCTGACCGCTGAAGAAAGCGGTCTTCAGTTCCGTCTGGCCCAGCCAGATTTTATGCAACAGATCAGCCTGCATAGCCAGATCCAAATCCGCCCCACCGGGCCGGGTCCCGAAAAAGACTTCCAGGGGCGGCTGACGACCGTCCAGCAGGACTTCGGCCTCTGGACCGGAAAAGCGCATCCGAATCACCAGATTGCTGCTGGTAAAGGCCGCAATCTGGTCCGGTTTCTGGTTCACCCGGTCAAAGACTTCCTTGAGCACGGCATACAAATCGTCGGCAGTGGCGTAAACGGGCATAGCTCTCGGCATTGGGTGGCAGGATGGCAATCGGTGATTTCCCCGTCATTATAGAGTCTACGGGGAGAAGCGTCAAAAGCGCGCAGACCAGCGGGTTCATCTTCCCCAATCCAGAAGCAGCCGGACCAGCCGTGTGGTATACTGGTCCGGCGTGATACCGTCAGCAAAGGAGTGAACAATGATTCGTTCAAGTCGTCGGGTGCTGGCGTTGGGGCTAATGCTTTTGCTGGGCACATTGGGATGTGTCCCTTTGCAGGGCAGTAACATTTCTCCCCCAGCCCACACAACACCGGCTTCCACCGCCCGCCTGTCGGCAACCGACATCTGGCAACCTCCACCCGGCACAACCTGGCAGTGGCAACTGAAGGAGACCATCGACACCTCGTTTGATGTGGCGATGTATGACATCGATCTCTTCGATGCGCCCCAGGCCACCATCGCCCAACTGCACAGCGACGGTCGGATCGTCATCTGCTATTTCAGCGCGGGTAGCTGGGAGAACTGGCGGGATGACGCAGGGGCCTTCCCGGAAGCACTCCTTGGCAGCCCCTTAGACGGCTGGCCCGATGAGAAGTGGCTGGACATCCGCCAGATCGATCAGCTCGCGCCGGTGATGAAAGCCCGGCTGGACCTGGCTGTGACCAAACAGTGTGACGGGGTGGAGCCGGACAACGTAGATGGCTATACGAATGACAGCGGCTTTCCCCTGACTGGAGAGGACCAGTTGGTCTTCAATCGTTGGCTGGTCGAACAGGCCCACAGCCGAGGGGGCTCTTTAGGATCTCAGGGGGTTGACATGAAAAATCGTGTTCGCCCCTGTAGATCGAGCCAGATTCGTTGAAACAGGGTTGAGACTTTCATGATGCCGTAGCATCGCCGCTTGATGGTCTTGAGTTTGTTATTGAGTCCTTCAACAA
>CAMDQF010000053.1 GCA_945905745.1 Litorilinea aerophila
CTGATCCAAACATTGACTCAATACCTGAAGTAGCGCAATAATGTCCATGAGGAGCCTTTGAGTAGAGATAGAGTAACCAACTTGTCCGTTGCTAATCTATCTTACTTCTTGGCTCCGTTTTTTCATCAACTTGGCGAAGGTATTGGAGAATAGGTCTGTTTTGTGAAAATCTTGTACACTAAGTGGGTCGTTTTTGCCCTACACAGATCGTCTTCGATCTTATCATCCCACAGAGAGTCGGTCCATGTCCAACCAACGTTTTCTTGCCGAAATTCTGGAACAACCCGAGGCCCTGGGTCGCACAATCGCGGGCTTTGCCAGCGCAAAAGAAGCCGCCACCGCCATCGGGGGGCGCATCCACCGGGGCGACTTTGACCGGGTCGTGCTGACCGGGATGGGCAGCTCCCTCTTCGGCTGCCATAGTCTGGCCCTGGCCCTGACCGCCAGCCTGCCCATTCCTGTCACTGCCTGGGATGCGTCGGAGCTGATCCATCAGGCCCTGTCCGCGTTGACCCCCAAGACACTGCTTGTCGCCGTCTCCCAGTCGGGGGAGAGCGCGGAGGTAGTGGAAGTCACTCGTCTACCCCAACGGCCTGGTGGATCCATCGCCATCACCAACGGCCCCCACAACAGTCTGGCCCGCTGGGCGGATGTGAACATCTGCACCCACGCCGGCCCGGAAGAGGCGGTCTCGAGCAAAACCTACACGGCCACCCTGGCTGCCCAGGCGTTGCTGGCGGCGGCACTGGGGCGGGGCGACACCGGGGAAACCGCCGGGCAACTTTCGGCCGTCGCGACGGAGTTGGCGAGCTATCTGGCCGACTGGCAACCGCGCATCGAATCCATCGCGCGCTTTCTTGGCCCGTGCCAAACCCTGGCCTATCTGGGCCGGGGACACAGCCTCCCCAGCGCCTGCACCGCCGCCCTCATCACAACCGAATCGAGCAAAGTCTTCTGTCTGGGCGTCTCCGCGGCCCAATTCCGCCACGGCCCGATTGAGCTGGCCCGCCCCGGCCTGAAAGTTGTCATCTTTGCGGGCAGTGGCCCCACCCGACGGCTCAATGAAAATTTTGCCCTAGAACTGGCCAGCTACGGCGCACAGGTGGTACTGATCACCCCGCAACCCCAGGCCGGTTTGGACAGCCCTACCCTGCTCCAGTCCGCCATCCCCGCCGCGCCGGCCCCGCTCTTGCCCATTCTGGAAATTGTGCCCATTCAACTGCTCACCCAGCCCCTGGCCGAGGCCCAGGGCTTTCGACCAGCCACCTTCCAGCGCACCACAAAAGTCACCGACCGGGAGTAAAGAGCCGCAGATTCCGGAGTTTCAACGCGGAGGCGCAGAGACAGAGAGACGCAGAGAATCAGTAGACCGCAAACTGCCTAATCGTAGGTTGGGTTCTCCTGGCAAGAGATCATCATCTACACTCCAATGAGTGCCGGGAGAACCCAACACACTGAGGTCTACTGAGAATTGCTTTACGCCGTCCACCTGGCTGACAAGTGCCAGAAACCCGTGTTCCCTTCTATCCGTGTATACAACTCTCTATTCCGATCAAACTTCCTCGTCTGCGTCCAGCACGCGGATGCCCAACTCTCGCGCGGTGTCGTGGAAGAGGCGGGCCACCGCGGGCAGCTCTTCTGTGCTGTTGCCCTCGGAGATGACCGGATAGTCCGGGTTGAGCGCCTCCATCCGCCGGAAAAGGGTCTTGAAATCCATCAGCCCTTTGCCGGGGCAGCCGTCGCTCAGGTGCAGGGCCAACCGGTTTTCGATCCAAATGTCTTTGGCGTGGCAACTGACGATGTGGCGGCCCATCACATCAAAATGGCGGCTGACCTCTGCGCCGGTGTCGAAGACCGTCTCCAGGGTAATCCAGTTGGCCGAGTCGTAGTCGCAGCGCACCCAGGGGGAGTTCACCTCGTCCAGCACCCGCCGGGCAATCTCTGGCGTTTTTAGCGTCACCAGTTGGTGGCTCTCCAGGCTGAGAAAGACCCCTGCGTCCTCCGCGGCGGACTTGCATTCGTTGAGGGTTTTGACCAGTTGCCGCTCTGCGCTGGCCGTCCAGTTGTCGGGATGGGGAAACCAGGGACCGGAGGGATTCATCGAGCCGGGGCCGGTGTCGATGCCCCGCGCCCCCATCCAGCCGGCCAGACGCAGGGCGGCCTGCAATGTAGACACGGCTTCCTTGCGCACGCTCTCGTCGGGCGTGACCAGATTCTGCCAGTAGCCCGTCACCTGAAAGAGGCGCACTCCCTCCCCGGCCAGCAAATCCTTCAGCCGTTGGGCTTTGTGGCGGGGAGTCGTGTGGGGATCGTTGGCCCGAAAGCGGGTAAAGATGCCGCTAAAGCCCACCTCCCGCACCCGGCGGCACATCTCCGGGGTTACTTCGTCCATGTCGGACGGTAAAAAACAGCCGCTCATTCCAAAACGCATGGGGAAACTCCTTTGGGTGAAGTGAGGAAAAAGGCCGATGAACCAATCAACCGGGGAGCAGTTGATCGGTTCATCGGTTGATTGGTTCATCGGTTGGTCGCGTTCGTTGTATCGCCAACCCTGCGCTGACCAACACCAACACACCCCCAGCCCACTGAAAGAGGGTGAGCTGTTCGTGCAAAAATAGCACAGAGAGCAGAATAATCAACAGAGTTTGCAGGGGCCAGAGCAGAGCTACTTGTCCGCCGCCGATGTGCCGCATGGCGACAAACTGAGCGATGCGGGCAAAGTAGGTGCTGATCACCGCCATCACCAGAATCGCAGCCCAGCCTGTTACGCCCGGATCGCGCCAGGCCGCGCCCTGCACAGCCCAGAAAATCGCCACCACCAGTGTCATCATCACCAGCAGATAGAAGGTCACCGTGCGCGGGTCGTACTCCAACAGCCGCCATTGCAACAGTACCAGTTGGGCCGCGTAGAGCAGAATCGACAGGCCGGTGAGGATCAGCCCCAGGGACGAAAGCTGCCCGCTTGGCCCCACCAGCAGATAAATACCTACCGCGGCCACTGCCAGCCGCAGCAGGTGGCGACCGGTCAGCCGTTCCCCGCCGAAGGCCAGCAGCATCAGCACCACCAGGGGCTGCACAGATTTCAACATCGCCGACATTGACGAATCGATCCAGGCCAGGGAGAGAAAGAAGAAGCAGATCTCCACCCCGGCAATCCCGCCCACCAGGGCCACCCGTCCGGCCAGCTCCCGGTCAATACGCAGAACTTCGGGCCGGGTCACGCCCAGGGTCACGGCCATCAACACAACCGCAATGCCCAGCCGGGCCAGCAGCATCCCCAATGGGTCCACACCGCTGGTCACCGCGGCCCGGGCCAGGGGTGTGACCAGCGCGGCCGCGCCAGTCGAGGCCAGGGCCATAGACCAGCCGACGACAGAAGGCGATCCCCGTTGTGTCCGGTAAAGGGCCAGCCAGCGATTACCGACCATTGGTCATCGGTTCGCTGTCTGTTGCCAATTCGGCCACCACTTCCCGTACCAGCCTGTCAATCTCGCCCAGAGCCTCCGCTGGGCTGGCTTTGTCCAGGTCGTGGATGTGCCAGTAGATCACCCGATCTTTCCAGCCAGGATAGCTTGCGGCCAGCAGTGGCCGGTGCTCTGCCTCTTTCAGCGCAACGACTATCGCCGCGCCGGCCAGTTCAGCCTCGCTCACCTGCGCGGGATAGCGTTCGATGTCCGCCGCGGGCGGAACGATCCCGGCGTCGGCCAGCGCGGTCAGCGTCGGTTTGGCGATTGGGCCGGGGTTGACGCCTTCTTTGACAAACAGCCCGCGTGAAGCGGCCCGCCAGCCCAGGCCCGCTCTTTGTGCCAGTTCATTGAAGAGCAGTTCGGCGTAGCGGCTGCGGTAGTAGTTGCCCGTGCAGAGAAAGAGGATTGTTTGCATTCGGTTCTCGTAGTTGGTAGAGATTGGGTGTTAGCAGTGAACAGTGAGCAGTGAACAGTGAATGTGTCGCCAACTCCACTGATTACTGGTTACTGCTCACTTTCTTCATCCAAAGCGTAGCCAATAGATCGCAACCGCGCCCGCGCTGGCCACATTCAGCGAACGTTTTGCCCCATCCATCGGCAAGCAGACGATCCGCTCACTCAGGTCGAGGAGGGCCGGGTCTACGCCGGTGACTTCGTTGCCCACAGCCAGCACCACCCGGTCCGCTTCCCCGGTGCGGATGGCAAAGATCGGCTCGGCCCGCGCACCCGTTTCCAGGGACCAGATCCGCCAGCCCTTGGTCACCAGCGCTTCGGCAGCGATGCGTGCATTGGGATGATAGCTCCAGGGCACAATCTCCTCCGCCCCCAGCCCGGTCTTGGCAACTTTGGGGTGGTCTGGTTTGGGGGTGATGCCGCAGAGATGGACGTGAGCAATCCCTGCGCCCTCGGCTGTGCGCAGGAGCGAACCGACGTTGTAGGTGCTGCGGATGTTGTCCAGCAGCAGATGAACAAGCGGCCCGCTGACTGACTCCCGCCGCTGGTCGCCTTCCTCGCCCTCTTTGGGCGACAAAAGCTGGCAGTCAGTCGGGTCGCCACAGACCGGGCAGATCAGCCGCCGCTCGTCTTCCCAGGCCGCGGGAAAGCGGAAGCGGCAAGCCGGGGCCGTGCATTCACAGATCCAGCCGACGGGTGTGGGGGTCACGGCAAGAGCCCGCGCCGTCCTGGCGACAGCGCTGATTCACAGACCAGAGGCGAAACGTCCGCTCCAAAACAGCCCCACACTGGTAAATAGATGGTATAAATCGTCTCTGCCACCAAAAACGATCCGTCCAGCAGCCGGGTGCGTTGTGGGGGCATAAACCGATTATCTGTCACAAACATCTCCACTCGATATTCTCCGGCTGGCAGCGGATCGACAGCCGTATCGATCTGCCAGGGAGTTGGGACCTGTCCACAGACCAGATCGGGTATCTGGGCTTCGATGGTGATAGTTTGGGTGATGACGCTGTGGGAAAGATATTGGGGTGTGCAGCTATCCAGGCTCACATCGGCCAGGCGCAGGCTGACATCTTCGCCGGCCAGGGGCAGAGCGGGAATCTGTTGGATACCACCGATCACATCAAAGTCGTGGTTGGCAAAGGCGAGAAGAGTGCCAGTGATACCGGAGATGACAGACAGTCGCACTGTATAGGAATAGGGTTGCTGGGGCTGTATCAAAACAGAAATTTCCCAATCAGTCGGCGTATCATCACAGGGCACAAGCGCGCCGGGCGTTCTGGCCTCCAGAAGAATAATGCCCGTCTCTACATTCACCGAATGAAAAGCGGGCACACAGGTGCTTCCCCACTGACCGGCGGCAGTGATGAAAAACGGTTGAAAAAAGACAGGTGTGTCCGGATAGATGCGAATCTCTTCGTTGGCATTGCGCGCCGAAAAGACTGGCTGGGAAGCGACGGCAGCCACCACCCACACAGACACCAGCAGAATGGACACAACGACGAAGAGACGGAAACGAGCCATCTAAGCTCCAGTGTCCGACGCGGACGGAAGACGCCGGAGAATAATGGTAGCATAGCGGGGAATGGGGCTATGCGCAAATAGCAGGGCAGCCATAGGCAAGCAAAGAAAAGGCTCGCCCGTTTTTCGACGGGCGAGCCTCTGGTAGGGCGGAATGGTATTCCGCCCGCAGGAATTCGTGGCGGAATACCATTCCGCCCTAGCGTCAGTCTGCCAATCCCATATCATCGCCGACCATTCGTGCGCTGGCTGGCATGGGCTGGTGATACTCCACCGGAGGAACCAGCCGCTCGATCAATTCCTTTGTGCCCACCACATTCAGTTTCTCGTAGAAGAAACGGAATTCATCCTCCAAGGACTTGTAGATCGCACTATAGTTGGCCGAGGGAAAGCTCCACAGTTCGGGCTTGAAGGGGCCGTGGACTTTCTTGCGGGTGCTGTAATAGAACTGGACGTCGGTCTGTCCGCTCTTGCGCTCGTCCGCGTGGTGGGTGTCCAAGTGTCTGTAGATGCGCTGTTTCAGCCCTTCCGGGAAGGCCGGATCGTCCATGAAGATATTCTGGAAGCCGGTCGCCAGGTGAATTTCCAACGTATGCATCTCCGGGAATTTGTCGAAATAGTCCCGGGGCAGGGTGCTGGCTCCGTGCTGTACAGCGCCGCCTGCGCCGTAGAGCCATGCCCGCTCGCCCAGATCGCGCAGGGTCTCAAAATCCACCGCCACTTTGGCAATCGAGCCATCGGGCAGCACAATGCCGCCGTGGCTGGTGCCCGTCTGCACGCTGATTTTGCTCAGACCCGCATAGTTGCCCAGCCCAGCCAAGACCTCCAAGTAGTTGGACATATAGGCATCCAACTCGTCGGTGGTCGAATTCTTCTCGCCCACTTCGCCGATCTCGCCGCCCAGGCTGACGGTCACGCCTGCGGGTTCCAAATCCCGCACAAATTTGGTGATCTCGGCCGAGCGCATAAAGTTGTGGTACTGCTGGTCCACCAGCGATTCCGGCTCCAGTGTGACGAGCGTGCTGGTGTCGATGTCGATATTCCAGAAGCCCGCAGGCACGGCTTTGGCGATCAGATCTTTCACTTCCTGAATTGCACCTTCCGGGTTCTTCTTGTAGGTGGATGCTTTGACCTGGAAGTGGTCGCCCTGGATGAAGAGCGGCCCCCGATAGCCTTCTTTGATGGCCGCCGCGATCAGGCTGGTGGCAAACTCGGCTGGTTCCTGATCCGTGTAGGCCATTTCGCTGCGGGCGATCTCGAAGATCAGGGCGCGGGTGTCGGTGGCCAATGCGGCGCGCAGGGCGGCCCGGCCTGTGTCATAGGTGGAGAAGCGGATATTCATAGCCGGGACAGTGCGATTCGACCATTCGCCTCTGGCACGGGCAATGTAGAATTCGTGGATGCTGGCCGGTTGCGCGCCCAATGCCTGGCCCGCTTCCCAGATCAGCCAACGGGCAAAGTCGCGCACGGCTGGCGTGCCAAAGACGGCGTCCCGCACCAGTGTGTCGATATCTGTGCTGCGCAGGCGGTTTTCGTCTACCACCGCCACTTTGCCATTTTCAACTTTGAGAGATGCCACCACACTCTGGCGAATCTCGTAGATGGATTCGTGAATCATAGAATTGGGTTCCTTTCTATTCGAGAAACCGGGTTCTTCTGCAAGAACTAAGTTTCTGCTGTGTATCACCCGCCGCTGCGGGAGTGGTTGCTTACTCGCTCATTGTGTAATTTTGCACAATGACCCATCAATTATACTGCCAGAGCTGCCGCCGTACAAGATCGTAGGTTGGGTTCTTGCCGCAGAACAGATCACGAACTGCCTTGCACGTCTGCGGCGAGAACCCGACGGCTGTGTTGGGTAAAACCCATAGTGGCTGGCTGGGTATGCTGTGTCGCTGGCGTGGGCTTTACCCAACCTACGCCGCCTTTAGTACAGGAAGAGCGGCTTGCCCATTACATTGCGCACTTTGGGCAGATATTGCTCGGTGTCGTACAACTGGTCCACATCCACCCGCTTCAGACCGCTGGTCACCATATTCATGGGAATGTGGGTGTAGATGCCCTCCCGGATGGCGACCATCCGCCCGCTTTCGCCTTTGGTGATCAGATCCATAGCCAGGTGGGCATAGTTGGTCGCCACCATCAGGTCCATCGCGTCGGGCGCGCCGGAGCGCATAAGGTAGCCCAGCCGCTGGTTGATGATATTCTCGCCGGTGATCTTCTGCAGCGCTTCGCCGGTAATCTCGCCGATGCCGCCCAGCTTGTGGTGTCCATAGGCGTCGGTCTCGCCGTACTCCACCACCGCGCCGCCGGCCATATGTGCGCCTTCGCTGATGGTGACCATCGCGTAGTTGCTGGGATTGGCCCGCTTGTCCCGCAGGACAAGCTCGCCCAGTTTCTCCGGGTTGAAGGGCACTTCCGAGATGATAGCCCTGTCCACGCCCGCCAGATAGGAGCTGATCAGGCTGGTCTCGCCGGAGTTGCGGCCAAAGAGCTCGACGACAGCGATGCGTTCGTGGGAGCCGGTGCTGGTGCGCAGTTGGTGGATGAATTGAACAGAACGGGTGACGGCGGTGCTGAAGCCGATGCAGTAGTCTGTGCCAAAAACGTCGTTGTCCATCGTTTTGGGGATGGCGATGACCGGGAAGCCTTCGCTGTGCAGCCGCTCGCCATAGCTCAGGGTGTCGTCGCCGCCGATGGGGATCAGCCGGTCGATACCGAGAAACTCCAGGTTCTTCAGGACGTGCACGGTGAAATCCCGCAGGCTGGGATCTTTGGCCTCGGCTTCCAGATGGGCCGGGTCTTTCAGAAAGTCCGGCACATCCTTGGGCTTGACTTTGCCCGGATTGGTGCGGCTGGAATGGAGAAATGTGCCGCCTGTGCGGTCAATTGTGCGGACGATCTGTTTGGTCAGGGATTGGCTGTTTTTTGCCACGCTGTCCGGGTCATCCCGGTTCAATTCCAATAGACCGCCCCAGCCCCGGCGGATACCAACTACTTCGTGGCCCTCTTCCTGCGCCCGATAGACGACAGCCTTGATGCAGGGATTCAGCCCCGGCACGTCGCCGCCACCGGTCAAGATACCAATTCGCATAATGGAGACTCCTTCGGATAGAAAAAATTAGAGATTGGGGATTCGAGGTTGGAGATTATGAAAGCCTGGCCCTGGCTGCGCCAACATCTTGGCAATCGGACGTAGCCCCATCCACCACTGTTCTTTGGGGCGCTGGGTCTTCTCATCCATCAGCCGGGGAATCTCATAAAGGGATGTGAACTGAACGTCGCCAGATAGCAGCCCAATCGAGGCCGCTGATTCATCTGTTTCGCCTTTGTGGTAGTGCGCTTCAATAAAGTCAATGGCTTTGGACGCCAGCCTGGTTGCCAGAATGCGGTCATAGGGCGTGGGATCGCCGCCCTGCTGCAAGTGACCCAAGACAGAGATGCGCACGTCAAAGAGCGAGCCGCCCTCTTCTTCAAAAAGGGCTGACAGGAAAGGTGTCGTATAGAGTTGATTAGCATTCTCGTTGCGGATCATCAGCCCCAGCCGCTTGCCGTGCTCAAACCCCTCTTTCAGCATATCAATATCCCGCTGCAAATCCTTCAGCGTCACCCCTTCTTCATGCAAGTAGACCCGTTCCGCGCCGGTGGCAATGGACGACATCAGGGCCAGATAGCCGCAATAGCGGCCCATCACCTCCACAATACAGCAGCGGTTGGAGGCCACAGCAGACTGTTTGATCTTGTCCACCACTTCCACAATGCTGTTGAGGGCCGTGTCCGCACCGATAGACAATTCGCTGCCGGGCAGATTGTTGTTGATGGAGGCGGGCACACAGATCAACGGGATATTAAAGGCGGGGAAATTGGCCCGCTCCTGATAGAGACGCAGCATGGATTGATAGCCAGCCCAGCCACCCACCATCAGAATGGCGTCGATCCCGTGCTTTTCCAGGGTTTTGGCAATCGCATAGAGATCGCCACCAGACGGCACCTTGCGGCTGGTGCCCAATTCGGAGCCGCCGGTGGGCGCCCAGCCACTGACGCTCATCCACTCCATTTCCTGCAAATTGTCGGTGATCAGCCCCCGCATACCCCGGTAGACCCCGACGGGGATGTGGCCTTTGTCCACAGCCAGGCGCACAGCCGCATTCATACCCGGCGCGGGACCGCCCGCGTTGAGAACCGCAAAACGGATGCGTTCTTTGCCCGGCACAGGCGGGTGGGGCATAGAGCGAATGAGGGTGCGCAAGGTGCGGAAGGATTCCTGAAAATTCTTGCCCCGCAGTTCCATCGCTTTGAGAAAATCCAGCCCCCGCATGGCCGCGTTGAGTTCGTGGGTCTTGTCCACGCACTCCATCAGGGGCAAAACAGTGATTTTGTTGTGATGGATGCCCACCAGCACAGATTCGTCATTTTCGCCTGCTCCCAAAGCGATATTGGCCGCGGCCGCGCCCACCAGTGTACTCAACACCCGGTCGTAGGCACTGGGCGCACCGCCCCGCTGCACGTGGCCCAACACAGTCACCCGCACATCTTCGTCCAGCTTGGTTTCCAGAACCTGCTTGACCTGGTCGCAGGTGATGGGGTTGCCTCTGCGATCCTGGGCGCCTTCGGCCACCACCACAATACTGTCCCGTCGCCCGTTTTTGCGCCCTTCCCGCAGAATGTCGCACATCTTGGTTTCCCAATCGTCCAGGTCTGGCGGGTTTTCCGGGATCAGCACCCAATCCGCGCCAGAGGCCAGCGCGCTCATCAGGGCCAGATAGCCACAGTTGCGCCCCATTACCTCCACTACAAAAGCCCGCTGATGGCTGGCTGCGGTGCTGGTGATGGCGTCAATGGCGTCGGTGATCCGGTGCAGCGCGCTGTCCGCGCCGATGGTCATATCCGTGCCGAACATATCGTTGTCAATGGAGCCGACCAGCCCGGCAATCGTCAAATAGGGGTGGGCATCGGCCAAAGCCTGCTCGATCTCCCCGGCGGCCACCAATTCCTGGCACAATTCCTTCCATTCCTGGCGCAGAAGATTGGCCCCAGTCAGGCTGCCGTCGCCGCCGATGACCACCAGCCGGTCGATGCCATGCTGCAGAAGATTGCGCACAGCTTTGAGCCGTCCCTCCCGGGTGCGGAATTCCGCACTGCGGGCTGTGCCTAAAATTGTGCCGCCTCTTTGCAGAATGCCACCGGTGGCCGCCCATTCCACCTGGCGGATATACTTGCCGCCATCGATCATTCCCTGGTAGCCCTCATAAATTCCGAACACCTCCGCGCCCTGATCAAGCGCGGCGCGCACGGTAGCGCGGATGGCCGCGTTCATTCCCTGGGCATCACCGCCGCTGGTCAAAACTCCAAGTCGTTTAGGCATACAAATACTTTCTGCTGAACAAAGCGTTGGCGCTGTGTCTCTCTGCGGCTGCGTCGTCATCGACAGGGGAGCGCATCATTGCGAAGAGGTGGCACTCGTCTCGCTTGGCTGACAAGGGAGAAAGGCCAACGAACGAAGGATTCCAAATCTGATTATAGTACACCATTCCTTTCGCATACAATTTCAGAGGTTCACGAATGCGACCGGTTGCATCCTTACACATTTCCGTTGGGTTTGGGATACAATACAACTCAGATGTTTTCCACTGGATCAGCATCTGTCTGTCTGAATCAGCGTCCTAATTTTCTTTCCCCGACGGAGAGCGAGGATTGCCACGTGACTCTTTCTGATATCTTTTCCCAATTGCGCAGCCAAGCCGCCAAAGTTATCGTCGGCCAGGAAGCCGTCTTCGAGCAGGTGGTTATCGCCTTCTTTGCCGGTGGTCACGTTTTGCTGGAAGGCGTGCCCGGCACGGCCAAGACACTGCTCGCCAAGACCCTGGCCCGGCTGATCGACGCCGAATACGGGCGCATCCAGTTCACCGCGGATTTGATGCCCAGCGATGTGGTGGGCACACAGGTCTATGATCTGAACAGCGGTCAGTTTCACCTGCGCCAGGGACCCATCTTCACACAAATCCTGCTGGCGGATGAGATCAACCGCGCCCCTGCCAAGACCCAATCCGCCTTGTTGGAAGCGATGGAGGAGCGTCAGGTGACGATTGACCGGGCCAGCTATCCCCTGGGCGATCCCTTTATGGTGCTGGCGACCCAAAACCCGGTGGAGTATGAGGGCACATACCCTCTGCCCGAAGCTCAACTGGACCGCTTTCTCTTCAAAGTGCGGGTGGACTATCCACCCGCTGCCGCCGAGGAAGAGGTGCTGCGCCGCTATCACACTGGCTTCGACGCCCACAAACTGGACGCGATGGGGCTACAACCGGTGATACGCAAAGAAGAACTGGCTGAGCTGCGGGCCGAAATCCAGAATGTCACAGTGGAGCCGGGCATTTTGGCCTACATCACCCGCCTGGTCACAGCCACCCGGCGCAGCCCGGACCTGCTCCTGGGCGGCAGCCCCCGAGCCTCGATTGCCCTGCTCCAATCGGCCAAAGTCCACGCCGCCTTGCAAGGTCGGGATTTCATGACCCCAGACGACGTGAAGCCCCTGGCCGCGCCTGTGCTGCGCCACCGCATCATCCTGCGCCCGGAAGCCGAGATCGAAGGCATCGATCCGGACGACGCCGTGCGCCGGGTGTTGGCTGGGGTGGAGGTCCCCCGATAAGAGGTATTGGATATTGGGGATTGGGTAGTGGTGTGATGGGGCTGATGGAGCGATAGTTATCAGTGAGCAGTTGGCTGTCGGCTCGTTCCCAGCGCTCCGCGTGGGAACGCAGATTGGACGATCCGCGTCCCAACCAGCGCGAAAGAGAGCAAACCAAAATGCAAATCCGAACTTTTCAATGGGCGGCCTTTATCCTCCTGGCGATGACGGTACTGGCCCTGGGCGGTTGTTCGCCTGCCGAAGCAGAGGAGATTATCCACCTGCCGGTTGTGTCCCAGGCGAGCGGGGCCACTTCGACGCCGTCCCCAACCGTCACACCCACCGCCACCCCGACGCCGACGGTCAATCCCGCCTGGCCCCCAATTGCTCTGACGTCAGTTGTCAACGGGCTGAGCTCTCCCGTGGATATGGCCGATCCCAACGACGACAGGCTCTTTGTCGTGGAGCAGGGAGGCCTGGTACGGATTATGCGCAACGGTCAGGCCGACGCCACGCCTCTGTTGAATATTGGGGATCGGGTGAGTTTGGGTTGGGAACAGGGGCTGCTGGGAATTGCCCTGCCGCCGAATTTTGCCCAAAAGGGCTACTTTTATCTCAACTATACCACGGAAGCCCTGGGCAAATTGCAGACCCGCATCAGCCGCTTCCATCTGACGGCTGACCCGGACATCGCCGACCCCAACAGCGAACAGATCGTCCTCGTCTACGATCAGCCCCACGGCAACCACAACGGCGGTGGTCTCGCCTTCGGGCCGGACGGCTTTCTCTACATCGGTGTGGGCGATGGGGGGGACGGCGGCGATCCCGACAACCGGGCGCAAACACTCAGCGACATTCTGGGCAAAATGTTGCGGATTGATGTGGAGACGGGCAACCCGCTTACCTACACTGTGCCCATCACCAACCCCTTTGTGGGCCAAGCGCGCAAGCTCCCCGAAATTTGGGCCTATGGCCTGCGCAACCCTTGGCGCTATTCCTTCGACCGGCAGACCGGCGATCTCTTCATCGCCGATGTGGGCCAGAACGCTTGGGAGGAGGTCAACTTTCAGCCCGCGGCCAGCCCCGGCGGTGAAAATTATGGTTGGCGCATCACCGAAGGCAGCCACTGCTACAACCCCAACCCCTGTGACACAACCGGATTGACCCTGCCGATTGCGGAGTACGGGCGCAGCGACGGGCGTTCTGTCACTGGCGGCTTTGTCTACCGGGGCGCGGCCCATCCCGCTTTGCAGGGCGTCTATCTCTACGCCGACTATTTGACCGGGCGCATCTGGGGTCTGCGCTTTGACGGATCGGCCTGGGAAAATCGCCTGCTACTGGAGAGCGGGCGCAACATCAGCAGCTTCGGACAGGACGCCGCGGGGGAAGTTTATGTAGTGGATCACAGCGGGGAGATTATGCGGGTGGTGGTGGCGGATTGACGGATTGGAACGCAGGTTTCAAACCTGCGCCTGGTATGGGAAATCCGTTGACACGGATTGCAGCGCTCGTTTCAGTGCGTTTCAACGCACTTCTTCCCACAGCATACTTGCTGCGTAGGCGTCGGTTTCAACCGATGCCGGGCCGCATTACCCGATTGCCAGCCCACTGTCCACCACCAACCCATTGCCCACAGCGCGCCGTTTGTGCATACGCTTTTCTTGCATTACAATCCGCTAAGTAGAAGTATCCCACAAATTCCGTTTTTATCTGTGTCAATCCGTCCCATCCCTACAAATCCGTGTCCCTCTTTTCGGGCAGGAGGTTCGTTCGATGGCCCAGCCAATCCTCTATACCGTCGGCCACAGCACCCACCCGCTTGAGGAGTTTGTGGCCCTGCTCCAACAGCACGGCGTCACCTGTCTGGCCGATGTGCGCAGCCAGCCCTACAGCCGCTGGAATCCCCACTTCAACCGGGAGCAGTTGGCGCGCGCGCTGATCGCCGCCGGTATCGCCTACGAATTCCTGGGCGACACCCTGGGCGGGCGACCGGAACAGGCCGATCTCTACGATCCGGGCAGCGAGCGCCCCAACTACAGCCGCCAGCGGGAGACGCCCCTCTACCGCCAGGGCTTGACCGCGCTGGAAACGTTGGCCCAAAAACAGCCAACGGCGATGATGTGCAGCGAAGGCGACCCGGAAACCTGTCACCGCACGCTGCTTATCGTGCCCAGCCTGCTGGACGCCGACTACGACGTGCAGCACATCCTCCCCGACGGCAGCCTGCGCCCAGCAGAGAAGCATTTGGATCAATTGGGGTTTGGCTTTTGACCTGGGAATAGAACGCGGACGACGCTGATCGGGCGGATATGCGCGGATAAAATCTGCGACATCTGCGTTCCCATCTTTTGTGAGGTTCTGCGATGGCTCTGCACACAATCGGTTTCACCCAAAAATCCCTGCGCCAGTTTATCCAACTGCTGCAAAGCGCGGGTGTGGACGCTGTGATCGACAGCCGTCTGCGCAACACCGGCCAACTGGCGGGCTATGCCAAAAAGGACGATCTGGCCTTTGTGCTGGAACTGGTGGGCATCGCCTACGAGCACCACCCGGAGCTGGCCCCCACGCCGGAGATTCTGGACACCTATCGCCAGGACAAAGATTGGGATCACTACGTGCGCCGCTTTCACCCCCTCATCGCCGAGCGGGCCATCGAGACCGTCGGCGCGGACGTGCTGGGCCGGTACAGCAACCCCTGCCTTCTGTGCAGCGAAGCCACCCCGGAGCAGTGTCACCGCCGTCTGGTGGCGGAGTATTGGCAACAGCAGACGCCGGGGCTGGAGGTTGTCCATTTGTAGGGACTGGAGAACGGGGATTGGGGATCGGGCATTCTGCTCCCCAGTCCCCAGTCCCCAATCCCCGTTCCCCAATCCCCATCTATGCGCGAACTTCTTATTCGTGCCATGACCCGTATGAAGAGCGGCATCTGCACCGCCGGGATTGTCGCTGAAAGCCACCCGGAGAGCGTTCACGCCTGGGTGCGCCCGGTGAAGGAGTTTGGCACGCTGCTTCTGGGCGATATGACGACGGTCAGCGGCCAGGTGGTGCAGGTCAATGATGTAGTCAGTTTGAATCTTCTGCACCCCCGCGTCGACCCGGTACACGCCGAAGATTGGGTGACGGATTTCGTCAAACAGCCGCCGCGCATCCTGCGCCGTTTGGATGGGCAGAAGCGCGCCGACTTCCTCGCCCAGCACATCGACCGCCACCCGGCCCAGGTGCTGGTGGAACATAGCCGCTCCCTCTGCCTCGTGCAGCCGATAGATTTCTGGTGCGACTTCTTCTGGGATCACTACTCGGACAAATACCGGGCGCGTATCGGCTACCATCTGGACGCCCGCTTTGGACAGGCAGCCGACGCGCCGAACGGTCTGGACGTGACCGATCTGGCCTGGCGCGCGCTGGGCCGCAGTTGGCTGCTGGCGGATGCGCCCCAGCCAGCCCGTCCGGTGCAGACGCTCCATCTCAACAGAGCCGAAATGCTCGAACGTCTCGGCGCAGAGACGGTCTACCTGAGCATCGGCCTCTCCCGTATCTACGGCGGCGGCTACCCCGCACTGGTCGTCGGCGTCCATCCCGTGCCCGATTACAGCGTGGAGATCGATTATAATCATTTGTGACCCGTCCGGCCTGTTGGGTTCTTCTGGCGCTCTCTGAACGGTAGGCAAAGTTCCCTTGCCGGAAGAACCCAACCTACAATGACTCTCCCTGCATTACAATCCCTCAATCAACCCACAATTTTTCTTTACATTATCAAAGACAGGAGCTTCGATTCCGCATATGAAATCAATTGATTTTGATCTGCTAAACCGTATGAAATTGAGTGCCAATGAGTTTATTACAGCTATCGAAAGTCTTGATGTTGGTGTTGATTTGAATGCGCTTGACATTATCGCCAGCGACTATTTAATGGTCGCTATATTTTTTGGAAATGCGGATACTAATCTGGTAAACAATGAACTGAACGTGATAGACGATATATGGAGAGCATTCTATGAAGATCGCGCTCCACAAGTTACAACTGGTGATGGGCATAGTCTGTACCGGAGGCTGTTGAAGCAGTTTCCCGATCAGCGCATTACCGTAGATCAAGCCCCGAAAACATTGCATCTTTTGCGAGAGTATGATAAGCAGCACCAGACTAAGTTGGCCGAGAAATCGGCTTCTTTATTTGTTGAGTTAGCCAACGCTGTTGTTGCTGTAGACGCTAATGAAGATATGTTCGAGAAAGTTCTAAAATTTAGCTTCGAGGATATACTGAACGCTTAAGCTTTAGGTTCGGTAATCCTTTCTATCCTTCGTATGGAATTAACCTTGCCGACAATACCCCAATATCCTATGCCCCTACTCACCGATCTCAAACTTAGCCCGTCCGCCATCACCGGCCTGCCCGCGGCCGTGCGCAACAAACTGCTTTATTTCCTGCTGCGCTGGGAAGCCTACGCCGACGCCCTGGCCTGTCTGGAACGTCTGCCCGTGGAGGCGCTCGTCACCTTTCAGGATATGCAGGCCGACGCGCTGGACGGGCTGGGCCGTTCTGCCGAGGCCGTGGCGGTGATGGAAGCCCGGCTGGAAGTGAGCAAAGCCGTCGCCGCCCGCCAGCGGCTTGTCCACTCTCTGCTCCACGCCGGCGAGACAGAGCGGGCGCGGGCCGAGGCCGAAGCGCTGGTCAAGAGCAGCGAATCCACCGCCTATCTCTGGAGTCTGTTGGGCGATGTACTGCTGGCTGCGGGTGATCTGGCCGCGGCCGAGGCTGCCTATCTGCGCCACCGCAGCCTTGCGCCCTCCAGCAGCATCGCCCTGCTTGGGTTGGCCCGGCTCTACCAGCAGCGCGGCGAAGGGGTCACGTCGGCAGCTTTCGCTGTGCAGGCGTATACTGTCCAGGAGGGGGAGCGCGCCCATTCTGTCCAGTTTCTGCGCCAGCTACGCAACTTTTTTGTGGAAAACGGGGACGACACACGCCGCGCCGAGGCCGACACAGAGCTGGCCCGCCGCTTGCGGGAGGAGATGCAAGCCCTGGCCCTGGAACTGGACGGCAGCGCGCCCGCGCGCCGGATGACGGAAGATATCCCGCTACCCAGCCAGCCCACCCCGCCGCCCCTGCCCGATCTGGCCGCTGTGCCGGTCAGCGCAAAGGAGCGGGCCGAGTTGGAAGAAGCGGTGCAGCGGCTCTTTGGCTTCTCCTCCCTGCTCCACGCCCAGACAGAAATTATGGCTTGCGCCCGCCGCGGCGAAAATGTGCTGGCGATTCTGCCCACGGGTGCGGGCAAATCGCTCTGCTACCAGTTGCCCGCCTTTCTGGACGGCGGCGTGACCCTCGTCATCTCCCCCCTCATCGCGCTGATGAAGGATCAGGTGGACGGTCTGCCCGCGCCGTTGCAGGCCCAGACCGTCGCTATCAACAGCAGCCTGGACGGCGCGGAACTGGCCGCGGCCATCCGCGACGTGGCCGGGGGACGCTACCGGCTGGTCTACGCCGCGCCCGAACGGCTGCGCCAGCGCCCCTTTCTGCACGCCCTGCGCCAGCTCGGGCTGGCCCGGCTGGTGATTGACGAGGCCCACTGCGTCTCGGTCTGGGGGCACGACTTCCGCCCGGACTATCTGCATATTGCCCAGGCCCGCCGCGATCTGGGCGAGCCGACTGTGCTGGCCCTGACTGCCACCGCGCCGGTGCGTGTGCGCGAGGACATCGAGCGCCAGTTGTTCGGTCTGGGCGAAGGCCGCGAACAGCTGCGGGTGATCGCCACCGATACCTTCCGCCCCAACCTGCGCTTTCTCGCCTACCCCTGCCGCAGCGAGGACGAAAAGTTGGGCCATCTGCTCGAACTCTGCTCCGGGCTGGCGGGCAGCGGGATTGTCTATGCCCGCACGCGCGCCCGCTGCGAGGAGGTGGCCGCGCTCCTGCGCCAGCACGGGGTGGAGGCGGATCACTACCACGCCGGCATCCTCAACCGCAGCGAAGTGCAGGACCGTTTTATGCAGGGCAAGATTCGGGTGATTGTGGCGACGATTGCCTTTGGGATGGGGGTGGACAAATCCGACATTCGTTTTATTGTCCACTACGGGCTGGCCGAGTCGGTGGAAGCCTATTACCAGGAGGCGGGCCGGGCCGGGCGCGACGGCGAACCGGCCCACTGCGTGCTGTTGCACAGTTCGTCGGATATGGCGACGCTTACCCGCAACGCCAACCGGGGACGGGTCACTATCGAATTTCTGCGCACTCTCTACGGGCTGGTCAAACGGCAGGCCGCGGGCAAGCGCTTTGTCCTGCTGCCGGTGGACGATCTGGTACGCGCCACCCAGACCGACGATACGCAGGTGCGGGTGGGCTTGAGTGCGCTGGAACAAAGCGGTCTGCTCGTGCGCCACTACGACCCGCCGCGCGCCGTCCTCCTGCAGCGCTTGAGCCGGGCGCAGGACGCTATTTTCGATGCTTTCGCCGACGCCGCCCATCTACGCACCGGCCAAAGCGTCACCCGATCCTACGCCGATCTCTGCCAGGCCGCCGAAATCCCACCCACCGAACTGGAGGATCGGCTGCTGGTCTGGCAGAGCGGCGGCCATCTCAGCTTCTCCCCCAGCGGGCGCGATCTGCTGCTGGAACTGCCGCCCGCCCCGCCCGATTCCGCCACGCGCATCGACGCGCTTCTGCGCCGCGACGAGGCGATCCACTCCCAGCGCATCACCGAAATTGTGCGCTATGCCCGCACCCACCAGTGCCGCCACGGTCATCTGGCCGCCTATCTGGGCGGCACGCCGCGAACCAAATGCCCGGTCTGCGACAACTGTGCGGGCGAACTGGTGCAGACGCGCAGCGCGAATCTGCCCGACGACGCCAGCCAACTGCGCACGATTCTGTCCAGCCTGGAAGGTCACGGCTGGGGCTGGCGCACTCTTGTTCTGCTCCTGCGCGGCGATGCTTCGATGCAGGAACGGGCGGGCAAGAGCGCTGGCTTTGGCGCGCTCTCCTTCCGCAGCGAGGCGGCCATCCGCAAACTAGGGGAGACGCTCCTGGCCGCGGGTCTGCTGGTGGAGGAGGAGCTACCCCACGGCGGCACGGTTGTCGGGTTGACTGTGGCAGGGCGGCGCGCGTTGGGGAAGTTAGATGTGTTGGAGGGGTTGGTGAGATGACGGGATGATTGGATGGTGTGATAGAATTTTGCATGAAGCATACGAAAAAGAAGTGGAGTCGAAAACTGAAACGAATGATACTGAGCGCTCTCGCACTAACGGCTCTTTTGGTAGCTGTGATTGCAATCCCAGCGTATGCCAGCAATGGGCTGGCCGCTTACATTTCGGCGCAAATCCGTCAGGGCGCGATTGGGATATTCACATTTCTCATTATCATCGTTCCGGCGCTGGTCTATTTTTTCAGCCGGGCGCGCCACGGCAACGAACGCGGGTTGTGGTCCACCGCGATCGTCTTCACTCTCTTGTGTGCGCTGAGCATTGGCAGCATCTGGTATATGGAAATGAAGCGATCTCCCGACGAAGGTATTGGCGAGAATCTTCGCATGATTCACGACGAGAGTGACATCAAAGACCTGATGGAGAGCCAGACCACTGCCGCTCGCCAGGCTGGCAGCCCTCTCCCCCTCTTTATTCCCACTGGAGTGTTTGTTCAATCCGTTGAATTCGTCAACGGGAACAATGTGGTGCTGACCGGGTATATCTGGCAACGCTACTCTAAGCAGATTCCGGCCGAAGTTGCGCGTGGCTTTGTCATGCCCGAAGGCGATGTCATTGAAGGAAGCGAAGCCTATCGCATTCAACAGGGCGACGAAGAAGTCATTGGCTGGTATATCCAAACTACCTTGCGACAACTCTTTGATTACACCAGGTACCCCTTTGACCGGCAAGATATTTGGCTCCGGCTCTGGCATAAAGATTTTGCCCGCAATGTGGTTCTGGTGCCCGATTTTGCGGGCTACCAAATTACCACCTGGGACCCATTTGCCAACCTGGGCCTGGAAAAAGATTTTGTGTGGGAGCGCCTGATACTTGAACGCACTTATTTCAACTATCATTACAACAGCTACAACACCAATTTTGGCATTAACAATTATGTGGGCCAAAACGAGTTCCCCGAACTCTATTACAACATCGGCGTGCGCCGCGATGCGCTGGATGCTTTTGTCGCCTATCTGATTCCGTTGCTTATCCTGGTTTTGATGGCGTTTGGTGTCCAGTTTATTATCACCCAAGTCCCCGAAAAGATTGGCTTATACGGCATCACCACCACTGGTCTGATTGCCTACTTCGCCTCGCTCTTTTTCATTGGGATCTTGTCGCAACTTGATATTCGTCGCACACTGAACGCACCAGGTGTGGTCTACCTGGAATACTTCTATTTCACTTTGTACATTATATTGTTATTGCAAACTGTGAATGCTATCATCTTCATCATCTCGGACAATGTTCATTTTCTCGAATTCAAGGACAACCTTTATCCAAAGGTAATTTTTTTCCCAATTACCTTTGGAGTGATGTTTATCATCACCGCTACCGTATTCTTCTAACCAGAGACCTGGTGCTGTGGGTGAATTGGTCGGATAATCAATTTTGGAACCGCTTGTCTGAGTTTACGAATCACGCGACTCAATGCAACTAACCCCACGCGGCCTCATCCTCCTCTCCATCACCGCCCTTTTCCTGCTGGCAGCCACCTTTGCCCCCGTCTTCCTCTGGCTGGCAGCGGGCTGGCTGGTACTGGTCTGCGCCCTCTTCCTGGCCGACTGGCAATTGACCCCCGATCGCGCGGCCTGGGAACTCCGCCGCAGCCACGATGACCGGCTTTCCCTGGCTGCCTGGAACCGGGTGGCGGTGACGGTGACACTGCGCCGCGGTCTGCGCCCGCTGGCCGTCTGGCTGCGCGACGAGACGCCGCCCACTTTCGCCATCTCCGATGAGCAGCGCATCCTCGGCGGTACGGCCACGCCGGGCGAAACGACAACTCTCGTCTACTATCTGCGCCCGCCGCGTCGGGGTGATTACACCTTCGACGATCTGCACCTGCGCTGGGATTCGGCGCTGGGGCTGCTGCGCCGCCAGGCCCGCTTCCCCGCCGCGCAGCCGGTGAAGGTCTACCCCAATCTGGTGGATGTGAAGAAGTATGACCTTCTTCTGCGCAAGAACCGGCTATGGGAGCTGGGTCTGCGCAACACCCGGCTGCTGGGCGCGGGTTCCGAGTTCGAGCGGATGCGCGAATATCAACCCGACGACGAGTACAGAAAGATCAACTGGAAGGCCACGGCGCGGCGCGGCAAACCGATTACAATGGAGTTCGAGACCGAACGCAGCCAAAACCTGGTGGCGCTGCTGGATGTGGGGCGGCTGATGCGCAGCCCGGTGGGGGATGTGGCGAAGATGGACTACGCCATCAATGCGGTGCTGCTGCTGGCCTACGTGGCTACGCAGAAGAGCGACCGAGTGGGGGTGATGACCTTTGCCGACGAGGTGCAGAGCTGGCTGGCCCCGCGCACGGGCAAAGGGCAGTTTCAGCGGATGCTCGAACTGCTCTACGCGGTGCAGGGGCAGCCGGTGGAGCCGGACTACAGCCGGGCCTTTGGCTATCTGGCCAGCCGTCAGAGCAGGCGTTCGTTGGTGCTGGTCTTCAGCGATCTGACGGGCAGCGTGGCTGCGGATGCCCTGATCGCCGGAATGCTCCGCCTACGCCGCAGCCACCTGCCCCTGCTGGTGACAATGCGCGACCCGACGGTGGAGCAGATGGCCCGCCAGCCCGTCGCCGATGGAGCCAGCCTCTATCAGCGCAGCGTGGCCGAAACGCTGCTGCGGGAGCGGGAATTGCGCCTGGAACAGTTGCACCGCCACGGGGTTCTGACCCTGGACGTGCCCGCGGACGAACTGAGTGTGGCGCTGATTGACAAGTATTTGGAGATTAAGGCGCGGATGTTGATATAACGGGGATCGGAGACTGGGGACTGGGGATCGGGAGATTCGTCGACGTCCAATCTCCAGTCCCTAATCCCCAATCCCCAGTCCCCTTCTCATCCAATACCAGTGCAACGCCACCCCCGTCGCCAGCCCCACCAGGGCTTTGACCGGCCAGGGCAGGGCGCTGGGGCTGATGAAGCCTTCGATCAGCCCGGCGCCGATGAGCAGCGGGACAGAGCCGAGGATGAGTTGCACCGCAATTTTGGCCCGCTCGGTCAGCGCGGCCTGCCGGGTGAACAGACCGGGCCGCAGCAGACCGTCGGCCACGTAGAGGCCGCAGCCCCCGGCGAGGAAGATGACGCTCAGTTCGATGGGGCCGTGGGCCAGAACAAACTCGGCCAGACCGGAACTCATCCCGTGAAATTGAAGGAGACCGAAGATTGCGCCCAGGCTTAGGCCGTTGAAAAGCATAATGTAGAGGGTGAGCAGCCCGCCCGTGAGAGAACCGGCAAAAGCGTAGAACATCACACCGATGTTGTTGGTCAGAATCGTCGTGGCCGCGGCGGAACGGACAGTAGGCTCAATCTCCGTCCACAGTTCGCCTTCTTCTACCGTGTCCACAAGCGACGCAATTTCTTGGCCCAACAGCGTGTAAATACTCTCCGGAGTCTGCCATACCACAAAAAAGCTGATGATGCCGGGCAGAAGAAAGAGAATAAAGGCCGCCGCTGTGTAGGGCAGCAGTTGCTGGTAAAGTTGGGGGAATCCCTCCTTGTAGAAGCGGCGCAACTGCTGCCAGCGCAGAGGTTCTTCCCGGTAGAGCAGGGCGTGGGTGCGCCCCACCAACTGGTTGAGATAGCGGGTAATCTGGTGGTTGGGGAAGTCCCGCTGGGCCAGGGCCAGGTCGGAAGCCGCGATCTGATAGAGGCGGCCCAATTCATAGAGTTCCGCTTCGCTCAGGCTCTCGGAACTGCCCCGGCTGCGCACGGTCAACTCTTCCAGACGCTGCCAGCCCGCTCTTTCTTTCTCGATCAATTTGTCTATCTGCATTGTGCTGTCTTCGTACCTGTCCAGTTGCCTGTGATCAGTAATCAGTAATCAGTCAGCAGTCATCAGTGGAGATCGTTCGACGCCACTGATGACTGGTAACTGTTCACTGGCCACTATTCACTTTCACCAATCTTACCACCAAATCGCGAGAGACCCAATGGCAGATCATCCCCTGCTCGAACAAGAATATGCCATCGACACCCCGGAGAGTGTCACCTTTGCCTACGAAGTGGCCGGCATCGGCAACCGCTTCATCGCCGCGCTGGTGGACACGACTATCCTCTTTGCCGGGCTGCTGCTGCTCAACCTGCTGGTGCTGGCGGCCCTGGGCATTCTGGGCGATCTGGTCATGGACGATTTCACGTCTGACAGGCAGCCCAGTTGGTTCGGCGGGCTGGCGATTGCCCTCTACACCCTCTTCAATTTTATCCTTTACTGGGGCTATTACATCTTTTTCGAGCTCTTCTGGAACGGGCAGACGCCGGGGAAGCGCTGGACAAAGCTGCGGGTTCTGCGCCTGGACGGCAACCCCGCGGGCTTTGTAGAGGTGCTGCTGCGCAATCTGGTGCGCCCGGTGGACTTCCTGCCCGGCGGCTACGGGCTGGGGCTGCTGGTGATGCTCCTCAATGACAAGAGCCGCCGCCTGGGGGATTTTGCCGCGGGCACGCTGGTCATCCGGGAGCTGGCCGATGTCTCCCTGGACGCGCTGGCGGCCCAACCTTCCCGGCCTGGCGGGGAAGTGGACGAAGTTCTGCTCCTCGCCTTCCCCTACATCCGCCGCCTGACCAGCGCTGACTACGAAGTGGTGCAGGAGAGTCTGGACCGCTTCCGTAATGGTAAAATCTCCCGTCAGGCTGTAGAGCGGCTGGCGGGAGTTCTGGCCTCTCGGCTGGAGAGTACGCCGCCCCAGGGCTGGGATCAGTCCCACAAATTTCTCCAGCAGGTGGCTGCCGCCTACCGGCAACTGGGCCGTTAGAAAAGTGTTTGCATTTCTGTGGGCGTAAGGATATACTTGGGGAAATAGATATTGGGTATTCGGTGGGGACGGTTGGCTGCTGGACCCGCAAAATACCCAACACCCAATACCCAACACCCACCACCCAGGATGTGTCAATGGCAGAGAGTCCATCCCCCTTCAACCCCATTCCCGATTACAGCCCCACCATCAAAGAATTGCCCGAAGACCTGCGCCCCCGGGAGCGTATGGCCTATGCCGGAGCCAATGCGCTCAGTACCGCCGAACTGCTGGCGATTATTTTGCGAACGGGGGGCAAAGGCGAAAATGTGATCCGCATGGCCGAGCGGCTGCTGATCCAATACCGGGGCATTACCGGTCTTGCCCAGGCCAGCCACGAGGAACTGTGCCAGACCCACGGCCTGGGCATGGCAAAGACGTCGCAGATCAAAGCCGCGCTGGAGCTGGGCCGCCGCCTTCTGTTGGCCGCGCCCGAGGAGCAGGCGCAGATTCACAGCCCCGCGGATGTGGCGAATCTCCTAATGCTGGAAATGGGGCTGCTGGAGCGGGAGCAGTTACGCACGGTCTTGCTGGACACGAAAAACCGGGTACAGCGGATTGTGACCGTCTATTCCGGGAGTCTGAACACGGCAGTCGTGCGGGTGGGCGAGATTTTCCGCGACGCCATCCGCGCCAACAGCGCGTCGATGATTGTCGTCCACAATCATCCCAGCGGCGACCCCACGCCCAGCCCGGAGGATGTGCGGGTGACAGAGAAGATTGTGGAAGCGGGTCAGTTGCTTAACATCGACGTACTCGATCACCTGATCGTCACCCGCAGCCGCTTTGTCAGCCTGAAGGAGCGGGGGCTAGGATTTCGGAAATAAGCAGCACAAAGAATGGCGAAGGAGCGCGAAGACGCCAAGGGAGATCGACCCCCTTCGCGTCTTCGCGCTCCTTCACTCATCTTCGCGCTTATTCAGAAATAACGCTCACGCCCTGCAAATAATCGGTGAGGGCACGCACGTCGTTGTTGGAAAGCTGCGCCGTTTTGCCGCCCGTGCGGATCACTTTTTTCAGTTGAGCCACGGGTACAACGGGCACTGTCGGGTTGTCCAGTGTCAGGTTGATGGAGGGATTGATAAAGACGACGGCACCCTCGATCGCTATCTTACCGGCCTGCATCCCCAACTTCTGGTTGGCTTCCCCTGCTTGCAGAAGCTCCCGAACTTTTTGCTTGGTCTCCTCCACCTCTCGGCCTGGGTTGCCCAGCCCCTCCCGGGTAAAGGATGTAAACATCCGCCCGATGCTGAAAGGCTCCTTCCAGCTATCGCCAGAGACCTTCACTTGGCCTTTGTCCCCCCGCACCACAAAAATCTGGATGCCATTCGGCCCAGCCAACACATAGGGCGCATCGGGCAGACTCCACAGGAAGAGGCCGTATTTGTCATCGAAACCCTTTAGATTTTGTTCTACCAATTCATCCGGGCGGGCGACGCGGTTGGAGTCTGGCCAGCGGCGCGGCGCAAAACGGTTGATGTAGTAGCTGCCGATATTGGAGGCCAAAAAGCCCAGAGCCAACGAGCCAAAGCTGATATAGGGCCAATAGGACTGGACAAAGGCGATCAGCGCGTTGGCCGGTTCGGTTTCTGGGGGAAACCAGGTGGGGGTGAAACTGGCCAGAAGGCCGACAAAGAGTACAGCCAGCCCGCCCAGTGTGATGCGGCGGCCCAGGCTTTCTTTGCGTTTGATCTCCGCCAGATTGCGATAAATTTTCATCGGTGCAGTTTCGTCTTTCCAGTAGATGCGATGGTTATTAAATCGTACAGCTTAGCGGTTTTCACGGGGCTATTTCGGACGTAATGCGTGGTGCGTGTACCGGTTCACGTACTACGCACCACGAGAAGTGGCTTGAAACTTCCGCCGCACTGTAATAGTTGGATCAATTAAGTATTATGGCGTTTGTGATTGAAGTTCGGCTGCGGCTCTGGTGATTTCCTGAATGTCGGTCTGAATTTCGTTGACAATTTTGAAGTCGATGGACTGTTTGGCGACCCGAATCGCGTGGCGCACTGCGTTGGCGTTGCTGCGTCCGTGGGCCACCACCACCAGATTGGAGAGACCGAGCAGCACGGCCCCGCCAAATTCGCTGTCGTCGATGCGCCGGGCCAGACGGCGCAGAGCCGACTTGGCCAGCAGTCCACCCACCCTGGAGATGGGCGAAGCCGTGATCTCCTCCACCAAAATTGTGCGGATCAGCTTGCCCACGCCCTCGGCGGTTTTGATCAGCACATTGCCCGTGAAGCCATCCGTCACCACCACATCCGCCAGATCGTTGACAATATCCCGCCCTTCGATGTTGCCCAGAAAGGTGATGCCCGGCGTCTTTTCCAGCAGTGTTGTCGCTTCCAGCACCAGTTGGCTGCCCTTGCCCTGCTCCTCGCCGTTGCTCAGAATGCGCACAGTAGGCGAACGTACCCCCAAAATGCGTCTGGAATAGATGCTGCCCATCACGGCAAACTGCTGCAGATGCTCCGGGCGGGAATCCACATTGGCCCCTACATCCAGAATGAGGCAGAAGCCCGTGTTGGTGGGGAAGGGGGTGATGAGGGCTGGGCGCTGGATGCCTCTCATGCGCCCGATGTGGAGGATGCCCGCGGCCAGCGCGCCGCCTGTGTTGCCACAGGTGACAAAAGCGTCAGCCTTGCCCGCCTTGACCAACTGGCAGGCTACCACCATTGAGCTGTCTTTCTTGGCCCGCACAGCCGTGGCTGGTTTGTCTTCCATTTCGATGACTTCGCTGGCTGGCACAATCGGCAGCTTCAGCCCGCGCACGTCGTGTTTGCTCAATTCCCGGGCAATCACATCCGGTTTACCCACCATAGAAATGGCAACGCCGTACTCTCTGGCCGCCAAAACTGCGCCTGCCACCACTTCATGCGGCGCATTGTCTCCGCCCATCACATCGAGGGCTATGTTCATGCAGGTCTCCTCCGGGAATCAAGCGTGCTTGGTGATATACTACTATAACACCAGCCCAAAAGGGAAGTTGCTGGGGGGCTATGCGAGGGGAATGGATGGGGAAGAGCCGTAGGTCAAAGATGCCGTAGTGCGTAGTGCGTAGTGCGTAAACTGTACTTCGGCATTGGAGCCACGTAGTACCCACGATTTGTAGTGGCAGAAAGTGAACTTGTCTGCGAAAAGTTAAGTTTCGGGATATTGGTTCACGCACCACGCACTACGTGTCAAGGACGAATATAGAGAACAATTCACGCTATGGAGCAACACATGCAGGCAGTCGAACGAAGGGCAAGCGTAGTGGAGACGGCAGATTGGCTGAAACGGGAGGGGATCATCCCGATTGTGCGGGGAGACTTTGCCGCGGAGCGGGTGTTGGAGATCGGCGACGCGCTTCTGGCCGCGCCGATTCTGTGTATGGAAGTGACAATGAACACGCCGGGCGCAACCGA
>CAMDQF010000054.1 GCA_945905745.1 Litorilinea aerophila
TGCGTCCATTTTCACCTTTCTCCTCTCGAAATAAGGTGATTTTACACGCTTTTGCACGATCTATTGATGTTTTGGTTGTTAAGGTGCTGCACGATGTACTGATGTTTTCTCAACTACGTTGTGCACGATGTATTGATGGACTACAGCTATCGGCCAGCGGCTATCGGCCAAATGCTGATAGCTGACCGCTTGACACTTGTGTCTGTCACCTGACTTCTCCCCGCTCCTTCATACTCACGAAGCGATCCTTCCCAAAGACAATGTGGTCCAGCACCTCGATGTGGAGCAATCTGCCTGCTTCCACGGCGGTGTGGGTAAGCTGCTTGTCCTCGCTGGAAGGAGTCGGGTCGCCGGTCGTGTGGTTGTGCACCAGAATGAGCGAGGCGGCGTTGAGGCGCACGGCCTCCTGGAAGAGTTCCCCGGCCCGGATGACCGCAGAATGCAGGCTGCCGGTGTAGAGGGTGACTATCTTCTGCACCCGGTTCTTGGTGTCGAGAATGAGGACTCGCAGCTCCTCCTGGTCCAGCAGGGAGATCTCGGCCAGAAGCAGGGTAGCCACATCGCTGGCACTGCGAATCTGGGGCTTCTCCTCCCGGCCTTCCCAGAACAGACGCAGGCCCAACGAAAAGGCGGCGCTGAGCTGGGCGGCGCGGGCGGGACCGATGCCCGTCACCCCCTGCAATTCTTCCAGGGTGGCATGGGCCAGGTGGTAGAGATCGCCGAAGTGGATGAGCAACTCCTGGGCCAATGCCAGAGCATCCGGTGTTTGCAAGAGAGCCGCCACCAGTTCGGCGTTAGAGAGGGCGCTCACCCCCTGACGGCGCAGACGGTAGAGAGGTTGGTCGCTGAGGGGGAGGTCACGGATGAGGAGACGGGGGTGGGTAGGTGTGTAGATGGACATGGTGTGGGTTCCGGTGGAGGAGCGGTTGGCAGTTGGCAGTTGGCGGTTGGCATTGGGCAACCGGACCTCTGCCGCTGACCAACCGCCCCGATGGGTGGATGAGGATAGTAGGTGGCAAGTGGTCGTTAGCCGTTAGCTGTTGGCAGTTAGCCAAAAGCCAATTGCCAACAGCTAATAGCTATCTGCCAATCGCCAATGGCTTCATCTCTCTAGCCGCGTGCGCCTGGGCTTAGGACCGCCATCACCTCTCCCAGATGGCGCAAGTCCTTCAACACCACCTGCCGCTCGCTCCACGGAGTGGCCTGGTGGGGGCTGCCCATGGGGATGATGAGGGCGCTGGTGCGCTGGCGGTCGGCGGGGATCACCACAGAGGGCGCATCGCCGCTGCCGTCGGTGAGGACGAGAACCCGGTGTTGCGGGTAGCGTCGCCAGAGGTCGCTGAGAAAGCGGAAGCTGGTGCCGCTGCCTGTGCGCCCCACCTGGGCCGTGCGTTCCGGGGCCAGGGCCAGACTGTCGCTGTCGGGTGTGGTCCAGGCGTGGTCGCCAAAGACGACACCCACCACCTGACCGCCGCTCTGTTGTACAGCCAGGGCCAGGGCCTGGGCGGCCAGTTGGGCCACATGCCACTTGGAGGAGCCGTTGCTGCCGGGGCAGGTAGCCCCCATACTGCCGCTGGCATCCAGACAGAGGACCAGTTTGGTGGCCGGATGGGTGTGGCCGGGCAGACGCAGACGGAAGGGAATCACCTCGCGTACGGCGGCCCGGCGCAGGAAGCGACCGGGGGCCACCACCTCGGTGACGGCCTGACGGCCCGTGAAGTGGGGACGCAGGCCACGACTGAGGGCCTGGGCATCGGGCAGGAAGGCGCAGGGAGACTGCTTGTGGATGCGAAGCTCTTCGCTGCCGTGCAGAGTGCTGCCGCCCACATGGCCCAAGGCCTCCCGTTGCAGGGCGGCCAGGAGCACATCTTGGGGGAGGGCCGGGCGCTGGCCCATGCCGTCGGGAAAGCGGGGCACGGGTGTGCTGCGCAGTTCCGGGAAAGTGTGGATGAGATGGGTAAGGGCCTGGGGCAGACGACCTGCCGGACAGGTGCGGAAGGTGTCCAGATGGTGCAGAAAGCGCAATGCTGCGGTCTGGTCAGGAGAGCCGGGAGGCACTTCCTGGGACCAGAAGGGCAGGAGGGGACGATGGAAGCGTCCCCAGAGGGCCAGGTGGCCCGCGGCCTGGACAAAGTCCTGGGCCTGGGCGACCCCTGCCCTGTACACCTCCTCGCAATCTTGCTGCACGGCACGCCGGGTCTGGGCCAGGGGGCGGTGGAAAGCCGGGAAGATGGATTCGACCAGACTCTCCCCCTGCACATCCAGGGCCACATTGCTGAGCCAGTGGGGGATATGTTCCGATTCCTCCACCTGCTCGATGGCATCCAGGGGTTGCAGGAAGTGGCTGACCTCATGGGCTAACAGCCCGATGGCGATGGGCAGGTTCTGGGCGACGCTCACCCCGTGAAAGCGGGTGGGCATCCAGATGACGATGCGGCCATCGGTGCAGGCGGTCTCGGCCTCGTCGCTGATGACCACCCCCACCCGTACCAGACGCACGGTGTGCGGGGCGACGACGGCGAATATCTGATTCGCTGCGGATTCCAGGGTTGTGAGAATGTGGGTGTTGTCCATTGTGTGCTCCGATGGGTGAAGCGGTCAGCTTTCAGCTATCAGCGGTCAGAAAACTGCCGACAGATGAGCGTGACCGTTTGCCGGGTGTGGATGGGTAGAGAAGAGGTCAGCGGTCAGCGGTCAGTGGTCAGCGGTCAGCTTTCAGAAACAGCCGACGAACGAACGTTGACCGCTGTGTTGTGGGTGAATGGGGCAGGTGGGCAGGGTTCAGGAGGTCAGAGAGCAGAGGAGACAGACCGTTGTTGACGACGGAAGAAGGTCCTGCCGTTGACGCACGATCTTTTCATGGAGAGCCACTTCCGGCGACGGAAGATTGGGTCTCCACTCTGAAATCTGACGACTGAACTGCCAATCGCCAACCGCCAACTGCTTTATGCTGACGGCTGAAAGCTGACCGCTGACAGCTACTCACAGCGTGACACCAATCCCCTCGACCACCGCCCTGAACCCCTGCGCGGCGGCTTTGTCCACCACCCCCAGCCTTGCCAGGTAGGCGCGTAGGACTGCGGTGTCCTGGGGTGTGCGGGCACGGGTGAGGGCCTGGTACTCGATGGGCAGGGGCAGTTCGCCCTGGGAAACCCCGTGCCAGGAGGCGCGGATGGCGTCGCTGAGGGGGGAATCGAAGAGGGCGGCCACCTGGTCGTCGAGAGAGACTGGCAGGGGCCAGACCCGGCGAATCAGGGCGGGGTCGGGCAGGCTGCCCCAGGGGTTGGCGGCCAGAACCATGTGTACCCTGGCCGCAGGCGCCCACTCCACGCCCCAGAGGGGGGCTTCGACCAGACGGATTGGCTCCTCGGCAGGGATGCCCATGGCCTTGGCGACAGAGATGGGCGTGGCTTGCAGGGGCCGCATGAGCAGGTCGAGGGCACGTGGGTTGAAGCGGAGCGCTTCGTCCAGAAAGAGGCAGACCTCTGCCCCTTCGCGTGCCCGGCGGAAGGCACGGGCCAGCACACCGGGCTGCTCCATGTGGTCCGTGCGCAGCCCCAGCAGGTCGGCGTCGGCGAAAGACTCGGAACCGGCCACCTCCTCGAAGCCCCAGCCGTTGCGGACAGCCACCAGCCGTACGGCGCTGGTCTTGCCACAGCCCGTGGGTCCGATGAGGAAGGGAATCTCCCCGGCCAGCAGACAGGCTTCCACCAGGTCGGCCAGACCGGCGATGGCGTGGCCGATGGCGGTACGTACCCGCTCCCGGAAACTGCCTGCTGCGGCGTCGAAGTCGGGCAGGTCGGGGTGGGGGTCCAGCCCGGAATCCTGGGTCTGGGTCTGGGCCTGCCCAGTGGCAGGTGTGGGGGCAGGTATGCTTGCCCCGGCAGGGAATTGCTTGTCCCCTTCCTGGGCCAGGGCGATGAGATGCTTGCAGGCGTAGTGGCCGCCCCGTTTGGTGAAGTCAGGACAGGTGCAGGTCGCCTTGCCGTTGGCGCAGTCAATCTCCGTGGCATAGTGGCCGGAGACCACAGCCCGGATGCGGGTGGGGTCCAGATGGGCGATGGTCACCCAGCCGTTGCGCAGGATTTCCTGGGCGCGGGCCTGGCGTTTGGGGTCCAAGGAGAGGCGGGTGGATAAGAAAGTTGTGAAGGGTTGTGCGGTTTGTGTGGTCATGGGTGGTGTCTCCGAGAGAGCTGCGAGCAACTAGCTGCGAGCAGCGAGCTTTTTGGCGAGGGTGACCAGCATTCGCTTGACCTGGACCAGGTCGTCGGCCAGGGTCTGACAGGCTGGTGTTGCCAGTAAATTGAGATCCCGGGCGAGCATGAGCAGACATTCCAACTCATTGCCCGACCCGGAAGCGATGTGAAGAAAGCGAGCGAAGTCAGCTTCACTGGGCCGACCAGTTCCTTCGGCGATGTTGGCCGAAATGGAGACTGCCGCCCGTCGCATTTGGCTGGTAAGGCCATAGCGTTCGTCGCTGGGAAAGTGGTCTGTGGCTTTGTAGATCGCCAGAGAGAAGGCGTAACTCTTCTGCCACACTGTGTATTTGGTGAAATCACGCATAGTGGACTCCTTGGTAGTGGTGGTTGGCCTGTGGTGGTTGGCAGTTGGCTATTGGCGGTTGGCTATTGGCAGTTGGCTCGTAGCCAGTGGCTCGCAGCTAGCAGCCCAAAGCTATTCTTCCTTCGACCCTGCTTCGTCACTTTGCCCCGCATGGGCCGGACACTGGGCAAAGCCACAGTATTTGCACTCCCAGCTCTCCTGGGGAATCGGCGGGGGCGGGTTGTCGTGCAGGATGGCGCGGATGCGGACGAGCAGATTCTCTTCCAGACGCATCAGGTCGCTCTCCTTGGGCACGGCGGCGTCGAAGCTGCGCACCGCGGCCATGGAGATGTAGACGATGCGCAGGGAACGGGGCGCGCCGTAGCCGTTCTTCCAGAGCAGCCAGGCGTAGAGCTGCACCTGGCGCAGGTGGTGGGGACGCAGGGAGCCGGGCAGACGCCGGGCGGTCTTGTAGTCGGTGAGACTGGCCGTTTCCGGGTCGTAGCCATCGATGCGGCCTGAGACAAAGGCGGCGACCGAGGTGTCGTAGAGGAAGGCGGTGAGCCGTCGCTCCACATGGCCGTCGCCCATCTGTTCCAGGGCGGCGTGGAAGATAGTGCCGCGCAGCCGGGACCAGTGTTCCGAGGGCTTTTCCAGACGGCGCTCAGCACGCAGGCTGTACCAGCTCTGGCGTACACAGCCCGTGAGGGAAGAGACGCGCAGGACCGGGTAGCCGGTCTGGTGCAGGCCACTGAGGGCGGCGTCGGGTTCGTTGGCTGCCGCCAGTGCCCGCAGCAGGGCGGGGTTGAAGGGGCAGGTGGGCTGTCGCCGCTCCCTGGCACAGGCCAGACAGGCGGAGACGGTGACGGGATCGTGGGTGACTTCGCAGAGCCAGAGGGGGGTGTTGGGGTGGTGCATGGTGGTGTCTCCGTTGGGAATAGGGCGGTTGGCGGTTGGCTAGTGGCAGTTGGCAGTTGGCTAATCGCCAATCGCTAACAACCAATAGCCGTAAAGTGAAAAGTAGTGCCCACGTCGCGACGACATGGGCACTCTGTGGGCAAGGGGCGTAGAACAACTGGAAACAGGTCTTTGTCCACTGACAGAAAGCCAACGGCTAGAGACCAGAGGTCAAAAAGGTGTGGCAGATGGCGGTCAGCGATTGGCAGGTGGTAGTAGGCAGGTGGCGGTTAGCAGTTGGTAGTTGACGAATTGCCAATTACCAATCGCCAACAGCCAACTGCTAATGCCTACCCTGGTATCGCCCAGGCGGGCAATTGGGGCTGTTCGCTGAGCTGCTTGGACTTGGCGTCGAAAGCGACCCACTGCTTGTCCAGGGAGTAGAGGTAGCGGCCAATGCCTAGCTTGACCGCGGCGCGCTTGAAGGCGTCGGAGTAGGCGGACTTGCCATCTTCGCCCACCCCCACGTCACACTTGGTGACACTGAGGACGGTGAGACGGCATTCCACCACCACCTCCTTGCCAAAGCTGCCGGTCTGGTCGCCAAGGACGCTGTAGCTGTCAGACCAGTTCTCCGGGCCGACAGTCTCGTCCAGACGATCCATGACACAGCGGGCGTCGATGTAGGCCACGGCCATGGCCCGGCTGTTGTCCTTGGTCGTAGCCTGGGCCTTCCACCCCACCATATCGGCGGGGAAGGGGGCCAGCAGGGCCTCGGCCACCGACTTGTCCCAAGCGCTCACCCCAGAGGCGGGCGTGGGAAAGGCGGAGGTGGGGGCTGCCGTGGCAGGCTTGCGACCTTTGCGATGGCCGGGTCGGGCCGGGGGCGCAGGCGGGGGTGTGCTCTCTGCGGCGGCGGCCCCATTGCCGTTGCCGTTGGACACGGAGCGGGGCGGTGGGGCGTCGCCGTTGCCGGGAGGCGGGGGTGGCGTCTTGCCGTTGCTGCCGGGGGCGGCCTGGCTCCCCTTCTTTTGCTGGGCGCGCCAGAGCTTGACCAGTTCCACATGCAGACAGGTGTCATCGGCAAACTGCTCACAATCGCACGTCCAGCCCTTGCTGGGATCGTGGTAGGTGAGCTTGCGGGTGACGCCCTCTTTGGTCACGTCAAAGTGGAAGTGTTCGCCCTCTTTGTGGTAGGCAATCTGTACGTGGGGAAGAATCGAAGCAGGTGTGGCTTGTTTGGTGGGCATAGTGATCTCCTTGGAAGGGGCGGTTGGCGATTGGCGATTAGCCATTGGCAGTTAGCGATTGGCGGTTAGCCAACAGCCAGCGGCCAATGACCAAATGCCAGAAGTCAATAACCAATAACAAAGTGTGAACAGGTGGTAGACAGCGGATGGCAATGGGCAGATGGCAGTTTGCTATTGGCCGTTGGGAGACGGGAGTTGGCTGGTAGCGAAGTGCCAATTGCCAACTGCCGTTAGCCAAGAGCCAAAAACCAACCGCCATCCTCTACTTCCTCGACTTACGCGCCAGTGTCACCAGCATCTTCTTGATGCGGACGACCTGTTCGTTGAGGGTTCGGTAGGATGCGTCGTCCAGATAGGCCAGGTCACGGGCGAGGAGCAGGTAATACTCTGTCTCGCTGGCAGACCCGGCGGCGATGTGGAGAAAGCGCACAAACTCAGGGTTGCCGTGCCGTCCGGCTCCTTCGGCGATGTTGGCCGGTATGGAGGTGGCGGCGCGACGCGCCTGGCTGCTCAGGCCGAAACGCTCGTTGTCGGGAAAGCTGCGTGTGGTCTGGTAGATGGCCAGCGCAAAGGCATGGGCCGCCTGCCAGACATCCAGGTTGAAGTAGTTGCGCATAGGTGTGGACTCCTTTGAATGGTAGTTGGCAGATGGTGATTGGCGGTTAGCAATTGGTAGATGGCTATTGGGTAGTCATATTGAACCCAAGAGCCAACAGCTAACTGCCAAAAGCCATCAACCTTCTTTCGCCGAACGATGTGTGGGGTGACAAATAGCGATTGGCAGTTAGCGATTAGCAGTTGGCAAACGGCCAACAGCCAATGACCAGCCGCCCTGGGTCGATGAACATTTGCGGAGGGTGGGCGATGGGTCGTTGGCAATTAGCAATTGGGTGATGGCAGGTAGCCGGTAGCGGATGGTGATGACTGACGATAGAGACGCCAATCGCCAACCGCTAACCGCCAACTGCCATCTGTCTGCCCGCTGGGAAGGGCAAGCGGCGAAAGGCCAGGGGCCAGAAACCAATTGCATTTCACCAACGACCACAGACCTATGGCTGATAGCCAAAAGCCAACTACCAACTGCTAACCGCCAACTGCTACCTAGAACGGAATCGGCTCGCTATCTTCCTCGTCCCCAGTCTCCTGGGGCGCGTCGGCAGTGCCGTTGCCATTCTCCCCTTTACTCCCCAGGAACTTCACGAACTGGGCCGTGACTTCCAGGGTAGCGCGGGGGTTGCCCTCCTTGTCGCTCCAGGCATGGGCCTCCTGCATCTCGCCAATGACCAGAACCTGACGGCCTTTGGTGAGGTATTGGGCGACCATTTCGGCCTGTTTGCGCCAGACAGTGACCCGAAACCAGGTGGTCTTCTCTTCCCGTTTTCCGTCCTGGGTGGTCCAGGCTTTGTTGACGGCCAGAGAGAAGCTGGCGACGGGTGTGCCGCTGGGCGTGTAGCGCAGCTCAGGCGCATCGCCCAGATTGCCGAGTAGAACAACTTGCTGAAACATGGTGGAACCTCCTGTGGAATAGGGTTGAAAAAATGGAACTCCGGTGGTGGAACGGCGGTTGGCGACTGGCGATTGGCAATTGGCTCCGTGTCTACGACAACGAACCAACAGCCAACAGCTAATGACCAACAGCCATTCGCTATTCAGTTGTTAAAGTGCCGCTTGCCCTCTGCCTCCGGGCGGATGCCTGGGAGACAGAACAGAAAAGCCCACAGGCCAGCTTCCGTGCATACACACACGGAAACAGAACACTGTGGGCTCCTCTGGTCTGGCGCTCAGGTGGTGGGCGACAGGGGTTACGATGGAAGTATGCGGTTGTAAGTGTGGAAGCGCGGTTGGTGATTGGCAGTTGGCTGTTGGCGGTTCGTCAATCGCTAAATGCCAATAGCTAACGGCTTGACAATGTGCATTGTGTCCAACGAAGGAAGGCCTTCCTTCGACGGCGAACTTTGGCAATTTGGGTGCAGGTTTCAGACTTCAGAGAAAGGGCGACAATCCAGCCTGAACTCTGTTCTCTCGTCTCTGTTTCCTCCTTGCTTCGACGGCGACATAAGCCGATGGATAATTGGTTCGTTCAACCCCGACCACGATCAGCCGGGCAGTGACGACAACGAAATAAGCGATGGTCTTCCTTTGAGGGCGACAACAACAGGCATTCCGGTTGGTTCACTTTCCTGTGAGGATCGTTGGTTCGCCGTTTTCTGCTTTCTCCCCTCGGCCAATTGCTATGTGCCAACTGCCAACCGCCAATCGCTAACCGCCAACCACCCACCTCTCCGCCACCACCTCATGCACGCTGCGATGGACGGTCAGTCCGTCCAGATGGCCGTTGGCCGGGGACTCGTCGCCTGCGGCCCGCCGGTGCAGGTCGGCCAGGGACTCGTGGATGTCCCGGCTCTGGAGCCAGCCGTGGGCGGTGATGCGTTGCCCCCGCTCGATGCGCAGCCCCTGGCTCGCGCCGCCGGGCATCATCACGGTCAGGTAGTCGTAGCTGCCTCCCTGTTCCGGGCTGCGGGCGGGACGCTGTCCGTCACGGGCCACACTGACCCGCACAAAGAGATTGCCGTCGTAGCTCCAGGTATGTTTGGCGATGCCGGTGATGTGGATTTCGTTCATGGGACCTCCGGTGGTGATTGGCTATTGGCCATTGGCTATTGGCTATTGGCAGTTGGCTGTTGGCCGTTGGCAAATATTGGGTAGATTTTAGGCATCAGAGATTCGTTATCGGGCGCAGTAGGCGATCATTCCTGTCTGGTGATGTGGATTTCACCGGCGAAGTAAGTGGTGGTTGGCTGTTCAATGTTGACGGCATGTTGTGCTTTGTTGGGCGACATCAGTAAGATTTGAACAGGGATGTTGTGCGCGACGAACAAGCCTTGACCTTTTTTCGATGGCGATTGTCTGTGGGCCGTGGCAATTCGCTGAACAGCATTGCCATCTGCAACGAAATAAGCCCTCGCCTTTCTGCGACGGTTGATCTAAATCCCCACCAATTCTCTGCTTCGCCGACTGATTCGATACCCAATCGCCAACCGCCAACCGCCAACCGCCAACCGCCAACCGCCAATTGCTAACTGCTAATCGCCTTTCTCCCCCACCGCTCCACCCACAGGCTGTCGTCTCCTGCCTGCCCTTTGATGAGGGCGGTCAGGTCCGTGGCGACCCCGTGTTTGGAGGCTGCCTGGGCTTCGAGGACGAGCCGCTCCCGCACCCCGCCGTTGTTGGCGCAGAAGGCCACGTAGCCCTGGAGGTCGGCCTGGTTGCGCCACTTGCGCATACGCCGCTCGGCATCGCCGCTCTCGGCCTCCACCTCCACGTAGAGGGAATCCTCTCCTCGAAGAAGACGCATATCTGGCTGGGCGTTGCCCTCCACCTCTGGACAGAGTTCTACCGTCCATCCCCGCTTGCGGGCCTGATAGGCGAAGGCGCAGCAGAGGGCCGCATGTTTGGTCTGGCGCTCTCCCCCGTGGGCTTGCAAGAGCAGCTCCCACTCGCAAGGGACGAGGGCGAAGCCACAGCCCTGGGCCACCTGCTTGCCCCGTTCGCTGAGGAGCAGAACTGCGGCCCGCACGCCCCCCAGATCGTGTACCTGGCTGGTGACCAGCCCCAGCTTTTCCAGCCGGGCAAAGAGCCGTTTGATCGAGCCGGAGCCAGAGCCGATGCCCACCGCCGTCGCCAGGGCCTCGTCCACCGCGTAGCGCAGAGACCAGCCCGTGGTTGCCAGAATCTGCAAGGCCAGCCCTTCCCGCTCCCAGTTGGCAAAGAGCGCCGCATAGCGGGAAGGGGGCGAAGGGGGCAGGGGGAAGCCTTCAGCTTTCAGCGGGCGGCGGTCAGTAGAGCTATCAGCTTTCAGCGGTCGGCTTTCAGCGGTTGGCGGTTGGCGGTTGGCTGCGGGCAGTTGGCTGTTTGCAGTTGGCTGCGGGCTGTGGGCTGCGGGCTGCTGGCTATGTTGTTCGGCCCGCTGCTCGACGCCAGTAGCTTTCTGACTGCTGATAGCTGATGGCTGATGGCTGTGTTTCTCCGCTTGCTGACCGCTGATTGCTGATGGCTGACCGCTCTCCCCGCCCCATCCCCCTCTGGGCCTCTCCTCCTTTTGTGGCACGCTCTCGAAGAAGCTCTCCCACTCTGCCGGACTAAAGCGCTCAAAGCTGGTCGGGTCCTCGCGGCGGCGGGCGACGAAGGCGGCGGGGGCCAGGCGCAAGGCCAGTTTGGTCAATGTCTTGCGGTAGGCCCGCACCTCGGCCTCGGCCAGGCTGCGCAGACGGCGTTCTTCGGAGAGGAGCTGGTCCAGAAGCGTGGTACGGTCCATGGCAGAGGGCAGCGTTCAGCTTTCAGCGGTCAGCATTCAGAAACGGTAGATGTGCATGGAATTCTCCTTTCGCGTCCTCCCCCGCTGATTGCTGAGAGCTGACGGCTGATAGCTGTGTGCTGATAGCTGTATGCTGATGGCTGACAGCCGACGGCTGAAAGCTATCAGTTACTCCCCCATCAGCCTCTCCAACTTCCCCAATGCCTCCACCGTCGCGCCAAAGGCTTCCTCCTTGTCCAGAGAACCCGACGCATAGCGGGCGCTGACCTCGGCGGCGGCGATGAGGGCCTGTCTTGCCGGGGCGGTGGCCGATGTGCCGTTGCGCTGGCGGGCGTAGATGCCCTGGGCCAGGAGCATGGCGTTCACCGGGTCCGGGGCCGGGCTGTCCAGCAGACGCACCAGCTTCTCCGCATCCCGGTAGACCGACTCTGACTCCGCGCGTGCGACGCGGGCCAGCCGTTGGGCCTGCCAACGATCCGGGCTGAGCAGAATTGGCTCTCCCGCCTCCACCGGTGTCGCCCAGTAGCCCAGCCAGCCCAGAGAGAAGAGGGCGGCCAGGCACAGTGCGACCAGAAGGGTGTAGCGGTTGGCAGTGAGGTCGAGGTACATAAGGGCAGCTTTCAGCTTTCAGGTGGTCAGCGTTCAGCGTTCAGCGTTCGGCAGTCAGGCGTCAGATTGCAGAGGGCATAGTCGCTACCTTCTTCCTTCTGAGCTTCGTCTGCTGGGTCTTGAACATCGACGCCAACGAAACAAGAACGGGCCTTAACTCGACGGCGAAACAGACCCAACGTTGTGGGGTACAGTGAGCAGCGAGAATACCCCAAAGCGTCGTTGTCGCCGTCGAAACAAGCAACGACTATCTCAGCCATCACCCTCTGTCCTTCTGCTGATGGCTGATAGCTGCTGGCTGCTGGCTGACTGCTGATAGCTCATGGCTGTCCGCTACTTCACAATCACCCGATAGGCGCTCCGGGCCTCGACCCGCACGATGAGCCGGGGCGTCAGCGCAAAAAAGACCGGCATATCGCCCTGGGCAAAGACGCTCACACTGCCTGCGCCGGGGTCGAAGCCAAAATGGGTAAAGTAGAGGCCATAGCCCCTGGCGCGCAGAGGAGCGACAGTCTGGAGAAAGACATTCTCCGGATCGCTCATCAGACACCATTGGTTCAGAACCGTCTCCCCCGTGCGCTGGAAGTGGGCGATGTCCACACACTGGGCGGCTGTCTCTGCCGCTGCGTCCGCGGCCAGTTGTAGGCGGCTGCGCAGGACGAAGTAGCGGGGCACATCCAATGTCAGTGCGGCCAGAGGCACAAGCACGGCCACCACGACGATGGAGGACCAGATGAGGTCGGCATCTCGGTTGCACAGCCAACGACGGAAGCAGACAAACATTCGCACGAATGCTCCTTGAACAGAGGACAGCTTTCAGCCTTCAGCGGTCAGCTATCAGACGTCAGAAGTGAGAGGTTGGAGAACATACCTCAGATGACAGGCTACAGACCGCAGGTGACAGAGGAGAGGCGGCATACGCACTGACATATCCTGCTTGCCAACAGCCAACAGCCAATAGCTGACCGCTGACCGCTGACCGCTGACCGCTGCTCCTCACCATCCCTCCTTCCGGAACACCCCCACCGCTTCGCCTTGCAAGGGGCTGGCCTGTGCCCCGAAGAGGGGCATCATCCCCGCGAAGAAGTTGGGCACGGACCAGTTGACGCGTACCGAGACCCGTCCGCCGGATTGGGGATCGGCCTGCTCGACCGTGACGGTGTAGTCCCCCACCCCGGCACGCAGGGCCTGGTGGGCCGCGGCGTAGGCGGTGGCCGCCGGGTTGACCTGCTCCACCGACCCCATGCGGCTGGCATAGTTGACCGCATTGTTGGCTGTCACCGAGGCGTAGCCCGCCAGGGCGAAGTTGACCAGGGCCAGGGTCACCAGGACGAGGAGGGGCAGGGTGAGGGCGGATTCCACCATAGAGGCCGACGAATCACGAAGCCACGAAGGGAAAGAAGGGATCATAGATGCTCCAAATAGCGGTCAGTGGTCAGCCTTCAGCAAATGGCTTTTGGCGGTTGGGCTTTGGCAATCGGTGGCAGAAGGGAGAGGCGATGCAGGTGGACGCCAGATATCCTCTGTTCTCTGTCCCCTCACTGCTCTTCGCCAACTGCCAGCCGCCAATAGCCACCAGCCTTTCGCTGACGGCTGATAGCTGAAAGCTGACCGCTGCTGGCTTCCTACTTTACCGCCGCGTTGACGGTCGTCAGCTTGGCTGCCAGCTTAGTGCCCAGGGTGTTCCAGAGGCTGATAGCAGCCACCACAATGGCGGCCAAAATCAACCCGCGCTCCACCATATCGCCAGAATCGTCCAGCAAAAAGTCACGGAAAGTCATGGGTGTTGCTCCTTTGAGAATAGGGGTCATTGGCGGTTGGCGATTGGCGGTCAGCCCTCAGCCGTCAGGGTACGGCTTGCGAGATGTCAAAAGTCAGCCATCGTTTTAGCGTCTCTCCCCTGTTGTCTGAAATCTGTGGGTAGTTGGCTAACTGCTAGTCGCTGACCGCTGAAAGCTGACCGCTGCTCTTTGTCTACTGTACAGCCGCGTTGACGGTACTCAGCTTTGTGGCCAGCTTGCTGCCCAGGGTGTTCCAGAGGCTGATGGCGGCGACCACGATGGCGGCCAAAATCAACCCGCGCTCCACCATATCGCCAGAATCGTCCAGCAAAAAGTCACGGAAAGTCATGGGGGTGCTCCTTTGGGAATGAGTGAGTGACACAACGTCGTTGGCGATTGGCAGATGGGTGGCGGACAGATGCCAGGGTTCAGGGGGCAGAGGGTGGGGGGCAAATCCCGGGGGACTGAACCCTGAAATCTGAGGGCCAAAGGCCAACCGCCAATCGCCGGAAACAAAAAAAGGACCTCCCGCAGTTGCGGAAAGTCCCTTTCGAGGAATAGAATAGCACGGATGTTCGTGGTTGTCAACTACGATTTTGTTTGAATTGCGAATCGCCTCCCGTTATGCCGGGGGCCGTTGGCTGCGCAGGGGATTTGTGGGCGAGAAGGACACAGGCGTTGCTGTGTTCTGCATAGGTAGCCAGCTCTCGTAGGCCGTGCCCGCCATGCCCGCGCTGGCAAAATCACACAGGCGCAGGGTCGAGCCATCTGTCGCCGTTGTCTCCAGGAGTAGCCAGGGCTTGAGCCAGCGTGTATCCTCGATTTCCTTCAATTCCAGCAGGGCAGCATCCAGCACAGGCAATGGTTCTTGGTCGGTTTGCTGGTGGTGGGTGTCGTAGGCCAGCAGCAGGGGCCCCCGGTAGATGGAAGTAGAGCGCACCCGCTCCCCATCCTGGTCCATCTCCTCTGTCTCATCTGTAGGCGGTTTGACCCAGAAATGGGGGCGAAAATCAAATTCCAATTCCAGGGTGTCGCCCGACTGCCACTCACGCTTGACCTCCCAATAGCTCCCGGCCCTGACACCCTGGATGCCCTCGCCATTGAGTTCCAGCCGGGTCTGCGTCGACCAGTGGGGTATGCGCAGGGCCAGGGTGAAGGGGTTGTCAGTAGTGGGCTGGACTTTTATGCGCACCGTCCCGGCTCGCGGATAGTCGGTCTCCTGGATGAGCTTTGCCAGGGGTGTGGTCAGGGTGCAGGGGTTATCGAGCCACCAATAGCGTGCTGTTCCTTTCCCCCAGTATGGGATATACTACGCATTGTGAATCAATTTCTTCCTCCTGTGTCGCACTTTGCGACTAAACTGGAGGTGTGTCGATCCGTGACATCAGAAGTCGTGAGCGTACGAACGCTAAAAGAAGAGGTGTGTTGATGCACAGCCGCATGTTCGCCTTTCTCATTCTTGTCCTCGGCGGGCTGTATTTACCGACCCATGCTACCCAGACGACGAGCGCAATCGCAGCCGCCCAGCTACCTGCCGTCAATCGAAACAGCGCGGCCCCGAACACAGCCCAGACCCGCGTCTTCCAGCAGGGGGCGGACGGCTACACTGGTCTGCGCGATACGTGGGTCAGCGTCGCCGGCTGGGATACACCACCCCAGCACACGGTCAACTACGGCATCAACCCGGTCTTAACCCTGAGCCGGGACGGGGGCGACAACTCGCTCCTGCGTTTCGACCTTACCGCCATTCCCCCCAACAGCGCCGTCCTCTCTGCCACTCTCTCTCTTTACAACACCAGCCAGTCCAGTTTCAGCGGCAACCGGGATTTCGTGCGCCAGATAAATGCCTTTGCCGTGCTGAAAGATTGGGACGAGGGCAACCAGGTACAATCGCCCATCAACGCCGCTGGCAAGCACGGGGCCACCGGGGACAATGCCTTCGACTTCTTCACCGGCCAGGGTACGGATAGTCCCTGGGCGGGACAGGGCATGGCCGCGGGCAGCGACTACGCCGCCACAGCCATCACCAGTGCGGGTGTGGGCAACCCCGGCTGGTATGCCTGGGATGTAACCGCCCTGGCGCGGGCCTGGATACGAGGCGAACAGCCCAACTTCGGCCTGGTGCTGCGCGACGCCACGGGCTATGCGGATGACCACAACGACCAACGGATATTTATCTCTGGTCAGGGTGCAGACCAGACCCAACGCCCCAAGTTTACCGTGGTCTTCAACCCGGATGTGCCCTTCGCCAACGCTGGTTCTGACCAGTCGAACCTGACTTGGGCCGGTGGGAGCATCACACTGGATGGCTCCGCCAGCCACGACCGACCGGGGGGCAACGACGCGGGCCTGAACTACACCTGGACCATCGAACAGGCAGGCTTCGGGTCGTCCCGGAGCGGAGACCTGGCCCCTTCTTCGACCAGCCCGACGCTCTCCTTCACGCCGGATGTGCCGGGGGAGTGGAGCGTGCGTCTCACTGTTACCAACAACGTAGGCGAAAGCGCCACAGATACGGTCAACCTGCGCCTGCTCCAGATTTCTGTGAGCCATCCCCGCATCCATCTGACGCCGGAGAAGTTGGCCGAGCTGCGGGCGCGGGCCGTACCCAGTAATCCCCGCTGGACCCAACTTCTGGGCGAGGCGGACAGCGGCGACGGGGAGATGATGGCCCAGGCCCTCGTCTCCCAGGTGCTGGGGGATGGCAGCTATTGCGACCGGGCAGCAGCCACGGCCCTGGCCCAGATCACTGCACCGGGCGAGTGGTCCACCAAGTCTGGGGATTTGGCTCTGATCTACGACTGGTGCTACACCCGGCTCAGCCCGGCCCAGCGCACCACCTTTATCACCTATTTCAACACCTGGGGGGACGACACGCCCAAGAGCGAGGATGTGCCAAGCTGGGGCAACTATTGGCCCCGCTACGGCTACAGCTACGCACTGATCGGTCTGGCCACTTATGGCGAGAACAATCGGGCGACCCAATGGTTGAACGAATACCGGTACAACCGCTACCAGGATTGGGATCAGGCCATGCTGGATCGCATCGCGGGCGGGGGTAGCTGGCCCGAGGGCACGATCTACGACGGGATCGCCAACTATTCCCGCATCAAGGCGGTGGAAGCATGGACCTCGGCCACCGGGGAAAAGCTCTTCCTCAGCTCCGACTGGTTTCGGGAGCGGCTGGGCTATCTCCTGCTCCATCACTGGCCGGGCGTGGCGTATCAGTTTGGATACGCCTACCACCCCTACATTTCCACTGGGGACGCGGAGCGCAACCGGGGCAGCATGACCAACTACGAGCGCATCATGGGGCTGATGCTCATCGACCAATTCCCCAACGATGCCCAGGCCCAACGGCTGCAAAGCTATCTGGCTGCGCCGCCCACCAACAATTCCATGAGTTTCCTCTACCACGAGGAGTTTCTCTGGTTCGATGCCCAGGCCAGCAGCCTGGACCCCAGCACGCAGAATGCCCACTATGCGGCGGGCACAGGTACCGTCTTCATGCGCTCCGGCTGGCCCAGCGGCCCGGCGGACACGGACCCCTCGGCCACCTATCTCACCTTTCAGAGCGGCGACCACTTCACCTATCACCAGCACTTCGACCAGAACAGCTTCACCCTCTACAAATATGGCGACCTGGCCGTGGACAGCGGCGTCTACAGCGGGGAGGGTCTCTCCAACCACGACATCAACTATTACGTGCGCACCATTGCCCACAACACGCTGGTCGTCTACAACCCGGCGGAGGACTTTTCCACGTCCCGGCCCGATGCTACCAGCAACGACGGCGGCCAGCGTAGTATGTCACCCGGCAGCCGGTCACCCCAGGGCGCGGACGGCTGGGACCTCCACGCCACCCAGTACGAGACCGGCGATATGCTGCATTACGCCAATAGCGACGACTATACCTATGCCCTGGGCGATGCCACCGCAGCCTACAACAACCCGACCTACGCCCAGGCCACAGACACAGCCTTCAGCGCAAACCTGCCCAAAGTGAGCCGCTTTCAACGGGAACTGGTCTATCTGCGCCCAGTTACCCAGAACGGTTCCGAATATGTGGTACTCTTTGACCGGGTGGGGGTAACCCAGGCCAGTTTCAGCGGGGCCAATACAAAGCTGCTGCTGCATACCCTGGGCGAACCCTCGGTCAGCGGCAGCGGGGTCGCTATCTCGGCTGGCGAAACGCTCTATGCTGGTGCGCAGCGGGCCACTGCGCTTGCGGGCGAAGGGCGGCTGACGGTGAATGTGCTGCTGCCCGCGGCCCACAATCTGCGCGTGGTCGGCGGGCGGGGGCAGAAGGCATTCCGGTCCTTTGGCGAGAATTACGATTGGCATTGGGATAGCGGCGAACTCCAGCCCCGACCTATCAACGACTTCGAGGATACCCCCTACGGCGAGTGGCGGCTGGAGATCGAACCGGCAGACACAGCGCTCTATCACAACTTCCTTACTGTGCTGCAACCCGCCCACGTCAACGACGCGCCGATGCCTGCGGCCACCGGCGTCCAGGCCGCAGGGGGGATGGCCGGGCTGCATCTGGCCGATGGGGGGCAAAACCGGGTGCTGCTCTTCTCCACGGCCCAGGACGGCGCTGCCCCCACGGGGACAGTGACCTACGCCTATACACCCACCACGGCTCTCAGCCTCAACCTTCTCTTCGACATGACACCGGGCCAGCGTTACGCCGTCACCACCTCCCTGCAATCCGGTGTGCGCCAGGTGGTTGTACGGGCGGACACCGGTGGCGGCTATACCGCCAGCGAAGAGGGGGTACTCCACTTCTTGCCAGAGAGCGAAGCCGTCTCCGTCTCCGTCTATATGCCTGCTATCCTGCGCGCAAGTACACCTGCTACGGCGACGTCAACACCTACCCGGACCCCTGGGACTACACCCGCACCTACGGCTACATCTACACGCACAGCCACACCTACGGCAACGGCTACACCTACGGCAACGGCTACATCCATCGGTTCAACAGCCACGCCGACACGCACACCGACCAATACAGCCAGCCCGACCCCGACGTCCACCGGCGCAGCGATTGTCGCCGACCTCTTCGTGGACGACGACAATACCACTGGCACGGAGAATGGCAGCGCCCTATATCCCTACAACAGCGTACAGGAGGCGATCAACGCCGCCGCCAGCAGTGATGTTATTGCGGTAGCTGCGGGAACGTATACGCAGAACATCCGCGTGCAGGACAAGACGGTACACCTCTATGGCGGGTACGCGGGGGGAAGCGCATCGGACTATGCCAGCGGTGCTGGTGGCAATTTCAGCGGGCGCAACCCCGCGGCCAACACGACGCACCTGCAGGGCAATGCGCAGGATTCGGTGGTCACGCTGATCGACGCCGGGACATCGACCCTGGACGGATTCCGTATCACCGGCGGCACGCGCAGCCTGGAACCGGAGTATGCCTATGCGGGGGGCGGCGTTTATGTGCAGGGGGGAGCGCCCACCATCGCGCACAACGTCATCGAGAACAACGACACGCGCTCCCCCACCCACCCAGACAACGAGCCGGTTGGCGGCGGTATCTACGCCGTGAACGCCGATATCGCCATCCTGGACAATGTGATCCGCAACAACACATCTGGCAAAGGCGGTGGCGTCGGGATCTCTGGTGGGACGGTAATCATCCGTGGCAACACGGTGCAGGGCAACACCGGCGTGAGCGATCATGGTGGGGGGCTGTACATCGCTGCGCCGCAGGTCGAGGTTACTAGGAACTTGATCATTGGCAACGAAATTGGCCGGGAGCTGGGCTACGGTTGGGGTGGCGGTATCATCGTCTTCGGCGCAGACAGTTCCGCTCTCCTTTCCTTCAATACCGTGACCGAAAACTATGCGACTTCGGTGGGCAGTGGCGTCTTCATCGACGACGGTGCCAAGGCCACCCTCGACCACGAATTGATCTACAACAACGTTTGCCCTGACGTGGGAACGAGAGGCGGTGTCGGCGTATACGTGGATGGCTATGCGGAGATTGGCTCACACGTGACGATCATTCACAGCACAGTGGCCGGACATAACTGCATCACGCAGGGTGGCAACGGACTCTACGTGGAGGTTCACTCTGGGGTGACAATCCAAAACAGCATCTTCTGGGGCAACGGCGGGGATGATTTTTTTGTGGATGCCACTGCTCAGATCACCGCGACCTACACGACAGCAGAGGAACCGCTGCCTGGTCTGGGCAACCTCTCCTCAGACCCGCTCTTCGCCAATCCGGCCAACCACGACTACCATCTGCGCTCCACAGGCGGTCGATGGAACCCGGCGGCCAATGGGGGAAGCGGGGCATGGGTGGTGGACGGCCAACACAGTCCGGCCATCGACACTGGCGACCCGGTGTCTGCCTACGTGAACGAACCTGACCCAAACGGTGGCCGAGCCAATATGGGGGTATATGGCAACACAACTGAGGCGAGTAAGTCTGCGCCATGACTATCTGTCGGGAGGGGCGGGCCAGGAGATTGCCATCCGCACCTGACCCAGCTGACTTCTGTCTAGATTCTCCTGCTGTTTTGCGCGGAACATGGACAATCTTCAACTTCTATGTCGTCCGCGTTATTCCGTGAAGAACATGTGCTCCATTCTGTGATTGTATACCAGTGTCTGCCGCTACCTGGCTGCTTCGCTCTGATCCATGCACCTTTTCACCAACCCCACCCCAGAACGCAAAGGTCGCACCTATGCCCTTTGGCTACAAGAAGACCTCTTTGGCCAATGGACGCTCGTGCGTCTCTATGGGAGCGCCGAACGGGAACCGGTTCTGCACAGCCAGGTGGTCGCCAGCCGGGAGGAGGGGGAGAGGCTCTTGGGTCGTCTGGTGCGGCTGCGGGAGCGGCATGGGTATGTGGTGCGATAGGCGGGCAGACCGTAGGTGACAGGTGCGGAAGTGGAGACACCTGTGGGTGATTGAACAGATCGTCATAGGAGTGCCTCCATATAAGGACGCAAGACCTTCATCATTCGACAGGTGGCCGCGTAGTGGAGCAATTCGTCAACGGTACAGCGCCGTTCAGTCAGGCATTGACGCAGACTCTCCACAGCCACATCCACTCCGATCTGGTTGCGAAACTTGAAGCAGCCAACAACGGTCTTGGCGACACCGTAAATGCGCACGGGCACATTCTCGACAGTGCGTTCTTCCGCGCCGGCTGTCAGCTCCTGGCCGGAAAAGTGAACCACCTGCAGGGGCAGGTATGGGATATTGCCAGCCACTCGGCGCTGGTCTCGTTCATCTTCCTACGCCTCTTTTCCGCCAACCCCAGCGTTACGGATTGTGCGAACCACCTCTATGGCCCTCTCCTCGAACTGCGTGCTCCCAAATATCACAAAAAGAAGCACTGCGCCGATCACGTTCACACCCCTGAACCATAGATATTCTGCATCTGCCAGATATCCAGGGATGTGAGGAGCGCATCCTTGCCCTGGGCGCGCAGGGAGACCCCGACACTGTCGCTGCGCCCTGGGTAAACGCGCACAGCCACGCACTGCTTGCCGTTGACAAAGACCTCGACCACGCTCTTGTCCACAAAGATACGCAGCTTTAGCGGCTCGTCGGGTACCAGATAGACAGGCGCAGTCTCCGGCGCACGGGAACGGACGTCGGGCAAGGTGGAGGAATAGGACGAGTCGAGGGTAATCAAGCTGTCGGTGGCCGCGGCCAATTTATCGCGTTCCCAGCCCGTATAGCGTTCCCAGTTGCGGTAGCCACGCTCCCGGTAAAAGGCAATGCGCGTGTACTCTTCTCTGCCGGGCGAACGCAGTACATTGATTTCCACCAACGGTGCATCGTTGGTCTCAATCTCAGCGACAATCTCAATGGCGTTGCCCTCAATCCCTGGCAGCACAATCTCCTGGTTGGCGGGCAGGGTCATCCCGCCGATGGCGCGGTGTTCGCCGCGCAAGGTTTCAATCTCGCCTGCCGGCTCTATCGCCAGCGCATCGCGCCCGAATTTGTCATCCCCTAGCAGCGTCAGCCGCCGCGGCAGGGTCATAATCTGGTCCCAACCCACAGTTGGCTTGGCCGGGTTCATGTTGAAGATGGCGATGATGCCTCCTTTGCCATCCGGGGTGGCCGAAGGGGCGTGTACACCGCCAGGGGGAAAGGCGCCAAAGTTGAACTTGTGTTGGGCGGTGACCACAAATTTGTCGCGTGTTTTGTCGTAATCGCCCAACAACGCCTGCCCACCGCTCATGTGGCTGAAGAAGAGCAACAGATGGCGGTCGCCAATCGGCCAGAAGTAGGGGCAGGCGCCATCGTCGCCGGTCAGGGTAAAGACGTCGCCTTCGACGAAGGGATGTAGATACTCCCAGTTCACCAGATCGTGGGATTTAAGCAGGAAGTCAGCGGCGCGCTGTTTGCCCGATGGCGCATGGGGTACGGTTCCGCCCGAAAGAGAGTAGTAGACGCCCTCCTTCCGCCAGATGCAGGGGTCAAAGACTCGGTAGGGCAGGGGCGAGCCATCGGGGTTGGTGCTGGGAATCACGGCCTGACCGGTCAGCTTCTCCCAATTGAGCAGCAGAGGGTCATGGGAGAGGGCGACCATGTTGCCCACCTTGGTGCCGTGGTAGATGGCAATCACCCGCTCGGTTTCCACCAATGTGGCGCCGGAGAAACAACACTCTTCCGGGTTGGGGTAGATGGCGTAGGGCAGGTCGCGCCAGTGGATGAGGTCATCACTCACCGCGTGGCCCCAGTGCTGGCGGGGATCTTCGGGGGGATAGGCCTGGTAGAAGAGATGCCAGCGCCCCTGCCAGAAGCAGAGACCATTGGGATCGTTGAGTGTACTTTCGGGGTTGACATAGTGGTAGATGGGCCGGTGGGGGTCACCCGCATAGCCTTGTCGGGCCGCGTGCAGCCGCTGCAGCAGCGGATTGGTGGCAAGCTGGGCTTCCTGTTCTTCCAGGGTGTCTGCAAAAGTATAGTGCGGGACCAGAGATGTGCGATTGGGGATAGGTTGGGTAGTCATGAATGCCTCGTGATTTCTACAGTGGTCGCAATTGGCGCAATCTTCGTTGGGAAGGCAGAGAATCCAGAAATGGGTCTGGTGATGCGGGTGGAGAATCGGGCCACAGTGGGACGACTCGTGCGGCATAGGTGTAGGAACTCAGCTTCCGGTCCCGAATACTTCCGCAATCTGCTGGGCAGCGTGCATGGCCCATTCGCGGTAGATGGCCGGGCCGGGATGAAAACCGTCGGCAGCCACGAGCGTGACATCCCGGCTGAAGCGCAGGCTCACAAAATGGGTGCCAAGTTCCGCGGCCACATCCTGCTGCAAGAGCTTGTCAAACTCGGTGGCCCGGCGGCCCAGATACCAGCGCAGGGGCTGGGGTAAGGCTGGAAAGCCGTGAACCGGGGGCAAGCCGGTGATGATGATGTGCTGTACACCTAGCGTCTCACCTTGCTGCGTCCCATACGTCGGGCGACCATCGGGTTGGGTGCGGCCCGAATCTCCTCGGCGTAGGGCGTGCCCGCAAACTTCTGGGCCTGATAGAAATGCTCTATTGTGGGATAGACCAGTCCGTCCAGAGCGATAGGGTGGGCCGAGTGGTTGGTCAGTTCGTAATAGGGGTCAGTGGAGCGGTAGAAGTGAATGGGCATGGGATTGTTCTCTAGCGCTCCTGAATAGGGAAGCGGAAGCGGTCCCCTGCCCCGATACGCAGCTCCCCGTTGACCGAATTCCAGGGCGGCGGCGCGTCCAGGGTGTAGGTGTAGCGGCCTGGCTCGAGGCACTCCGCGTGGGACTCGTTGCCCGGCACTTGGAAGGTGATATTCCAAGGCCGGTCCAGGCGGGTGAAAGTGATAGTCACCTCGGTCCCAATCTGATTCTCAAAGAGAAAGCAGCCCAGATTCGGGTCCAGCGCGCTGCTCTCACTGTTTGCGGCGGGCGCAGCAGGGGGCTGGGGACGGGGACCCGGTGTAGGCGTGGGCGGCGGAGCGGGAGCGGCTGCTTCGGGAATCTCGCCACAGGCCGCGTTGAGCTGCACGTAGGCGGCGTTGGCCGAAATCCAGCCCTCATCACCTTCGGGCAGAAGCACCAGCAGCCAGGAGCAGGCACTGTTGCGGCCGCGGATGGTCACCTGTTGGCCCCCGGCCAGAGAAGAAATGCGTCCGTAGCTTGTCCCCGGCCCGGAGCGCACATTGAGAGACGCCGCCAGAATGCGGGCGCTGTTTGAATTGTTTTCCGCTTCCTCGGCTGCCGGTTGGGAAGATTCGGCGTTTGCTGCGACGGGCCGCAGAGAATGGCGCAGGACATGGAAGGACAGTTCGTCCTCCACGGCCAGGGAGAAATAGGAGATGAGCACGATCTGCCCGCCCGGTTGGCTGCGCACCACAAGATTGTAGAGGACAATCGAGCCGTCGCTGCAGCCCTGCCAGCGGTCGAAGCTGCCCTCGTAGCGGACACCTGCGTTCACATGCAGATGAGGGAAGCGCTCCCGATCCTGGCAGTAGTCGTTAAACTCCAGAAAGTCCAGAAACTCGTCCGGGGTAACGCCGGTGAAGTCGTCGGTGGGCAGGTTTATTGTCAGGAGGGCTGTGCCCAGCGTTTCCTCAAAGAGCGCCAGTTCCGGCGCGGCTTCCAGGTTCAGACTGCCGTCTTCCTCGTCGGCGGTGACGGCAATATCCGACCAGGCCGCGGGGCGCAAGAAACCGACCGGTCCGAGACTCTCCGGTGTGAGAGTGACCTGCCCGGCCCTGCGGTCGGGAACAACCGGCGTAAATTGCCCGGTAGTCGTGGTGGCCCGCCGCCCGCTGCGCAGAATCTCGAAATCCAGAGGTTCTGTACCTTCCCAGCCGCGCAACTGGCCGCAGTAGCCTGCCATCGAGTCGCCGTCGCTGGCCGCCTGGCCACCCAAACCCAGGAGCATGTCGCCGATGTGCAGACCGGCGGCCGCGGCCGGTGAGCCACTCTGCACCGTACTGATCCAGACCCCGCTACGGCTGCCCTCCTCCCAGGCCTCGCCGCTGATGCCCAGTGATTCACTATGGGGGCTGCGCTGGAGTCTGGCCAGAATCTCCTGGGCCTCACGGGCCGAAATCGTCACGGCGCGTCCGCTCCGGTCCCGGGCTCCGTAGTTGACGCCGATGACCCGGCCCTGGGCGTCGGTCAGGGGTCCGCCGGAATCGCCGGGGCTAACCGCCGCGGTATGGATGATTGTCTCCAAGGAGGAGGCGATGTTGCTGTCGTAGTCGCTCTCCACCGCACGGATTTCGCCCTGGCTGCGCTGCATCTGACCCGAGGAGAAACCAAAGGCGTAGACTTCCGCGCCCCGGGTGGGTTTTTCTTCCGACCAGGCCAGATAGGGATAGGGACCGCCGGTCAGGGAGAGGAGGGCCAGGTCGGAGCATTCGGAGAGAGCCACCAGCGAGGCGTAGTGGGGCCGTTCCTCGCCGTCCAGATAGACGAGGATGAGCGCACTGCCCGCCACCACGTGATTGTTGGTGATGATGAGTCCCGTCGGGTCGATGAGAAAGCCCGTGCCTGCCCGGATGTGGGTCGTCTCACTCTCCTTCGGGTCTCGGTACGCGCCGAAGACTTCCAGACGTACGACCGCGCGGCTCACTTGGTCCAGACTCTGGATGGGTGTCGGCGTAGGTGCTTGCGCCCGATCGGACGCCTGTAGACCGGGGCTGGTGAACAGAAGCAGGTGTATCGCCAGCGTAAGAATGGCTGACCAATAGGAGGTTCGGCTGCGGCTGGGTCTATTCATACGCCGTCCTCTGCAAGCCACGGGAAAAGGGACAATTGAACGATGGCAGGCCGCTCGGACAGAAAATCCAGATTGTCCAAATTCTCCTTCACGAATTTCTCGGCGGCAGCTTCCGCCTTTTTGCGTTCCACATCCAGCGCAATCATCTCTTCTCCCTCCCGCGCCAGATAAATGTCCCGAAAAACATTGACTGTGTGGCTCTGGCGTGTGGGTTCAAAGACCTCGGACAGGAAGGTTCCCGCCTGGTTGAGACTGATGGCATCTCGTTTCAGGCATGGGAGCCAGCAGCTACAGGGTAGCAAACGGGCACTTTTTGTGCCGTAGGCTGCAATCTGTAGGGGTTCCCGCAGAACAATCTGGGCAAAAATGTCGCCCCCGTGTGGACTGTCTTCGGGAATTCCGAAACAGAAGTCCCGCAGACCGCGGTCGATCTTCAAAAAGGCAGCCGCGTCCGCCACCCGAATTTTGTAGTAGAGAATGAAGTCGGTGTCGGCGATTGTCCGCCTGATTGGGTAGTTGAACAGGTCGTGCCAGCGTCTGTCGCGCAGGTGGATGACAGGGACGGTCAGTTCGCCAATGCCGGCTGTGAATAACTCTGCCAGAGACTTGTCTTCATAGAGTAGGGTAACGTTGCCATCGGGATGGATGCGTACCGGGATGCGGACGGCTGGTTCTGATTCTGTATCCATACAAATGGTATCCTTATGCTCCGCAGCAATAGTCACAGGATCAGTTGTTTCACCGAAATTACGTTGGCATTGTCAACTGATCCCCGACTCGTTCTGCCAAATTGTAGAGCAGTTCTCCATGCGCTCTTGTGCGTCACGGGAGATGAAAAAGTCCCCGGCACTTTCTGTCCTAGCGAGTTGGTAGAGGAAGCTCCTGCCAGCGTAATGCGTGAAGTGCCGGGGACTTTATTTTCAGGGCAGTTCTCCATGCGCTCTTGTGCGCCACGGGAGATGAAAAAGTCCCCGGCACTTTCTGTCCTAGCGAGTCGGTAGATGAAGCTCCTGCCAGCGTAATGCGTGAAGTGCCGGGGACTTTGTTTTCAGGGCAGATTTGAAACGAGGAGACGCTGCCCAATCCAAAATGATCTCGGCCAGTTATACCGGGGTACATCGGGGCAGTCCATTAGTCCATTTTCACAACCACCCCATCTGTTCCTTGGGAACCTCTTTCCCCTTGCCCTTCTTCCCCTTGCCCTTGACCTTCTCCTCCCGTTCCGCCTGTTCCCGCTCCGCCGCGGCCCGCACATGATTCAACGCCAGCAGCCTACGCAGCACCTCCTTGCGCGCTGACGGGCTGAGGGTGTAGCGCACCCGGTCGTTTTCCGGCAGGGTCTCCACTTCGTGGAAGTCGTGACCGAGGTTCAGATCGGACCACCCGTAGGCGTCGCGGATGGCGCTGTCCAGGGCCACATGCAGACGGCGCAGTTCCAGGATGCCCGCATAGCCCGCCTCGGCTTCGGCTGCGCTTTTTTTGCTGACTTTGGCGACCAGGGCCGGGGAGAGATGGGGACTGTGGAAGAGATTGTAGATGTCGGTGAGACCCAGCCAGAGCGAGCGCATGAGGCCCCGCCGGTGTTCGTGGTACTGCTCGCCGATGACGGCCAGGCCGGGGTGGGGCGTCTGCCACAGGTCGCCGGGGAAGGTGAAGTTCACAAAGCACTTGGATGGAGAGTAACTCAGGTCTTGTTTTAGCGCTCCGCTGTATTTTCGCGCCCAAACTTCGTGAAGCGAGGATTGAATTACAGCGAACAAATCCCATCGATCCGTAACAAAAATCTTCAGTGCTTTTGTGAACACGTAGTTCGTGGGCAAGGACGAGAAACTCAAGTACTTCGTAGTTGTTGCCGTAGCAAAGCAGTTTTCAATATTTGAAATTCCTGCACGCAAACCTGGTCGGTTTTCAGCAAACAACCACCAAATTTTGCGATTACTTTCTCGATTTTGTAAAGAGCGAAATGGCTTGACCTTTTCTTCAACAATACGGAATGGTTCTTGATATGTTTGTGCCCTTTCAATTGTCCAGTCAACGAAATTGATGACCGATCTCTCCGGCTTTTGATTGGGACTGCTATTCAACTCTTGCCCGTTGATCGTTGGGAAAATCACATCACGATTCCTGGGATTGCTTTGAGTCAGCTTTTCGGCGTCCTCATG
>CAMDQF010000055.1 GCA_945905745.1 Litorilinea aerophila
CGTTATGCCGTGGAAGCGTTAAAACTGCTTCCGGATTTGGTTGACCCGATTCTTATCAACCAAGTGATTGAGAATATGCCTTCTCTTGGTTCAATTCATTCTCAACAGTTTCAACCCTTCACTTGATCTCTGGCGAAGGTATTGGATGAGACGATGGGTATGCATCGCTATCATCTCATCATCCCACCATCTACGCAAACCGCACATCAAACGCTTCTGCTGATGACTCGCTCTACAATTTCATAGGTTGTACGCACGCAATAATGGAAGCTCTTCTCGTGCAGCCGCTCGTCGTGGGCGTGGGCACGCTCAAAGAGGTTGAGGTCGTCGGCGGGATGGGGGGAGAAACCGAAGACTTTGATGCCCAGGGGGGCGATGGCTTTGGCGTCGGTCCCGCCTGTGACCAGGTTGGGGAGCAGGTGGGTTCCCGGGGCACGTGCGGCCATCACTTCCTGAATGGCCGTGTAGAGGGGCCCTTCCAACTCGGCTTCCAATGCGATGGCCGGTTCTGCGGTGGCCCAGTCAATCTCCAAATCAGCCAAACCCGACCCCAGCACGTCCCGAATCTCCCGCTCGAAGTCGGCCCGGCTTTGACCCGGCAGTAGACGCCCATCAATGCCTGCCTCGGCCACATCCGGGATGACGTTGAGTTGGCCGCCGCTGCGCACAATCGTCGGCATGGCCGTGTTACGCAGGACAGCGTTCAGATTGCGCTGCATTCCGGGTTCCAGAGGTGCTTTCTGCATCACCACGCCAGGATCGTCGCTTTCCAGAAGGGCGCGAAAGAATGTGGCGGCCTGGCCCGATTGGGTTGCGGCCAGAACTTCTAAGAAGCCCCGGGTAGTGGCTGTCATATGCACAGGCAGCCAGGTGGAGCCAAGACGGTGTACTGCGTCGGCCAGACGGACAATCCCGGCATTGGGCATGGGGACAGATCCGTGGCCCGGTGTGCCCCGTGCCCGCAGCCAGAAGCGGCTGGTTCCCTTTTCGCCGGCCTGGATGGTCATATAGCGCACGCCGTTGATCTCGGCGGCAATGCCGCCCCCCTCGTTGAGGGCAAACTCGGCGTCGGCGAAGAGGGCCGCGTGGTTTTCCGCCATCCAACGCGCGCCATACGCACCGCCCGTCTCTTCGTCGGCCAGGGCCAGGAAGATCAGATCCCGTTTGGGGAGAAGGCCCCGGTCGTGGAAATTCTGCTTGACGAGCAATAGGGTTGCCAGAGCCGCGGTCACCGTCTGTTTCATATCGGTTGCGCCCCGGCCAAAGATCATTCCGCTTGCATCCTTATGGCCGGAGAAGGGCGGGTGGCTCCACTTGTCCGGCTCGGCCATCACCACATCCATATGGCCCATTAAGAGCATCGGCGGCAAGGAACCGTCACCCTTCAACCGGGCGACGAGATTGGCCCGGCGCGGCGCGCTCTCCAGAATCACCGATTCGATGTCGTGTTGGGCCAGCACAGCGGCAATGTATTGGGCGGCGGGAAGTTCGTTGCCAGGGGGATTGGTGGTGTCGATCTGGAGCAGGCTGATAAAGTGGCGGGTGGCTTCGGCCAGTGTCGTGGCCCAGTCGGATTCCTGCAGAGCGGACATTTTTCTGCTTCCTCTGTAGTGATTGTGGTAAGGTGGCGTTCTCAATGCCAGCGAGTTTTGCGTCGTCTGGCTGCTTTCTCCGGTTATCCTACCGGAAAGCGAAAGAATGTACAAGCAACTTCGGACTGCTTTGCGATCTTTTCGCCCCTTGTGTATACTGTGACTTACCTCCCCCAGAGAACGCTTGGTTGTACGTATTCTATCCAACTCAACGAGGAGTGAAAACCCAGTGGTCTCCTCTTCCCCTCAATCTGCGACTGAGACTCCCAGCAGCGCAAGAAAAATCTCAGCTCTCGCCAGCGGTGATCTGCTGATGTTGCTGACATTTGTCATCATTGGGCGCATCAGCCACGGGATGACCAGCGACTGGCTGGTCAATGTGCTGCGTATCGCCACCCCCTTTGTATTAGGATGGGTGATCGCCGCGCTTCTTTTCTCTGCCTATCGTCCCTGGCTTTGGCGCAGACCGACTGATTTTCTCGTCCGTTCAGCGGCTGCCTGGTTTCTGGGCAATGGGTTGGCCTTTCTTCTGCGCTATTTTGTGATGCAGGATCGCATTACCCTTCCCTTTGCCCTGACATCCATCGCTTTCACCGGTCTCTTTCTGTTGGCCTGGCGAATCGCTTTTCTGGTTTGGCAGACCCAGACCGAACGGCGCATGCGGGCCTGAACTGCAAATAGGACGCAGATGGCGCTGAAAAAGATGATTGATGTCGATGAAACTTGCGCCGATCCGTTGCTTCTGCCTGAACTGACAGATGATCTGAACCGATGACAAATGTTAACCCTCCGATCTTCAAACCTTAATCCTTCTATCCTACACTCGTCGTGAGTGTCAATCCACGAAGAAGTGATGCGCCGATGATCTCTTCCCGCAAGCGAGTTTCTATGGCCGAGCGCAAAGAGTGGCTGCTCTTTGCCCTGCTGGTTGGACCAAATCTATTTCTTTTTGGCATCTTTACCTATTGGCCGCTGATCTACAACGGCTATCTGAGTTTCGTGCGCTGGGACATGCTGGCCCCGGTCAAACTTTGGGTGGGGATAAGCAATTACAGAAATCTGTTTACCTCGGCAGATTTTGGCGGAATTTTGCTCAACACATTTGTTTTCACGGCTGGTTCTGTGGCGCTGATCTGCGGACTCGGATTGCTGATCGCTATGCTGCTCAACCAGCCCTTGCGGGGGCGCAACGCGGTGCGCGGCGTCGTCTTCAGCCCGGTGATGTTGAGCGGCGCGGCCATCGGAATCGTCTGGATCTACATCTTCGATCCCCGCTACGGCCTGCTGGATATTCCCATCCGGGCGTTGGGATTCTCTTCACCAAACTGGTTGCTGGACACGGCCTGGGCCATGTCGGCGGTGATTATTGTGCAGGTCTGGAAGAATGTGGGCTATGCAGTGGTCATCTATCTGGCCGGCTTGCAGGCCATTCCCCGTGAACTCTACGAGGCTGCGCTGGTAGATGGGGCCAACGGCTGGCAGCGTTTCCGCAATATCACACTGCCCGGTCTTTCGCCGGTTGTCTTCTTTCTGGTGCTGACAACCATTCTCGCCAGCTTCCAGTCCTTCGATATTATTAAGGTGATGACCGAAGGCGGACCGGTAGATGCTACCACGACGCTGATCTACTATCTCTATCAGGAGGGCTTTGTGGCCTTCAATGCAGGCCGGGCCGGGGTGGCGTCGATGGTGCTTTTCCTGACGATGCTGGCTTTCACAATTGTTCAGATGCGGACCAGCGAACGTTCGGTCCACTACGCGTAGGGTATAGCTGAAATGGCAAAAGCTGAATCGGGCATCGGCGCAACAGTTCGCCAAGTCAATGGAATAGAAGCCAGCCGGTGGGTAGGCCAGGGTGGCGGTTGGTTTGGTCTCTCGCTGGGCTATGCAGGGATGCTCGTGTGTCTGCTGCTGATCGGTTTGCCTGTCTATTGGATGATCATCGGCGCGCTCAAAGGCACAATGGAGGTCTACCGGGTGCCACCCACCTGGATTCCCCTGGAGCCGACCTTTTCCAACTTTGTCGATGCCTGGAATTCGGCCCCTTTTGGCCGCTACTACATCAACACAATCATCACAACCCTGATGGGCAGCGGCTTTGAGATTTTCTTCGCCGTGTCTTCGGCTTATGCCTTTGTCTTTTTGCGTTTCCCCAAACGGGACTGGATTTTTCTGATACTCCTGGCCGCGCTGATGGTTCCGGGCCAGATCACAATTCTACCCAACTATCTCACCGTGGCCCGGCTGGGCTGGATCAATACCTATCTGGGCATTGTGGTGCCCGGTGCATCGGTCGCCTATGGCACATTTCTGCTGCGCCAGTATTATAAGACGCTGCCTATCGAAGTGTTGGATGCGGCCAAAGTCGACGGCGCGGGCCACCTTTTTACCCTCTGGTCGATTGTGCTGCCCTTGGCAAAACCAGCGATTATTTCTTTTGCATTGCTCAGCATCGTTTCCAAATGGAACGATTTTCTGTGGCCTCTGATTGTCACCAATACCAAAATGATGCGGGTGTTGCCCATCGGCATCTACTGGTTGCGAGTGGAGGAGGGCACAATCAATTGGGGTGTTGTGATGTCCGGCACGCTCTTTGTCGTTCTGCCTGTGGCCCTCGTCTTTCTGTACGCCCAGCGCTACATTGTAGACGGTATCGCGGCTGGGGCTGTCAAAGGGTAAGCCGTTTTTCTTTTGCCGTGGCAAACCCGACCGTCCGCTGGGTATTGCCCGCCATTTCTCCAAGGAGAGCGTATCAAATGATGGACAAACGAATTAGCCGACGCAAGTTTTTGATGGGTATGGGCGCTACCGCCAGTATGATGGCTTTGGCCGCCTGCGCCGCCCCGGCAGCCCCGGCCGCGGCACCAGCCGCTGGTGGCGAGAGCGCCGCCGCTGCCGCCGCACCTGCCCCCGCCATGGAGCCAGTAACCGTCACGCTGTGGAGCAGTTTTACAGGCAAGAATGGCGAGGCCGAAACCGAACTGGTCAAGCGTTTCAACGAAAGCCAGAGCGATGTGGTGCTGGACTATCAGTTCCAAGGCAACTACGAAGAGACTGCCCAAAAGGTCACCGCAGCCCTGCAAGCCAGCACCGCGCCGGACGTCTCCCTGCTCAGCGATGTCTGGTGGTTCAAGTTCTATCTGAACAACGCACTGCTGCCCTTGGACGATCTGTTGGCCGCCGCCGAGGTAGACACCGCCGACTATCAGGATTCGCTGATCAACGAAGGCGTGCGCCAGGGCAAGCACTTCTGGGTGCCCTTCGCCCGCAGCACACCTCTCTTCTATTACAACAAAGAGAAGTGGGCCACGGCTGGCCTGCCCGACCGGGGACCCGAAACCTGGGACGAGTTTATGGAGTGGGCGCCGAAACTGGTCGAAATGGATGGCAGCGAGATGAAAGTCCCCGCCTTTGTCCATCCGGACGGGGCCAGCTATATCGCCTGGCTCTTCCAGGGCGTGGCCTGGCAGTTCGGCGGCAGCTACAGCGACCCGGACTTTACGATGCACATGACCGACGAAAAGACCCTGGCTGCAGGTCAGTTCTATCGCGACACTGTACACGATTTTGGCTGGGCGCGCCCGACCAAAGACATGCCCACAGATTTCATCAACGGCCTCACCGCCGCCGCGATGATGTCCACCGGTTCCATGGGCGGCATCAAAGCCAACGCCACTTTTGAGTTTGGCACAGCCATGTTGCCCAAGAAGGACGCTTTTGGCTGCTGCACAGGCGGCGCTGGCCTGGCAGTTCTCTCCACCACGCCCGCCGAAAAGCAGGCCGGCGCGATGGAATATATCGCCTTTGTCTCCAATGTAGAAAATACGATCTTCTGGGCGCAGAACACGGGCTATATGCCTGTGCGCAAGAGCGCGCTGGAGAACCCGACGATGACCGCCTACTTCGACGAGTTCCCCCAATTCAAGACGGCTGTGGAGCAGTTGGCCCTGACCCGGCCCCAGGACAGCGCCCGGGTCTTCGTGCCCAACGGCGACCAGATCATCGGCAAGGGGCTGGAGCGTATCACCGTGCAGTCAGAAGAGGTGGCCGTAGCCTTTGGCGACGTGCAGAAGATTCTGGAAGAAGAAGCCGCGCCGGTCGTGGCCGCTCTGAAGGCCATTGAAGGTTAAGCTGTGTAGGTCGGACTGCCAGTCCGACTGGGATAGAAATTCTGGAAAACGAGGCTCGGCACACGTATGTCGGGCCTCGTTTCATTTCACAAATCTGTGATATATTGGGGAAACGCTTTTCGCACCTGAAAGCGTCTGGCGTCACACCTAAACCAACCATCTTCCTATCTGTATCCTACCTATGCGCATCTTCCTGACTGCTCTTTTCTCCTTTCTTCTCCTGGCTGCCTGCGCACCCGGCAATCTGCCCCAGGTCGTGCCGCTGAGCAATTCCGTCCCTGTCAGCATCCAAGAGAGAGTACCCCTGCGCCCTATGCCCGCGCCGGTTGCCGCTCAGGGCTTTGACGATGTGGACGCTGCCCTTGCCGCTGTCGTGGCCCTGTACGCGTTGACACCTTTTCCGGGTCAGGATGTGCGCGAAGGCGACACTCCCCTGGCCCATCTCGGCCAACAGCTTTTCTTCGATCCCGTCCTCTCCGGCGACCGCAACATCTCCTGCGCCACCTGTCATCACCCGCTCTTTGCCCTGGCTGATGGCCGGGTATTGCCGATTGGCACAGGCGGTACAGCCCTCGGCCCCCAACGGGATTTCGTGGCGCAAGTGGAATTGGGGAGCGAGGCCAGCGATGCCCGCCGTCTCCTGGGCCAGACCGATGCCGTCAGCGGTGTCACCCGGCTGGACAATCCCTTCGTCAATAAATTTGTGCCCCGCAATTCGCCGACAATTCTCAACAGCGCACTGTTGCCCCGCCAGTTCTGGGATGGCCGGGTGGATGCCTATGCCAACACGACTGTACGAACCTTGGATGCGGAAGTGAATAAGTTGGGCCTGAGTGATGCCCTGACGGCCCAGGCCTTTTTCCCCGTCACCAGCGAACGGGAGATGGCCGGCGTCACCCTGGGCGGTCTCTCCCCCAGTTTTATCCGCAAGACTCTGGCCGCCCGGGTCGAGGCAATTCCCGCCTATCAGCGCCAATTCGCGGATCTTTTCGGTGCAGCCAGCGGCAGCCCAGCCGCCACTCCGGAGCGCATTGCCGCGGCGATTGCGGCCTTCGAGCGTCGCCTGATCTTCACCGACGCGCCCTGGGATCGCTACCTGGCCGGGGAGCGATCCGCGCTCAGCCCGCAACAGAAAGCGGGTGCGCTGCTCTTTTTCGGCGCGGCCAAAGAGGCTGTGAACTGTGCCCAATGTCATTCGGGTGATCTGTTCACCGACAACGATTTCCACAATCTGCTTGTCCCCCAACTTGGCCCAGGCAAAGGCCAGGGCAAAAACCGCCGGGACGATTGGGGACGCTCCTCCTTCCCCTTCGACAGCCAGGATCGTTACACCTTTCGCACCCCCGGCCTGCGCAATGTGACGTTGACCGCGCCCTATTTTCACAGCGGCGTCGCGCCCACCCTGGAAGCCGCCATCCGCCATCACGCCCACATCTGGAACAGCGCGGCTACCTTCGATCCCAGCGCCAACGACATCCCGCCGGCTCTCACCAGCACCCTGCGCCCTTTTCAACCTGACGCCCAATGGACGACCGTTGCGCCTGAACTGGCCGCCGGACTGCCCCTGGCCGCGGACGACATCGCCGATCTGACAGCATTTTTGGCTGCCCTCACCGATCCGGCTGCGGCTGATCTGGCCTGGCTCATACCCGAAAGTGTCCCCAGCGGTCTGCCATTGGATGTGCTGCCGGACCCAAACCAGTCTGCGGAACAAGCAATTATCAGCGGCAGCGCCAACCCATAGGAAGCCGTCAGGGAGCTATTGGTGGGTGCTGATTGGCTTCCTATCGCTAAAACTCTGCCATAGATGGCAAACACTTGCACACTGTCGGAGTCCAATGCTATGCGTATTGCTCTCTTTAGCGATATCTACAAACCAGCGGTCAACGGCGTTGTCAATCACGTGGCCCTGCTCAAACGTTACTTCGAGCAATGGGGCGAGCAGGTCTGGCTCTTTGTCCCCGGCCAACCGGATATCGTTGACGAGGAAGCAAACATCATTCGTCTGCCGGGCATACCCATTGCGGACACGGGGTATCACCTGAGCGTAATCCTGGACCAGCGGGCGCGCAACATCCTCAAACAGGCCGACATTATCCACGTCCACCACCCCTTTCTCAGCGGCAGCTTTGGCCTGAATGCAGCCCGCAAATATGACCTGCCCCTGGTTTTCACCAACCACACCCGCTACGATCTCTACGTTCAGCAATACCTTCCTCTTATTCCTGACGCGCTCTCTGACAGCGCGCTGCAAGCCTTCTTTTCCCTGTTCAGCCAGCGCTGTAGCGCCTTTATCGCACCCAGCCAGGGCATTGCCGATCTCATGCGGGACGAGTGGGGCGTGCAGGGACAGGTGGTTGTGATTCCCAATGGAGTGGAATTGGATGATTTCCACCAGGCCAAAGTCCACATCAGCCGGCAGGAGCTGGGGATACCCGCGGATGCAATTGTCGGTGTCTATGTGGGTCGGATGAGCTGGGAAAAGAGTGTGGATCGGCTTCTGCGCAACTTCGCCATCCTGACTCAGGAGGTACCCCGGCTGCATCTGCTGCTGGTCGGCGGTGGACCTGCGCTCACTGATTGCCACAAACTGGCGCAAGAGTTGGGGATCAGCAGCCGGGTCACTTTTACGGACATGACGTCCTATGACAAAATTCCCGGCTATCTGGCACTGGCCGACTTTTTCGTCTCAGCCAGCGTCTCCGAAGTCCACCCGCTGACATTTATCGAAGCTGCGGCCGCGGGTCTGCCCGCAATCGGCATCGATTCCCCCGGCGTGACGGATATGATTGTGGATGGCAAGACGGGCTTTGTGGCCGGGGACAGCGATCTCAGCTTTGGCCTGCGGGTGCTGCGCCTGGCCAAGGACGCGGAGCTGCGCGCGCGCATGGGCAAAGCCGCCCAGGAACACAGCCACGCCTACGCTGCCCATACCAACGCCCGGGAAGTGCTCAACCTGTATCAGTCCTTGCGGATGTGACACCCCTGGAGTTCGTTCATACGCCCGCCTCTACACGCACATTTTGCCGTCGGGCTATCTGGCTATCTTCGGTTTGCAGGGGATTCCAGAGGAAGGAGGCGGAGCCAATCGTCGTCAGAACGCCCCCGACGACCAGAACCGGGACGATACCGAAGTGATCGGCGGCCGCCACCCCCACGAGAGGCATAACCGAGGCCCCCATATTCATAATCGTTGTGTAGACTCCCATAAAAAGAGGCCGCTCCCTGTCCGGGCAGACCTTCAGCAGCATAAAAATGTGACTCAGCCCGATGGCTGGCACGAGTAGACCGTTGAGAGCCGTCCAAATGAGGATAATCGTCAGAGAGGGCGAAAAGCCAACCAGCATTGGATAGAGACCCACCAGCACAATCGTCCACTTAAGGACGGGGTTTTCGCCCCAGCGTTCGATGGCCCGTTGCCAGAGATAATAGCCGAGTACAGGCGTCAGATTCCCCAGCATTCCATGCAGCCCCAACCAGCCTTCGCTGGCCCCCAATCCCCGCACAAAGTAGATCACATAAAGCGGCCCCACCATCCACAGCCCGATGCCGTGCAGAAGTGTATTGACCACAATCCGCATGAAATCCCTGTGGCCGCGAAACTTATCGGCTGTGCTGATCCAGCGATCCACAATTTCCCTGGCCGAATGACGGCGCTGGACAAAGGCTGGGGGCGGTGTCTCTGTCCGTGTTGCCAACTGATCAGGAATTTGCAGTTTGCGGATGTAAAAGATGCTCAACAGGGAGGTGACGAACCCGGCGGCGTAAAGTATCTGATAGTTCCACGGAAAGACGCCGTATTCCAGCCACAGGCCAGAGAAATAGATGCCGCCGGTGAGGGCAATAGCCGACACCCCGTTGCGGATGGCAAAGACTTTTGTGCGCTCCACCTCCGGGATAGCATCGGCCAGCATAGAATTCCAGCCCACGCCGAAGAAATGGGCGGGGATTGTAAAGAGCACCAACAGCCAGACCAACAGAGTGCCTTTGGCCGCAAAGGGCAGCCAGGGAACCAATACAACGAGCAGAAATCCCAGCCTGTGCAGCAGCAGACTGCGAACCAGCCAGGGCACCACCTGGGGCCGGTGGCTGAGAAAGTGGCCTGAAGGAATCGTCACGATCAGGGCCATCAGCGCGGGCATAGAGGAGAGCAGCCCGATTTCGGCATTCGACGCGCCCAGACGCAGAGCAAAGGCCGCGTTGAAGGTGGCCGCCGCCGACAGGAAGGCTGCCCAGAATATCTCGACTTCCAGATAACGGACATTGCGCTGGGGCAGGTCCATGCCATAGGCAGCTTTCCAGACCTGGACCAATGACAGACGTCTGCGCACATCCTGGGCACGCCGGGTCAGGGTTTGGGAAATTGTGGCAATCCGTTGGGAGGGGTCAGCCTTGCCGGTGGACATGAATGGTCTGCTTTCTATGCGATGAGATCAACGCTCGGTGGCTGTATGGTAGGGATGTTGACACAGAAAACGGAGCAGCCCCCTCGGGCGCTCCGTCGCTTTTCTCTACCCACTCAGTATACACCGAAAGAGGGATTCGACAATAGATGGGTGGAGATAATTTGGGCTTCTTTGTCGGCTTGCCACTTGCTCTGCCTGTGCTATACTTTCTATTTGTCTGCCACTTCTCCTTTCCCAGAAAGTGTATACCCTATGAATTCCGTCTGGAAGAATGTCACTCTGTGGAGCCTGGTCCTCGGCCATTTTTGCGTGGATATGCTGGCCGGGGCTATGCCGATTATCGTCGGTCTCTATCTGAAAGATTCTCTGCAACTCAGCCTGGCTCAGATCGGTCTGCTCTTGGCCGTCTACAAACTCTCGGCTTCCCTTACCCAGCCCTTCTTCGGCTATCTGAGTGACCGCTACGGCGGGCGCTGGTTTGCCGTGGGCGGCGTGCTCTGGATGGCACTCTTTCAGGGCGCGGTCGGCTTTATGCCCACACTCTCTGGTGCGCTGGTGATGGGCGGACTGGCCGGGTTGGGATCTGCCGCCTTCCATCCCCAGGGTGCGTCCGGAGCCAATGTGGCTGCGGGTCCAGCCAACAAAACCGCGGGCGTGGCCCTCTTTATGTTGGGCGGTAATATGGGTTTTGCCGTCGGGCCTATTCTGGCCGCGCTGGTGATGGGACGTGCAGGTCCGACGGGCACGGCTTTGTTGGCGGGGATTGCCCTGCTGATTGTACCTTTTCTTTACGCCTTAACCGGTCAAGCCCAACGCAAAGACGCCGGCGCGGAGAAGAAGGCTGCCAACTGGAAGATCGAGCTCAATCCCCTCTTCTCCACCGCGGTGATTGTCTCCCTGATTCTGGTTATGTCTCTGCGGGCCTGGTCCCAGGAATCTTTCTCGGCTTTCCTGCCCCAATTCTTCGTAGAGATCTCAAACTTCTCCAAAACCAATGCCAGCGCCCTCTCGTCCCTGATGCTGCTGACCGTCGCCTTCGGCTCACTGGCCGGTGGCATCCTCGCCGATCGGATCGGCGGGGTGCGGGTGATGGTGGGGGCGATGCTGATTTCCGCGCCCCTGATGCTGTCGATGTTTCTGCTGGGGGATTGGCGGGCCTACGTCGTGGCACCCTTCCTGGGCTTTGCCACCGGTGCGGCCTGGCCCCCTATGTTGGTGTTGGCCCAGAGTCTCTTCCCCAAGAATGCGGGCGTCGGCTCCGGTGTGGCCCTGGGCTTTGTCTTTGCCATGGGTGGGCTGGGGTTGAATCTGACTGGCTGGCTGGCTGAACCCCAACAGCTTGGCCTCTACACAGCGATGCTTCTGCTCTCCATCATTCCCATCGTCACGGCCCTTTTTGCCCTGCCCCTGCCCTCGGTCTCCCGCACGGGATTGGTCGTGCGCCAGCGGGTGCGCCCGGTGGTGGCGACGACGGGGAGCGATTAGAAGGTAATCAGTGAACAGTGAACAGTGAACAGTAGTCAGTAATCAGTGGCATCGAACGATCCGACTGGTAACTGATTACTGTTCACTGTTCACCACACCAGCGGAGTAATCGCCCATGCAGGTGATCAAATGGTTGGCCGACTGGTTTCGCGCCGAATCACAAAATGGCGAAGAAGCCACGGTCCAGCACGTCATCGACGGCGATTCTGTGCGCTTGACCGACGGGCGGGAAGTGCGTTACATCGGCGTGGACGCAACAGAGCTGGGCAGCGACGGTCCCTGGGCCGAGGCAGCCAAAGCCGCCAACATCCGGCTGGTGCAGGGCAAGCGGGTGCGGCTGGAACGGGAGGTCTCGGAGACAGACCGCTACGGACGGCTGCTGCGTCACGTCTATGTGGGGGATCGCTGGGTCAACGGCGCGCTTGTCGCCGCGGGGCTAACCCGTGTACGCCTGTACGCACCGGATGTGCAGCGGGGGGCGGAAATGGTCAAATTGCAGGAAGAAGCCCAGCGTCGTCGCCGGGGCATGTGGCGACAGCGGGTCTGGTGGCGCTTTTGGGAGAGGATATGAACAGATGGTATCTCCCGTAGAGCGGACTCAGTGATGGTTGAAAGCCGTCGCCTGCGATAGGAAGTGGGTTGAAATACTCTGAATTCATAAGTTCCATAACCCGCCTTCAGCGGGTTTTCCATAACAGACCTATGCGAATGACACCCAAAAGGAATCGGCAATGATTGCTCAGGAACAGATCGAACAGTATAACCGGGATGGCTTTCTGGTGGTATCCGGCCTCTTTTCTGCCGAAGAGATTGAATTCTATCGCACACATTTTGAGTCAATGCGCCGGACCGAGCACCCAGAACTGGCCGTCTCTCTCAACGATACGGAGATCGGTGCAGACGACCCGCTCAAAACCTATCCCCGACTGATGATGCCCCACCGTCGAGATGGGGCCAGCCTGGAATGGCTGATCGATTCCCGCCTCAACCGGGCGATGACAGCACTGCTGGGCACAGAACCCTACGCCGTACAGACAATGTTCTACTTCAAACCGGCAGGCGCACGGGGGCAAGCCCTGCACCAGGACCAGTACTATCTGCGGGTACAGCCGGGGACCTGCATGGCGGCGTGGATGGCCGTGGACGATTGCGACGAGGAGAACGGCTGCTTGCAGGCAGTCCCCGGCAGCCACACCTGGCCCCTGCTCTGCACCGTCGCCGCCGACACAACCCAGAGTTTTACCGATGTGACAGTGCCCCTGCCCGACGGCGTAGAGGCCGTGCCCGTGCTGATGAAAGCCGGGGATGTGCTCTTTTTTAACGGCCAAATCGTCCACGGCAGCCTGCCCAACCGCAGCGGGAATCGTTTCCGCCGCGCCCTCATCGGCCACTACATTGTGGGCGAGGCCGAGAAGGTCTACCACTGGTACAAGCCCGTGTTGCGCATGGACGGCTCGGAGATCGGCCTGGGCGAGAGCGAAGCCGGCGGTGCCTGTGGGGTGTGGGTGGAACAGGACGGCGCGCCGGTGCTGGAGTTAGAGGTGGAAGGGGTCAATCGCAAGATATTTCAGGAGTGATGTGTAGGTCGGACTGTCAGTCCGACCTACGGTTAATTCTTTTATCGATGGGTAATGGCGGGGCCGTGAGGAAATCGGCGCGGTTGTCGTCGGTGTCCTGGCTGCCCTCACCGAGCCGCAGGAGGCCAAGTGTATTGCTGGGGCGGGAGGCTGGGCCGCTGCCTTCATAGCAAGTGGCGTTGCCATAGCCGACAAAATCGATAATGGCTTCTGTGTCAGGACACGAGGCAGTAAGCGGCTCGATGCCCCGCACCAGTGCCACTTTGCCACTGCTGGCGCTCATCGCCGTCTCTCCCACTGCATCTGGCCCAGGCAATGGCAGCGTTCCGCCAGCGCCCTGGGCCTGTTGGATCAGGTAGGATCCGCCGGCCCCAATCGTCCCGTTCAGGGGTGTGACCAGCCACGTCTTGCCTGTGGCCGAAGCATATTGGACAGACCAGCCGTCCACATCCACCGCCGCGCTGCCCAGATTGACGAGTTCGATAAAGTCGTGGGTGAATGTCGCACCCGCATTGCCGCCGCCGCCGTAAATCTGGCTGATGCGCAGGGGGATTGTCCCCGTCAGCACGGGCGACGCCTCAGAGATCACTCTTGTCGCTCTCATGGCTGAGGTGGAGGGAGGCGAAATTCTGTCTGTGATGGCCTGGCGCAGGGAGAGAGTGGCTGTCACAGGCAACGGATCATTCGCCGCCGGGCTGCAATTGTGCGGGTTGCTGGAGCTGTTGCGGGGCGATGGATCCGTCACTGCAAAGTCTCTGCCGTTGTCCCCACTCTTTTCACAGCCGTCGCCCAGGCGCAGGGCCGCGTGGCGGTTGTCCAACTCCGGCCCAGGGGATGTGCCAGCGAAGCAATCTGCGCCGCCAAAACCGATCAGATCCACAACCGTCGCTCCCTCTGGACAGGATGTGCCCCGGGCCAGCAATTCTTCTTGGCTGAGCAGCACAACTTTGCCACTGCTGGCACTCATGGGAATTGCGCCGATGGCGTCGGGTGTGGGCAGGGGTCGGCTGCCGCCGTTGCCCTGGGCCTGCTGGATCAGATAGTAGCCGCCGGGCGGGATCGTGCCGGTCAATTCGCTCTTCTGCCAGTTCGCGCCGCTGGCCGAGGCATATTGGACTGTCCAGCCCGCCAGTGTGACCGTCTGGCTACTGCGGTTGAAGAGTTCGATGAAGTCGTGGGTGTATTCCGCGCCGCTGTTGCCCCCGCCGCCATAGACCTGGCTGATGACGACGTCTGGCTGGGCGGATTGGGCGTGGGCCAATAGCCCGGTCAACCCAAAGAGGCAGATGACACAAAGAACGAACGCTGCAATCGGTGGAATTTGACGCATCCCGGCCTCCTGTCCGAGTCAATACGGGTCGTCAGAAGTTCGACTTTTCCGAAAAGTCGAACTTCTTCTTACGCCCAACATACCACATCCCCGCAAGGGGAGCAAAAGGCAAAAATCTGTGGACATCCATTCTATCCGTGAAAATCCGTGTCCTTTTATGAGGGAGGAATCCAAATGTTGCTGACAGACAAAGTTGTGATTGTGACCGGTGCGGGCGGCGGGCTGGGCGCGGGGATTGCCCGGGTCTGTAGCCGGGAAGGGGCCAACGTTTTGGTAGCCGACATTCGGGGCGATGCGGCCCAGGCCCTGGCCGAAAGTCTACCCTGCCCGGCATTGGGATTGGGGGTGGCCTGTGATGTGGGGGATGACGACGCCCAGGCTCGTCTGGTGGAGCAGGCTGTGGCCCACTTCGGGCGCATCGACGGGCTGGTCAACAATGCGGGCATCAACTTCGCCAAGCCCTTTTTGGACACGACAGAAGCCGAATGGGAGCGCATCATTCGGGTGGACCTGCGGGCGGTTTTCTTCCTCAGCCAGAAGGTCTGCCGCCAGATGCTCGCTCAGTCCCAACCCGGCGGAAGTATCGTCAACATCTCCAGCGTTCACTCCCAGGCCGCGCTGCCCGGTGCTGGCCCCTACGACGCAGCCAAAGGGGGCGTCGTAGCCATGGGCAAGAGTCTGGCAGTGGAGTTGGCACCGTTGGGCATTCGGGTCAACGCCATCTCGCCGGGACTGCTCAATACCCAAATCTGGCAGGACATCCAGGACGCCGCGCCCAGCGCCGAAGAATGTCTGGCCTATTGGAAGTCCAATATTCCCATCGGGCGGGTGATCGAGACCGAGGAGATCGGCGAACTGGCCGCCTTCCTGCTCAGTCCCCGCAGCAGTTCCATCACGGGAGCCAACATCTTCGCCGACGGGGGGATGACCGCACAGCTCATCAGCAAAGAGCCGTATCTGTCGAAGGCGTTGGAGGGGAAGTAGTGATCACAATGGTGGTTCACCCGTCTGATGGACTGAAAAGAACGGAACAGATACCAGCCAACATTCCGCCCCTGGCATTAGAAACGCTGCTGGTTGATCTGCTCGATCAGAAGGGAGGGCTACAGCATCTCCTAGTGGGGGAAAGCATGCATCCAACGCTTCCTTCGGGTTCGCTTCTTATTGTAAAACCGCTAACAGGTGAACCGGCGGCAGGTGACGTACTCGTCTTTGTATGGGCGGACCAGTTGGTTGCCCACCGCTTGATTGTTAATCATAGACAGCGGATGATTACCCAGGGCGACAATTGTGCCCTTCCAGACCCAATTCTACCACCCGATCACATCATTGGACAGGTTTGTTCAGCTACGCATGGTGATCGCGTGATCTGGTCGTTGGATGATCATCCTTACTGGCGTTGGCGCTGGATCATTCGTGCCTACATTCTGGCGGCCAAGCGTCGTGTGCGCCGTTTGATTCAAAGGAGAAGATCGTGAGCGGATTATCCGTTGGTATTGCCGGCATTGTCTTTCACATCGAATTCCCTTCGATAGAGTGGCATGGGCTGATCCGGCAACAGTACGCAGCTTTCTTGACCGATGATCCTATCGTCTGGCACGTAGATGTTCAGTGCGATCCGACATTGTCACTTGTTAAACACGGATGGGTGCAGAATCGGGGCGAGACAACCTCTTTTCGCCTGCTCTCTTATCAGGGCCACGTTGATTTTCAGCACAGACACGCGGTCATTGCCGCCCCTGCCATGGAGAATGCAGCCTCCGCAGTAGATCGGGTGCTGGCCTATGTCTTGATGCATGTGTTGCCGTCCAGCCGAAATGCCTTTCTGCTCCACGGCGTAGGTGTGACCATAATGGGGCAGGGTCACGTTTTTTTTGGTCCGTCTGGGGCGGGCAAGACAACAATCGCCACCTTAGCCGCAGGCTGGGGTGAGCTTTTCAGCGACGAAAGTGTAGTCCTCTCCTTCAAACATTCACTGGCACAACTTCATTCCACCCCCTTTTGGGGCCATAGCACACCAGAACATCTCATTCAACGGACCCAACAACAGGCCCCCTTGCGTGCTTTGTACGGATTACAGCATGGGCTAGACTTTCACCTGGAACAAATGTCAGCGACGGAATCGATAATTGCATTACTCCTCACCGAGAAGATTGCCGCGGACCGGGCTGAAAGTATGAATCCTTGGCTATCTGTGGTTGAGGCTATGCTGGCCGTCGTGCCTGTGTATAGGCTCACTTTTCGCCCGACAAATGAACTTTGGTCCTTTTTGCGCAGTGAAGGCGTATTTGACTGAGTAACGACTTTTTTCACCCATCCGATTACTATGAACAGTCGGGAGAATAACTACCCGAAGTCTGGGTATAAGTAGAGTCAAGAAAGTTTTTGGATTTTGTGTAGGTGATGGCATGCTGAAGGAATGCCAAAACAACTGAATTATCAACTGAATGAAACCGAATTGAAGCAAATCGAACAGGCGATCAAAAGCGCACCGGAGCCGCGGGTGCGACAGAGAGCCACAGGGATCCGCCTGTTACACTTAGGCAAGAAGCCAGAAGAAGCGGCAGAACTGCTCAATGTGGCGACAGGAACCATCTACAATTGGCACGAGCGGTGGCGGGAAAACGGCCTGGCCGGGCTAAGCGATGCGCCCCGGTCCGGTCGCCCAACGCTGGCCGACGAGAACTATACGGTGAAACTAGCCGAGGTGTTGGAAACGGACCCGGCCACATTGGGTTACGGCTTTACCATCTGGACAATCGACCGGCTGCGCGCTCATCTGACCAAAATCACGGAGATCCAGATGAGCGACGAGACATTTCGGGCTGTTCTGCGCCAGAATAACTATGTATATAGACGACCCAAGCACGATCTCAAGCCTCTGCAAGACCGGGAAGCGCGAGATCGGGCAGAAGAAATCATCGCCGATCTCAAAAAAAAGCCCAAAACGACGAGATCGAGCTATTCTTTATGGACGAAACTACCCTGAGCCTCCATCCTATCTTGCGCAAATGTTGGATGAAACGGGGGCATCAGCTTCGCATTCCTGCTCCGGGCCAGCAAAAGCTCCATCACATTTTTGGCGCTTACAACTGGCACACGGATCAGACCATCTGGACTGAGGCGGACAAACAGAACACCGACTCCTTTATCCACTTCCTGGAACATTTCATGGCCTCAGTCAATACAGACCTCCCGGTTGTTCTTGTCCTGGACAATGCTTCCTGTCACCACAGTGCCGGGGCCGAAGCCGCTCTTGCTCTCTGCGAGGAACAAGGCATCCTGGTCTGCTGGTTGTCCCCCTATTGCTCAGACCTCAACCCGATTGAGCGCTTCTGGGGTTTCCTCAAACAATGGGCCTGTGCCAACAAGCTTTTCGCTTCCGTCTTGGACCTGCTTGCTTCGGCCACAAACTGTCTTCACAATCAAATCAATTTGCTTTCGGATGACCGTTTCTTATTTCTAAAAACTTAACTGGTTTTACTTATTGAAACGTATCACCTCATTTTCACAACAGGCAACACGACCGGCTGACACCGATACCGATGAAAAGCGGACGCAGATTTGCGCATAAACAACAGATCTGCGCAGATTTTATCAGTTGTACATGAGGGGGAACACCCATAATCAATGAAAATAAGGAAGTGAAGGTGGTGTATACTGATAAGACTCGTCGCAAGACGAGACTGGCTTAAGGTCGTTACGTCGTTGGTACTGCGAGTCTGAACATCAGTTTGACCTGGACCTCCGAAGGTACCCGCAATTGTTGCCACGAGCACGCAGAACAGAATCTTTTTGTTTGGGGGTCTAGCCAGGCGCAAAAGAAAGAAGAAAGAAGAGTTGGAAGGAGAGCAAGAATGCGCCAGGTTTACAAGAAGTGTGCGGGGTTGGACGTACACAAGAAGACAGTGGTAGCGTGTCGGGTGCAGATTGATGAGCAAGGCGAATGGCATCAGGAAGTACGCACCTTTGGGACGATGACGTGTGACCTGTTGCAGTTGGTGGACTGGCTGCTGGCAGGCGGTGTGACGCATGTGGCGCTGGAAAGCACGGGCGAGTACTGGAAACCAGTCTACAACTTGCTGGAAGGCTGTGTGGAAGTGCTGCTGGTCAACGCCCAGCATGTCAAACATGTGCCTGGACGCAAGACCGATGTGAAGGATGCCGAGTGGTTGGCTGAGTTGTTGGTGCATGGCCTGCTGAAAGCCAGCTTCATCCCGGACAAACCGCAACGGGACTTGCGTGACCTGACCCGCTATCGGGTGACACTGGTGGAAGAACGGGCGCGGGTCATCAACCGGGTGCAGAAGGTGTTGGAGAATGCCAACATTAAACTGGCCAGCGTGGCGACCGATGTGCTGGGGGTGTCGGGGCGGCGTATGTTGGAGGCGCTGGTGGATGGCACGGCGGATGCGGCCACGATGGCCGAGTTGGCCAAAGGGCGTCTGCGCAACAAGATTCCGCTCTTGCAACAAGCGCTGACCGGTGTGGTGGATGAGCATCATCGTTTTCTGCTGGCCCAACATCTGGCTCACATCGACTTTCTGGATGAGCAGATTGAGGCAGTCAGCGAGCAGATAGGCAAACAGATGCAGGAGATGCCCGAGTTGCCCCCGCCTTCTCCACCTCTCCCTGACCACGAAGGCGAAGTCACAGATACGCCACTCGTCGCTCCTCTCACCTGGCAAGCTGCGGCTGACATTCTCGACTCGTCCCCAGGTGTGGATCAAAAGGCGGCCTCCCAAGTCTTGGCCGAAATGGGAATAGACATGCGCCAGTTTCCCAGCGCCAACCATCTTTCGGCCTGGGGCGGCCTGGCTCCGGGCAATCGTCAGAGTGGGGGCAAACGCTTCCACGCCCGTATTTCTGACGGCAACCGCCAGTTGCGCAAGGTTATGGTCCAATGCGCCTGGGCTGCCGTCCGCGTCAAAGACAGCTATTTCTCCGCTCTCTATCATCGGCTGGCTGCCCGCCGCGGCAAGAAGCGTGCCATTGTGGCTGTCGCTCACTCGATGTTGGTCTCTTTCTATCATATGCTTTCCAAACGTCAGCCTTACCAAGACCTAGGCGCTGACTACTTTGACCAGCGTAGCAAGGGTGTCAAAACCGATTGGCTGCTCAAACAACTCAATAAACTCGGTTACACAGCCAAACTCGAACCCCTCACCGTCGTTTGAGGGTTATTTTCAGAACAGGACGGCAAACTTTCAAAACATACAAAACTCATCTTGCTGTAATTTAATAGACTGTATGTCTACTGCTGACTTTGCAAAAAACGACATATGAATTACAATATCTACGCATAATTACGTAGATACAAATGATGAAACTTATTATTCAATAAGCATCATTAGTACTCTCGTACTATTAGTGATGTACTCTTTCCACGTTTAGGTTGATTCCGATGTCCAATTTGTTTTGTTATCCGCAGCGAGAAGCGTCGGTTGCGTATCGCATTTTTGGCAGCGATGCAGTGTTGATCTCCACGAACACCAACACCGTGCGCATGTTGAACCCTATTGGCTCCTTTATCTGGCATCTCTGTGATGGCTCGCGGGCAGTGGATGAGTTGAACGCTTATTTGGTCACTCTCTATGCTCTTGCCGAAGCCGAAGCCGAGAGTGCCATTACCTGCTTTTTGGATGAGCTGCATCAAAGGCAGTTGATTCGTTGGCTTGATCAATCTGTCGCCCCAAGCGACGACAGATGAGCGCGTAACCTGTCTGACTGAGACCAGCGCGTCGATCCCCCGATGTGTCTCTTGGCTTGACCAACCTGTCGCTCGTTAAACTCATCAATCATACACACTATTCATGGACGATCACTACACTCGCCTTCTGAAGCGATTACACCAGGAATATGTCCCCTATCACGTGATTTGGGAACTCACCCACCACTGCAACCTCGATTGCGTCATGTGTTACAACGCGCCTGTCACCCGACCAGAACTCGCTCTGGCCGAAGGCTGCTCCGTCTTGGATCAGTTGGCGGTCGCCGGTGCCCTGCGCCTGACATTGACCGGCGGCGAAGTACTGACTTCCCCCCACTTCTTCCCCCTGGCAACCTACGCCCGCCAGACTGGTTTCGCCCTAAACATCAAGACAAACGCCACGCTGCTCACACCAGACACCGCCGATCGCCTGGCCGCGCTGGAACCCCTACAAGTTGATGTCAGTCTATTAGCAGCGACATCGGGAACGGCTGACCGTATCACCCAACGACGCCATTCCCTGGAGCGAGCACTGCGCGGCATATCGCTTCTCGTGGAAAGAGACGTTCCGGTCAAACTCAACAGCCTGCTGATGGAGATCAATCTGGCTGAAAGCGAGTCTCTGGTCTCCCTAGCCCGCTCATTGGGTCTGCCCCACGAGCAGTTCGTCAAAATCTCCCCCGACGACCAGGGTACGCCCAAAGCCGCTCAACACCAGCTTGGCCGGGAAGCGATGACCCGTCTCAACGCAATGAACTTGAGCAGTTGCGGTCAGGGGAGTAGCCCAACCGAACGCACCTGCCAGGTGGGAATGGGATCGTGCCTGATCAGCCCCGATGGTATCGTTTATCCCTGCATCGAATTGCGCATCCCCTTGGGCGATCTGCGCCAGCAGACTTTTGCCGAAATCTGGCAGAATAGTCCCCACTTACAACAATTGCGCCTTTCTCACACGCGGCCCCATCTGCATACATGCGCCACGTGCGAGTTGATCGAATACTGCGAAGGACGCTGCGCCGGGCTGGCCTTCAAAGAGAGTGGCGACTGGTTGGCCCCGGATACCCTGGCCTGCCATCAGGCCCAGGCCCGCTTTGCCCATCTCCATTCAGATCGCACCATCCCGACCACACCACACCTGGCCAAACTGAATTTAGCATCCGACGCGGTCGCAAGCCCCCGCTCGCTTCACGTCCATCCCATCGACCTGACGTTTTAGCCCCTCTGGGCAAAGCGTCTCTTAGCCTTCCCTTGCGAGGAGTCTGCCCCATGCACGAGAATACACTCCAAAACCTGCCCGATTTCTCTCCCCCGGCTATGCAACCGCCGCCCCACTGGGAGCCGCCAGCCATCCTTCTGGAGCGCTCCCTGGTGGTCCATGCCCAGGAGGGCATCACCGGTGTAGAAGGTATGCCTATGGGCTGGGTCGGCCCCCTCAGCGGTAGTAGCGGCGGCTCAATGGATGGTGGTGGATGCATGTGAAACCTCCATCACACCCATCCGCGCTGTCGTCGGTTCGTCTCGGCTTGATTGCATCCTGGCTTCTGCTTCTGCTCTGGAGTGGGCAGAGCAGTATCGCCTACGCTGCTGGACTTCACCGGTCAGATCGCCAGATACCAGCGGATAGCCCTGGCAATCAGCAGCCTCTAAATGTGCAGGCGCGTCTGCGCATCCAGACCGATACTCCCGGCTTATATCGTCTTGCCCACGCCGATCTGGCCGCCCCAGGTTTGCCTCTGCCAACGCTTGCCAGCGCCTTTGGGTTGACCTGTGGCGGCGCGCCTGTTAGCTTAGGCTTCCACGACGAAGATGCAGATGGCTTCTTCTCATCCGGCGATTTTCTGGTTTTCTATGCGCAGAGCTACACAGACCGCTATCAGGACGTCAACACCTGTTTCCTGACCTGGCAGCCAGGCGTCACCGACAATCCTGACCACCGGGCAATCGCTGCTTATACCCAACCCAACCAGGACGACCTGCTCCTGACCACCCGTATCACCCGCACGCTCCGGGTAGAGACGAATGTCGAGTACCGCTCGGCTTATTCGCTCGAACGCACCGCCGATCACTGGTTCGATCTGCCCCTTCTGGTCAATAGCGCCACGCCCACCGCCACCCGCAGTTACCTGGTGACGTTGACCCAACCGATCACCACAGACGGCGCGGCCCGGCTGACAGCCCGGTTCTATGGGGGCGTGACCAGTGGCGCAACCACGGCCCAGGGAATTGAACTGTTGTGGAACAGCGCCACCGTCACGGCTGCGGAGTGGTTGGGCAACACAGCCTATACTGTGACTGCTTCCTTGTCTGGCGCACACCTACAAACCCACAACCAGATAACACTGCTGGCTGCGCGCAGTGCCATCAGCGGCGCAGATTCGTTCTGGGTTTCACCCGATTGGATGATCGTCGAGTATCCGGCCCTGGCAGTGGCTGACGAAGATCGCCTGCTCTTGCCTGCTGCCTCTTTGCCCGCCGCGCCAGCCCGGCTGATCGTCAACGGCTTCATCTCGCCAGACCTGCTGATCTATGCCATCGACAAGCCCGACGAACCCCAACGATTCCTCGGCCTCCCGCTTCAACCCACAGCAGAAGGCTACCGAGTGGTTTTGCCCGTTGACCACCCCGGTGCGGCCTATGCACTGTCAAGTTTGGATGCGCTGCGCACGCCCCGCGCCATCGCCGTGGACCAGCCCTCGACCTGGGCCACCCCCGACCACCAAGCCGACTACATCGCCATCGTCCACCGCCGCTTCTGGGATGCCATCGATCCTCTGCTGGCCTACCGGCAGCAGGAGGGGCTGGCTGTCGCCAAAATCGATGTCCAGGATATCTACGATGAATTTGCCTATGGCCGCATAGACCCGGAAGCCATCCGTACCTTTCTGGCCTACGCCTATCACAACTGGAACCAGGGCAGCCTGCCACCCCAATACGTCCTGCTTGTGGGGGACGGACACTACGATTTCAAGGGCTACAGTGGGACGACCCTGGGAAATTTTATCCCACCCTATCTGATCGCTGTAGACCCCTGGCTGGGCGAGACCGCCGCTGACAACCGCTATGTAAGCATCAATGACCCCGACGACTACCTGCCCGATATGCACATCGGGCGCATCCCAGCCCAGACGCCGGATGACGTAACGGCGGTTGTCCAGAAGATTCTGGCCTACGAAGCAGCGCCGGCCACTGCCGACTGGCGCAAACGGGTGGTCTTTGTGGCGGATGCAGCCGACGATCCAGCCTACAATTTCCACGCTGTCAGCGACGAGATGGCGGCCCAGCTACCTGAAGCGATTGAATCCCAGCGCATCTACTATGGCCCGGATCAGCCAGACGGCGACGCCATGCGCACTTCCATCCGTGCCGCCTTCGACGCCAAGGCTTTTCTGGTGCAGTGGTTTGGCCATGCCTCCCGCTTTCGCTGGGGATCGGTCAGTATGTTTAACATCAACGATCTGCCTGCGCTGGCCGCCAACGATAGCTGGCCCATCACCTTCGACTACGCCTGTTGGAGCGGCTACTTTGTCAACCTCCTGGCGGATCGACCCGCCCTGGCCGAAGCACTGCTGCTGACACCGGAGCGAGGCTCTGTGGCCAGCCTGGCCCCCAGTGGACTGCACGTGGGCAGCGCGCTACGCGTCTTGAATCAGGGCATCCTGCATGCCATCTTTGTCGAAGGCGTGGATCGGCTGGGGCCGGCAGTGGACCGGGGGCGCAATTATTTCGCCGCCAACAGCCCTGCCTGGCACGACGTCATCGATACTTCTGTGCTCTTCGGCGATCCGGCCCTCAAGCTGATCTTGTTCGATCGTCCGGTCGCGCCGTTGCTGCCGCTCTATCTGCCTCTGGTGGGGAAAGACTAAGAAGGTGACTCATGTACCTCAACGCTGAAATACAACCATCTGCCGTCGTTTTCTTCCGACCTATTGCCCATCTCTTGCTTGCCGTTAGCAGTGCGCTGTGGATGGTCCTGTGGCCTGCACAACCCAGCAGCGCAGCCCCGGCAACGACAAGCGATCTCTTCATTTCCGAGTACGTGGAGGGTAGTTCCAACAACAAAGCGTTGGAAATCTACAACGGCACCGGTGTCGCTATAGATTTGAGCAGTGGTGGCTATGTCATCCAGTTTTATTCCAATGGAAGTTCCACCGCCAGCGCAACCATTTTGCTCACTGGCACCGTTGCAGATAGTGACGTTTTTGTTTTTGCCCATAGTAGTGCTAGTTCGACCATTCTCGCCGTCAGCGACCAGACCTACGGAAATTTCTACAACGGGGATGATGCCGTTGTACTCAAAAAGGGAGACACGATTCTCGATGTAATCGGTCAGATTGGATTCCGTCCTGATCCAGAGTGGGGTAGTGATCTCGTCTCGACCGCCGACAATACCCTACGCCGCAAATCCAGCATCTGTGCTGGGGACCCGAACGGCAGCGATGCCTTCGATCCGTCGGTTCAATGGGACGGCTACGCCCAGGACACCTTCAACGGTCTGGGCAGCCATACGGCTGATTGCGCCACCACTGCCGTCGCCCTGGAATCAGCCTCCGTCTCCCATTCCAACGAAGGCGTCGTCATCGAATGGCAGACCGTCTCCGATCTGGATCACCTGGGCTTCCACATCCAGCGCCGGGAAGACCGCAACCCGGCCTGGACCCAACTGACCGACACACCCATTCCCAGCCCCAGCCCAGGCGCACCCGAAGGCCAGCACTACCACTGGACCGACTCCGCCATCGCCGACAACGCCTTCTACCACTACCGGATCGATGGGGTGGACCTCCAGGGCAATGTGCATCCCTTGCACGAGCTAACGGTCGTGGTCGGTAAGCCTTTCCAGCAGTGGTTGCCCGCCATCCTCGTCGCAAACCCGTAATGCTGTAGGTTGGGTTCTCGCCGCCGGGAATCGGCAAATGCCCAGCGACGTTTGCGGCGAGAACCCAACACCCACGCGCCACGGTTGGGTGAATGCCTGGACTGTTGGCGGGACATTCGGCGGCGTGCGGACGGCATTCACCCAACCTACGCTGCTCCATCCGCCTTCGATTCTTCAAGGGAAATCCAGATGAATGCCCTCCCCGATTCACCCGCGCTCTCCCTGCTCGAAGCCCTCCTGCGCCAGGAGTGGACTATACTGGACAATCCCCTGCCCTGGGATGCGCTGCTGGCTGTGGCCGACGAGCAGCGGGTCGCGCCCCTCCTCTGTCATCGTTTGCGCCACGCAAATCAATGGCCCCGCCTGCCCCGGCCCTGGGCCGAAGGATTGTTGACCCGCTACCAGGAGTCGGCCCTGCGCAATGCCCTCTACCTCAACGCGCTGGAGGAGATCGTCGCACACCTCAACCGGGCTGGTATCGAACCCATTCTACTCAAAGGCGCAGCCCTGGCCTATCATTTCTACCCCCACCCCGCCCTGCGTCCCATGGGTGACCTGGACCTGTGGACACCCGCCCACGATTTCCCCGCGGCGGCCCATGCCCTGACCCAAGCCGGCTGGCAACCCACCGTTCCCGACCAATGGCCCCTGATCCAGGCGGAGATCAGCCACCATCTGGGGCTGATCAACCCCAGAGGCTTTCCCCGCTCGCTGGAATTGCATCGACGCTGGATGACCCTGCCCTCGGCCCTGCGCCGCCCAGATGCCGAAGCCCTGGTCTGGCAGCACGCCCAGCCCGTGGCCATTGGCCGCGCCCACGCACGTATCCTGGCTCCTCTCGATCACTTCATCTATCTGGCTGCCCATCTGGCCCGCCACGCCGCCCACCAGGACCGGCTGCTCTGGTACGCGGATCTGGTCGTGCTGGTGGGACATCACGGCTCTGCTTTCGAGTGGGATGGGGTGGTGGAGCGGGCGGATCAGCTTGGGTTAACTGTGCCTCTGGCCTGGGTGGTGGATGCCCTCTCCCAACGGTTGGGGCTGGATGTACCCCAGGCTATCCGGGAACAGCTGGGCAGGGTGCGACCAGACCCCACATCGGCTGCCCTCTTTGCACCGCCCAGCGCCGATTGGCAGCAGGTGCGTGTGGAACGGGCCTGGCGGATGTGGTGGGGGTTGACCCGTTGGGTGGACCGTCTTCTCTGGGCACGGGAATTGATTCTGCCTCGGCCCAGTCTATTGGCTCGCCTGCATCCCCAGGATGGGAAGGCCCTGCGGCTGCTGCGCTATCCCCAGCGTTGGATCGACTACGGCGTCAAGCTCTTGCGCCTGGCCCTTGCGCGTCTTGTACGATAGAAGTTGGACTTTTCTGAAAAGTCCAACTTCTGGTTTGCAGGGTTGGCGGATGCATTTTACTTTCAGAGCAATGGAGCGATTGCCATGGCCGCACCGGGCTAAAGAGCCGGAGCTATCGAGCCAGGGTGCGTCCCAGATTGAGGGAGGCCCTACGTCGGTTTCAAACCGACGTCTGCTACAGGAAGTGCGTTGAAACGCACTGAGGCTGATAGTCTCCAACCCGTTTTTGTGGATTAAGAAAATAACCCGATAAGCGTAGGTGCGGTTTCTAACCGCACAAGCAAGGGATGTCCAGCAATGTGCGGCTACAAGCCGCACCTACGCTGTTGCCCGATCAAATTTTTAATATCCAACAGGGGGCGTAACTCGATAGCCCGGTTGCTTTAGGGCCGGACGGCGCACGCGATTCCACCGCGCCCTAACACTGCGTATACCCCAGGGCTGAGGGTGTAATTCAAGTTGGGGGCATAGGCAGCGCCGAGGGTTGAAACCCCCGTCTGGTGCGGAAAGTGCGTTCAAACGCGCTGCACACCCGGAGATCGCACGGTTTGGCAACCGGGCTTCAGCCGGTTTCCCATGCCAGACAGCGGTTTCAACCGGTGGGCCTGCAACCTGCCCCCATTCTGGTTAGTGTCACGAATTATTCGCCACATTGACTGAGAGCAGGTTGGGGGTAATAATCAGGGAAAATCCATGCAAAGGAGAAACCCTGATGACAATCGCCCAACGGAAAGAACAAATTCTACGGATCAAAGCAGCCAGCAGTTTCAGC
>CAMDQF010000056.1 GCA_945905745.1 Litorilinea aerophila
CAGCCAAGCAGCACTTGCAGATCTGTGCCGCTGCTAACTTCGAGTGGCCCATTGGTTTCTCCTGGGAAGGGGTGAAAATGATAGAAGTTAGAATAGTGCCAAATGGCACAGTTGGGTCAGAGCTGGTGAAGAGTTCAGGACACAGTTACGGGACACAAAGAACGCAAAAGCAGTCATTTGCTTACCGCCGAATCGCTGGGATATAGAGTTTTCGCTGGGGCGCGGCGCTCGTCTGCTTGAGGATAAAGGGCAGATAGACCGGGCCGCCGCGCAGCGCCTGCTCGTAGGTCCAGCTACGATACGCCTGCCGTCCTGTGCTGTCGGTCAGGAGCAGGCCCACGTTGACCTGCAAGAACGGCGTGATCACCTCTGTCTCTTGCACTGGCGCGTCGTCGGGCGGCAGCAACTGGGTAATGGTCAGGGGCACTGTGCCTGTGATCTCCACCGTATTCTCGTCCAGACGGTTCAGCGCCAGCCACGTCGGGAAGGGATCCGCGGTGACGGTGATGCTGTCGCCCAGGCTCAGATCGTCATCGTCGAACTGGACCAGCAGATAGATCTGCGCGCCCGGCACAAAGCCCGCCCACAGATCATTGCTGCTTTCGACAAAGTAGGGCGCATTGAGCAATGGCTGCGCCGGTGCGCCCACAGCCAGCGTGTAGGGGCCGACCTCCTGCTCGTTGCCCAGTTCGTCGTAGGCCAGGATGACGTAAGTGTACTCACCCGGCATGGCGAACTCCGTTGTGCCCAGAGAGAGTTCGTACTGCCAGCCGGTATTGACAGCGCCCGGATTGTCCAGATCGATGGGATAGTAGCTGTACTCGCCCAGGGGATCGAGCACCTCCAGTTCCATGTGACTGACGCCGGCACGGTCGCTTACGCTCCCGCTCAGAGAGAATGCGCCGTCGAAGGCGATGGCCGTCACCGGCTGCGCGTTCAGGGTGACTGTGGGGGCCAGGGTGTCGATGAGCAGAAGCAGACTCTGCTGGGTGCCGTTGCCCGCCGCGTCGTAGGCGGTGACGGTGAAGGGTACAGTTGCGCCCGCGATGCCCCGATCAATCGAGCGCTCCAGAGACCAGGCAGCCTCGTCGGCCAGCGCGGCCTGGCGCACGGTGTTGGTCGGAACGTCGCTGAAGAAGAGCATCTCTGCTTCCTGGCAGGACTCGTAGCCTTGCAGAGTGTCACACACCTGCACACCGCCCAGCCAGCGCTCGTCGCCGGCCAAGCCTTCCAGCAACAGCGTTTCTGTGGTGTTGGCCGTGGCCTGGATACCGCCAGCCGCCCGACCCGCCTCGTCAAAGAGAGTAAGTTGCGGCGCAGTATTGTCTATCTCAAAGCTCCACTGACCGATCACACCACTGGCGAAGCCGTAGATGTCCTCGGCAGAGAGGCTGACCTGTACGATCGTGCCGTCGGGTGTATTTTCCGGCAGGTTGATGGCGCACACCCAGTCGCTGACGAAGGCGTCGAGCTGGAGCGTGTCGTCACAGTTGACGGTCTGGCCCAGGCTGGTTTGCAGGGTGATCTGGGCCAGGGGGGATTGGTCGGAGACCAGCCCTTGCAGAAGCTGCTCGCCCACGCCGATCACCTCATCAATGAACAGGCTTGTCAGCTCGGCGCTGATCGGTGCGCTGCGGTCGATGTCGTGGATGACTGTGTGGGGCGCGTGTTCGTAGGTCAGGACGATATTCTCCTCGCTGTTCTCCACCTCCTCGACCGGGAAGATGCTCATTACTGTGTGGTCGTAGGCGGCGTTGGGGTCCACAGTCTCGGTGAAGCTGACCACCCGGCTCTCGAAGGGGGCCAGGACGCCCACAGCCAGGGTCGTACCGTTGCTGGGCAGATCGCCCTTCACCTCCAGAGACAGTTTGCCTGTCTCCTGGCTGGAGAGATTGCGCACGCTGGCGTAGAAGGTGAGAAGATCGCCCGGTCCGGCGCTGGCAGGCAGCATACCCGTGGGGCCAACTTCCGGCCCGCCGCCGCCCACGTTGTCGGCCACCTGTCGGGCCAGTTGACAGACCGGACTCTGGCTCGTATCCACCACTCCGGCGCAGAGCGTCGCCAGCAGCGTCTCCACATCGTCCGCCACCACCGCCCGGATGCCCTCGTAGACCACCGGATCGTAGACTTCGGCTGCGGGATCGGCGCTGAACTGCACATCCAGCAGCGACTGGTCGAAGACGACATTCGTCGGGCAGTTGTCCAGGCTGTTGTTTACATTCGGGTTAGACGACAGGCGCATGGACGTTTGCAGGTTGAGCAGAGTACGGCTCACATCCAGCGCAGCGGGCAGATGGCCGGGCAGCATCGCCGGGCTGTTGAGCGGGTTGTTGCCCGGCATCGTCGCCCAGACTTGCATACTGCTTTCTTCGCTGATGAAGCCCACCAGGGAGACGTCCACAGCGTTGGGGTTCACGCCCAGCGCGGCCAGGGAGAGCCAGAGGATGGCCTCGCCGTTGCTGTAGCTGAACTTAAGCTGTGCCAGGGACGCATCCTGCCAGGCGCTGCCGTTCCAAGTGAGCTGACGCACGTTCTGGCTGTCCTCGACGATTACGGCGAAGTCGGCCAACATGCGATCCACCGCGTTGGACTGGTATTGGCGACGCTCCGGCATCACCACCAGGCTGGTGGCCTGGGCGATGGGAGTGTACGGATCGTAGGCGTAGAGTGTACCGCCCGCTTTGGTATCCAGATAGAGATGGAGATCGCCGTCGGTCTCCAGGCGCAGGCCGTCCCAGTGCAGAGCCAGCCATTCGTTGTTCCAGGTGCCGTAGAAGGATTGCAGGCCGCTGCGTGCGCTGGCCCCGCCGCTGAAGATATTGGCCCGATCCTCCTGGCCGAGCAGGTTACAGACTTGACCGGTGGCGGAAAGCGCGTCCTGCCAGAGCCAGTAGGGCTGGCCCGGCCCGAACTCGTCCCAATTCAGGTACGAGGCCGGGGTGGCACCGTCGAAGTAGACCGGCCCCAGCGTGAATGCGTTGCTCTCGCCAGCGGCGTCCACGGCGATCACATGCGCGTAGTAGCGTCCCTGATCGGCCAGGCTCTGGGCGTGAACACCCGCTGCAGCGTAGGGGGTGAGATCGCTGATGACCGCCGTCTCGCTCAACGTCCAGCCCACGTAGTATTGGGTGGCGCTGATAGACTCGCCCCATTCGATCTCGGTCTGGGCGGCGCTGAAGGAGGCGGAAAAGGGACGGGTGGCAGCCAGCACAGCGTTGTCCACCAGTGTATAGGGTTCGCTGATTTCGACCCACTCGGAAGTGGGTGCGCCAGGTTGCGTGCCCGGTTCGTAGGCATCCGGGCGTTCGTAGCGTACAGTGGCGGTGAAGATGCCCGGCCCGGTCAGCGCCGTATCGAAGAGATCGTCTTCCTCCTGGGCAGCGACGCTGGCAGATCGCGCCACTCCGGTGGCTGGATAGACTGTACAGACAGGAGCGCTTGTATTGTTGTTCGTCACCGTGCAGCGGGCGCAGTTGCCGTAGATGTCACAGCTTTCCGCCACGTTGCTGCTGGTGAAGTTCGCCCCGCTCTGGTGCAGGACATAGAGCCGCTGGCGCGGCGTCTGCCCGCGGAAGAGGTCGCGGTACCACTGGGCATCCCAAGTCAGACCGGCGCTGGTGAAGACCCCCGTGGCATAGAGCGCCGAGGCCGCTCCCGTTGCATTCGGTACATTCCCACACAGGAAGGTACTGCTGCCCAGGCTGAAGTCTGTCACCGCGCAAACCTGCTGGCCCGGCGTCGCGCCGCTGAGGGCAATGCGCGGGGACTGGGTGTCCACAACCCCGGTCCAGACGCCGAAGCGGGTGCGCTGGTTGCCCAGCACATCCCAGGCACGCAGGGAGATATCGTAGATTCCTTCCATATCCACAGAAAGCGAAATCTGCCAGGTGCTGCTGATCTGGCCCGGACTGTCCAGCACTGCCGCCCGCCAGACCACTTTGGACGGATCGTCCTTGTCCCGGCGGTGCAGCAGGCCGACCTCCACCTTCTGGATGATGCTGGGCACGGTGCTGGTGACAACCCTATCCCCGAAGACGGGATTGGGCTGGTCCGAGACGCTGCCCCGGAGTATCGGCAGAGTAGCGGCAACTCCGGTCAGGGCTGCGGGTGTATTGCCCAGAGACGGGGTCGGCCCGGCGTTGTCCACCTGCACAGTGCCCACCACACCCCGGAACTGGTTGCCCATCTGGTCCACAGCGGACATCCAGACCTGGAACGCGCCGTTGACCGTGGGCGGCAACTCCTGGCTGTACTGCCACACACCGTTGACCACGGCCAGGTCTCTGGGCGAGGTAAATGGCTGACCGAAGGGATCGAGGATCATCAGCGTGGCCGATTGCAGACCGCTGCCCGCGTCGCTGGCCGTGCCCTGGATGGTCAGTGAATTTTGCTTGCCGCTGGTGGTCAGAGCCACGGTGGGTGGCGTGTTGTCGATGTTGACTGTCTTGCTGTCCGTGCGCACGTTGCCCACGTTGTCCGTGGCCCGCACTTCGATCAGCGTACTGCCCTGCGCATCCCGGCCAAAGACCCAGACGCCGCTGGTACTCGTCTCGGAACGGGCGGGCTTCCAGACGCCGTCGGTATCCTTGTATTCCACAGAGCGGATGCCCGATTCGGCGTCGCTGACGGCCACGCCGAAGATATTCGTCCCCTGCTTGACAAAGGCAGCGGCAGTCAGCTTGGCCGTCGGCCCGTTGTAATCCACTTTGAAACGCTCAGTGTTGATGACATCGTACCAGGTACTCTGGTAGACGAACTGGGAGAGAAATTCGCTGACTTCCAGGGATTTGGCGTAGTAGAAGAACTCGTCCATCTGTCCCCGGTAACTCTGGCCGAAGCGCAGCGTGCTCCCGGCGCGGCAGATCAGCCCGCCTACCCGCTCCTGGTGGATCAGCCGCCCGTTGAGATAGAGGCTGACATCGTTCTTGCCGTTGCTGGGGTCGTAGTTGACGCCCAAGTGGTGCCACTGGTTCAGGGCCAGGTTGACATTGGAGGGCGTCACCGTGAAGTTGCCGCTGCAACTGCCGCCACTGCCGAGGCTGCCGATCAGTTGGGGCGTCACCTTGCCGCCGTTGTTGATCAGTTGCAGCCGCCAGGCGGGAGCCTCCGCGCTCTCGTTGGCATGCAGCGCCACCAGAGAAGCCGGTGCGCCGGGCGCGGCGGTCAGCTTGACCCAGGCGGAGAAGGAGAAGGGTTTGTCCGGCTGGTTGGGGACGGTCAAGCGGGGAGTGGCTGCGGTAGCCATCCCCGGCTGGTTGCTGAATTGCAGACTCTCGCGCACCTGCCCCTTCAGCCCGCTCTGGGGGCAGATCACCCCGGCCGCGCAGAGCAGATCGCCCTTGCCCGTGCTGTTGACAAAGGTGGTGCTGCCTGCCACTTCGTCCAGGGCCAGATGGACCAGGGCGCTGTCGGTGAAGGGCCGACGGATGGCAGCGTGGGCCAGAGTGCTGCACTGCAGGCCGAAGGCGTCCACCCGTGCGCCAGAGCGACCGAAGATGCCCGTGGCCGGAACGCCGTCCGGGCAGACGTTGGGGTTCTGCTGGCTGCCGCCACTGCCGCCGATGGAACCGAGCAGAGTCGAGGAGGCGGTGCGATCGATAGCTCCGTTCTCGGTGAGGGGGGCGCAGAAGGGCTGAATCTGATCCACGGCACCCCCGGCCCGGCTCTGGAAGCCCGTCACCGCGGCATTGACAGCGCAGCGGCGCTCGAAGTCGTCGCCGCCACTGCCGCCTGCGCTCCCCCGGCGGATGGGTTCACCCACCCACTGGCCGGCCTGGTTCACGATGGCGCAGAGAGGCCCAACCCGATCCACCACGCCCCCAGCCCCGCCATAGAGACCGACCAGGGTTTCGTTGATCTGGCAGCCCAGAGCAAAGTCACCACCCCCGCTGCCACCGACTGCCGTGGTTTTGGACGCGTTCACCGTCACGCCCTGAATCTGTACCTCATCCAGCAGCCCCTTGGCCGCGCCGCCCACAACCAGATCCGGGTTGTAGGCACCGGTCAGACGGTACTCGGCCCGGGGCGATGTGCCAAACCAGATATTCTGTACCGGCTGGCCGTTGACGTAGAGCAGCAGAGTTTCGTTGCTCTGAGCAAGGGCCACATGCGCCCACTGGTTGGCGGGCAGGCTGGCCGCAGAAGCCGTACTCACCTGCGCCTGGCAGAGCAGGCCAAAGGCGTCCACCAGCCCGCCAGCCCGACCGAAGATGCCGACCGCGGGCAGGTTGGACGGGCAGACCCGCTGGGATTGGGCGTTGCCGCCCCCGCCGCCCGCGCCGTCCAGCCGGGTGGGGCTGCGACTGTTCAGCACGCCCGCGCTGGTGGGTGCAGCACATTCGATCTCAATCCGATCCACCAGGCCGCCGGAGCGCCCCGTGAAGCCAGTCACAAAACTGCCCGTGGAACAGAGCCGTTCGTAGCCATCGCCGCCAGAGCCGCCCGCCGCGCCCCGGCGCACGGGATCCCCCAACCAACTGCTGAAACTGGCGGTCGTCGCCACACAGATGGGGCCGACCCGGTCGATCACACTGCCCGCGCCGCCGTGAATGCCCACCAGGGCTTCCCCGGCGTTGCAGCGCAGATCGTAGCCGTTGCCGCCGCTGCCGCCAATGGCGTCTGTTTTGTTGTAGTTGAATCGTCCGCGCAGGCTGGTTTCCCCGGCCTGCTGGGTGGCGAAAAGCGTGAAGCCTTCCGCGTTCTGGCCGTAGCGCAGCAGGGGGAGAGTCCCGCCGCTGCCCGCCTCCGGCTTGAACCAGAAGCTGGTCACCAGATTGCTGCCGAAACGTTCGCGCAGCCGCTCGATCATCAGCGCCTGGTTTTCCCTGCCGTCAAAGCGCACGGCCTGGCCGGAATACCCCTTCAGCCCGGAGGTGGGACAACTGGCCCCGCCGCCGCAGAAGAGCTGGGTCACGTCCACCCCGGCGTTGCGGAACTGGGTGCGCCCGGACGCCTCGTCCAACTGGTAGGTCAGACCGCTGCTGTTGACCAACTGACCGACTTCCTGGGGCGTCAGGGTACTCTCGTAGATGCGCAGATCGTCCAGCGCGCCCTGGAAGAAGTTGTTCTGCACGTTGTAGTGCAGGTTGCCGCTCCAACTGAACGCAAAGTTGGGGTACCTCCAGCCCGTGTTGAAGGAGCCGTTGCGTCGAGGATCGATAGTGACAGTGCCCAGGAAGTCGTCGGGATCGATGGTAGCGTCGCTCACGCAGCGGCCCGTCTTTTCGCCCCGATCCTCTTCGCACAGATAAACCGTGCTGTTGGCGTCGCCGGTGGTGGCGTCGCGCAGGGACAGCTCCTTGCCGATGTCCCGGGTCTGTCCGTTCTTGACGCCCCCCCAGTTGGCGAAGGGTTCTTTTGTCTCGTTCAATTGCAGATAAGGCTCGGCCCCGCTGAAATACCCATCGCCTTCGTCTAGGGTGCGGTAGTAAACGTTGTGAACGTAGAGGGTGGACTGGCTGGCACCGCGGCCAATCGTAAAGCGGTTGCCCGCTGGCACTTTGTTGGCACAGTTTTGCAGATTGTAGCTGCCCACGGGCTGACCGTTTTTATAGGCGTGGACAAGCGTGCCGTCGTAGGTGACAAAGACGTGGGTCTTCTGGGCCACGGGTACGGTCAGCCCGGTCAGTACCTGTTCGCAGACCGCACCGTCGGTGGCGGTGAAGCTGATGCGGGCTTTGGGTGCATCGCTGAGCAGGTCCACCACAGAGAGTTGCAGGTACTTGTCTACCGCACCGGCCACGTTGTCCGGGCCGAAGAGGATGCGTTCGCTGTACTTGCCGCCGAAGGCCTTCTCCAGCGTAACCCAGCCGCCCAGGCTGAAGCGGGGCTGGCTGAAGGCCAGGTTCGCACCCGCGGCCAGATACCAGTTGCTGGCCCGGAAGGTACCATAGCTGTCTGTGCCCCGCGCCACAGTGGGGCAGTAGTCGCTGGGACAGGTGAGGGTGGCGTTGCCGGTCACGTCCTGGAAGTTGCGTTCGTCCGCCGGGCGCTGCTCGAAGTTGAGTTGGAACTTGAGACCGCCGGGCTGGGCCAACCCCCGCAGTTGATCCGCGTAGGAGGCGCTGGGATCCACCAGATTGGCCCCGGCCCGGTTGCGCAGGGTGATCTCCTCGCTGTTGTTGACAGGCTGGGCCGGCGCGGCGATGCTGCCGGTCAGGTCCCGACTCTGCTGGGGCTGAAGCTCGAAGGTGATGGGGTTGATCACCTGGGCCGAATTGAGGATCTCCGCCTCTAGCAGGCCATAGGCCACGGGCTTGCGCAGATCATTGCGCACGGTGGAGGTGAAGGCGATGGTCTGGCTGGGGGCCAGATAGGTTGCGCCGGTCTGATTGGTGCTGGTACGAATGCTCAGCACGCTCAGGTCCGTGTTTCTGGCGCGGGGGTGGATGCCCAATACCCGCTCCTGCTGGTCCGACAGGCCATCGCCGTCGGTGTCGAAAACCAGCGGATCGGCCGTGACCCACGTTCGTTTGGTCACGCTGGCCGCGTCCACATAAACTAGCTCCCAGCCGGTGATCTCGTCGTTGTCGGAGAGGCCGTCGCCGTCTGTGTCGGCCCGATCCGGGCGGGTGCCTCGACGCATCTCCTGATAGTCCGCCAGGCCGTCGCTGTCGCTGTCCGCCAGCTTGGGGTTCAGCCGAAAATCCTGCACCTCAAACGCGTCGGGCAGGCCATCGCCGTCTGTATCAGCAGTCTTGTCGTCCGGGTCCAGATCGCCGCGCAGACCATCGCCGTCGGCATCCAGCAGGGTGGGGAAGGGCTTCTTGCTGCCGCCCCAGGCCAGCCGGTAGCGGTTGACAAACTGGCCGCTCTCCTGCACCTGTTCCAGGGTGTAGAAGTCGGTGAGGCTGTTGGGGAAAACGTCGTAGATCAGATTGGTGCCGATGGTGATGACCTGCGTATCGGCCTTGAATTTGTTGAAATGCTCGAATTTGTAGTCGCAGCCGCCCGCAAAGAGACCGCACTCGGCCAGGGCGTAGCTGTAATACTCGCGCACAAAGAGGTCCGGGTTCCAGTTGACGCCCGCGGTCAGGGTGATCTGGATGGTGGGGGATTCGCCTTTGTAGAGGCGAAGGCGGTTGTCTGCCTCGCCGACGCTCTTCCAAGTGGCCGGGGTCTTCAACGCGGCCAACTGGTTGTCCTTCTCGGCCTCCCGGTCAGTGATCAGCTCGTAGTTGAAAACATTTTTCTCTTTGATCAGCCGGTCGTAGTCGGCAAAAGTCATGGGGCCGGTCAAGTCCACGCCGATGAAGCCCGGCCGGGATTGGACAGCCCCACCCTGCAAGACCTCATTCAGGAGGTGGGCATCGGGCAGGCGCACAGTGACGGTGACGGGTTGGGTGACTTGCAACCGGTTGCCCGCGTTCATCCCCACCAGATCGCCCACAGGGATCAGTTTGGTGTCGGTCTGGCCAAACTGAAGGCGCTGTTCATAGGCCATATCCACCATTGGCACGCTTTTGTAGAAGAGACCGGCAATCGCCGCCACCACATTGCCCACGATACCCTTACAAAAGCCTGCGTTGCGCTCTTCAAAGTTCTGCCCGCTCTCGTCTTTGCCCCCCGCCCAGTTCGATATCTTGCAAATGGCGCTGAAAATGCCGTCCAGCAGACCGACGAGCAGGGCGATGGCCGTGCCGATGGGAAAGAGGGTGCTGATCACAAAGAGCAGAAGCACGACAATGGCGGTGGCCACGCCCTGGGCCAGGGCAGTTTTGGCCGCGACTGCATCGCCGTCCGACAATAGTTTGAAAAACATCACAAAGGCAGTCACCAAAATCAGTACAGCCACAATCACCGCGGCAAATGCACCCACGCTGCTCATAGTGGATTGGAAAGCCAGGGCAGTCTTCAGCCCTTCCATAGCCGTGCCGGTGGCAAGCTGCACCGCCTGGATCAACTTGGTGATCTCCTGGGCAAGCTGGAGACCGGCCAAAACCGCGCCGATAGTGGCGTTGACCGCTTCCAGAGCAGTCACAGTCCCCTCGCTCAGGCCAAGCTGATCCTTCAAGGCCAGGACCACCGAAAGGGTGGCCGACGCCCCGGCAAAGGTGACCGAAGCTGCGCCAAAGCCCGCGGCAAATTTGGCCGATCGCAGCGCACCCTTGAGGTTGGCCGGGTTCTTGATGTCCTTCCCCGCCAGGCTGAGCAGGCTCTTGGAGAGGGGTTTGGAGGTTCCCGCTTTGAGCAGACTCTCTTTGGCCTCTTTGAAGTCGTCGAAGACTCCGATCAGAGCACCGATGGTATTTTCGCCGCCATTGTCAAAGGCCGCGCCGATCTCGTCCACCAGCCCATTGACCTCATCCAGACCGTCAGTGACGGACTTGGCCAGATCGTTCGAGAGAGTGACGCCCCGGGCCAGGTTCCAGAAAACGCCCAGAGTGGCCTGCTGGAACTGCTCGGCGTTGAACTTCTGCTGCGCGGCCTGGGGCAACTGCTGATAGGCCGCCACACTGCGGCCCTGCAGATAGTTGATCCAAATTTTGCCTGGATCCGCGGGATCCCAGTTGGGGTTCGGCTTGCCACCGACAGATGTGGGGGTGGCGTTGTAGGTAAAAGTGCCCAGGCGGATATTAGTAGCGCTCTTCTGCACACCGTTGCTCATACTCAGGCGCAGAGCGTCGCTGGTGAAGACGCCTTTCAGCCCGGTCACTTTGGACTCGCCCCAGGTGACATAGAGCATCGTCGGGTAGGGCAACTGATCCTTGTAGGGCTTGAAGACCGTATCCAGCAGTTTGGGGGCCTCTTGGGTCGTGATTTTAGCCAGCAGCCCATAGGTTTCCGCATCTTGAATCAGTCCGCCGCTGGCCAGCCGGGTGCCAATGTTGGGGTTCTTGGTTTTGAAGGCTTGCAGGGCTTCGGTCGGGCTTTTCTTCTGGCGCAGGTAGGATTCCAGCACCGTGCCCAGACCCAGAAGTTGGTCGGGCACATAGGCAGCCGGGTTGGTGATCTGCGCTGGGTTCTCGTAGAAGATCTGTCCATTGGCGCGCAGGTCTTCCTCGGCGGTGAAAGCGGTCAGGTAGAAGCTGTCGTAGTAGCGATGGACAAGCTGTTGCTTGGTAGTCTTCCAGTGGATGCCGTTTTGGTAGTTGCTTCCTTCGGCCAGACAACTTTTCTGATAATCGCTACCATCGGGCACCACACAGTTGTCCACGTCCATCTGCACCAGCCAGACCAGACGCGCCGTGTGGTTCTTGCTGAAAAGCCCAGTGCCGTTGGGCCAGTAGAGCATCTTGGCCACAAAGTTGACTGGCGCGTTGCCTTTGCTGTCCCGGATCAGGGTGGCGGGCAGATAGACCTGGATGCTCTGCTTGTCCGGCGTCCAGGAGACGGCCATCTGGTAGCGTTGCAGCACGTCCATATCCAGCCACTCGGCCAGGCGGCTGTTGTCTCCCACCACTGGCGCTTTGCCGGGGAGGGTGGGCAAGTGGATGGCCTCATCACCGGGCAGGATCACCTCTAGCATAGGCACAAGCTGCATATCGCCGTTGGCCGCCGCGCCGGTTGTGCCCAGTTTGGTGTCGTGGACGCGGCGAATCTGGCCTTCGTAATCGTCGGAGGGCCAATCCAGCACATTCATACTGTACCAGAGATGCTGGGCATCCGTGGGGCGCACCTCAAAGGTCAGGCGTAGGGGTTTGCCCGCGCTGTAATTGTCCAGACCATAGGCGAAGGTCTTGTCCTTGACGCCCGCGGACATATCTCCAAAGCGGCTGTCGGGCTGGCCGTCCATCCAATCGTTGACGCCGTCGTTGTCGTTGTCGTCATCCGCAAAGTCGGGGATGGCGTCGCTGTCGCTGTCGGCACAGATGCCCGTGCCTTTGGGTGGCCCCTTCACGCCCTTGCCGCTGGGGCTGACCACCACATCAATGGCTTGGATGCACTCCAGCGAATCCAGAATGCTGTCCCCGTTGCTGTCGGTGTTGAGTGGGTCGAGATACCAGCTCTTGCCGCCCAGACTGATCCCGACCAGCTCGAAGCCGTCGGAGAGCAGATCGCCGTCCGTGTCCGGGTTGGCCGGGTTCAGCCCCAAGACGACTTCGCTGGGGTCGTCCACGCCGTCACCGTCGGAATCGGTAGCCGCGGCGTTAGTGCCTAGTTGCCGTTCCTGGGCATCGGACAGCCCGTCGCCGTCCGTGTCCACAGCATCCGGCCCGTTGGCGGCAAGAGGAGCCGCCAGTTCAAACTGGGATGCTCCCTGCGCGGCCAGAAGATTCTGAGCCGCCAGTCCCTGCGTCACGTCGAAATGGGAGGCAAAGTCGGCCTTCACCTGCTCCACCGCGGCCTGGATTCGGGTGTCCTTGGCCTGGGTTGCCAGCGCAGCGGATACCCGCGTATCCCGTCGCTGGCCCGCAGCCTGGACAACGGAGGCGCTGAGTACCGGCTGGCTGACAAAGATCGCCACCAGCACGGAGATCATTACCCGGTAAAGCCGGGGCGAATGGCGGTAGCGAACAACAGCCACGGGGAAGATCAGGAAGAGAAGAAGCAGCAGGCCGATGGTGGCTGCGCTGGCTGCGTCGCTGGCGGTCTGGGGCAACGCCTGGCCCAGGTCTGTGGGCAGGCTACCGGTCCACGGAAGGCCATCTGTCGGCTGCTCCGCCCCCCGCCATTCGCTGTAATCGGTGACAGTCTCGACTTCTTTGTACTCGGTCTCGTCGGGCAGGGGCGGATAGATGGCGTGGAAGGTGAGGCGCTGGGGCAGGCCCGCTCCGTTGAGCCAGATTTCGCCCACCCCGGTCATCTTTTCGTAGTATTCCAGTCGCTCCAGCGCCTCGCCCGGGGCCAGTTCGCCCCGACGTAGCATTTCGGTCTGCAACTGTTGGCGCATAAGGTCGGCCCAGGCCGCGCCGTCGAGATCGAAGGTATAGATGTCGAAGAGTTCCCCCAGCCGCTCCTCGGTTCTATTCAACTGAACATTGCGGGTGGCTTGCAGAAAGGCGGCGGGATCGCTGGTGGACTGGTCAGGGGTGGCGCTGGCGTCCAGCTTTTCCCATTCCTGCCCAGCCACGCGCCCCCACACCTGCCCGGCCTGGAGTTTCAACTCCATCTGGCCGATGCCATCCAGCAGGTGGCCGCTCTGCTCGCTGATGGCAAGTTGGGTCAAATCCGCCAGTTTGTCGATGGAGCCAACCACCAGGAGTGCGCTGGTCTCACTGCTCAAGCCTACATTGGCAAGGGTGGGCAGGGGGTGGGTGGTCTGGCGCACGCTGGCGGAAAAGGCGTAGCCATCCAGCCCGGCCAGGCGCTGGTAGACGCGATCCAGCAACTGACTGTGGCCGCTGTCGCCCCACGCCTGACCTGGCAGAAAAGCGATCAAAGCAAGAAGAAGGGCAACCGACAAAACGAAATAACCGGTTTTGGTGTTGCGCAGTTTCATAATCATTCCTTTTTCTTACGACAGCAAGCGCGAAAACACAAAAGACACAAAAGCAAGAAGTTCTATTTTTCAGAAAAAGTCGAACTTCTGATCATCCCAACCGATAAAAACGCACTGCGTTGTCGTGCAGAATCATCTGTTGTTGGGCGAGGGGGTAGTGGGCGATTGTCTCTGCGGCCAGGGCAAACCAGCGGCGATAGTCGGCGGCCAGGTTGACCACCGGCCAGTCTGAACCGAAGACCACCCGTTCCGAGCCAAAGCTATCCAGAATGTGTTCCATATAGGGGCGCACCTGATCGGCTGTCCACTTCTGCTTGTCGGCTTCGGTGACGACGCCGGAAAGTTTGCAGTGGATGTCCGGGCGCTGGGCCAGTTCCCGAATCTGGGACTTCCACGGCTCGGTCAGCCCGGCGGCGATGCCCGGCTTGCCCATGTGGTCCAGAATGAAAGAGACATCCGGGCACTGCTCCACCAGCCGCAGCACATCGCCCAACTGTGAGTGGAAGATGCAGAGGTCAAAGCTGAAGCCGTATGCTGGCAGGAGTTGTACCCCCCGCACAAAATCTGCCTGGGTGCTGAAGCCCAGGGGCTCGGACTGGATCAAGCGGCGAATGCTTTTGACCAGAGGCAACTTTTGCAGCGCGGCCAGATCATCCCGCACAGCTTCGCCTTTTTGCAGCGACGCGTGGGCCACAATCCCACGGATGCGGGCGTCGTCCGCGGCCAGGGATGTGACCCATTCGGCTTCGCGTAAGGCGTGGGCGGGGTTGCAATCCGCCTCCACAAAGACAATCCCCGCCAGTTCGTGGGAGAGTTGGCCGCGGGCTGCATCCAGATCAGCGGGGAAGGTAGGGCGGCTGATGGCCGGTGCGCCGGAGAGCCAGGGGTAGTCAATCAGGTCGGGGTTCCAAAAATGGACGTGGGAGTCTACGTAGCGATTGGTCATTGGGGGCCTCATCTCGGATGGTGGCAGAGGTGACAGTCGTGATTGGAATTGTAACCCGCTCCACTCTCCCGCGCAAACGGTGAGGCAATCCGGCTATTCGATTTGGGTGTGTTCAAAATGAATTGGAGCAGCAGGCGCACTCACCCCTCTGTCCAGCCTATTCGATTTGCTACTAAAGCGATTTTGATCAAAAATTGAGCGATTCCCGGTAGCCCCACCAACCAGGAAAGTGGGGACGCAGATTTTCATGATTTGGACTGATCTGCGCTGATCTCTGTTTCTGCGTTTATCTGCGTCCATTTCTTTTTGCCTTCACCTCCAGGGAGACACCCCGTGCAGCGTCAGTTGATTCTCGGTATCTATGTACCCACCCTGCTCCTGGCTTTTTGCACCGGGCTGTTGACACCGATTCTCCCCATCTTTGTGCGCGATGAATTCGTCGGCTCTTACGGAATGATTGGATTGGTGTTGGCCGCCGGTGCCATCGGGATGATCATTGGCGATGTGCCGGCCGGTGCGCTGGTGGGGCGGCTGGGGTTGAAACGCTCGATGCTCATCGGCATTGGCGGTATGGCTCTGGGCACCTTCGCTTTTACGTGGGCTTCTTCGGTCTACGAGCTGATCCTCTACTCTGTCTTTGTCGGTTTTGCCAGCACGCTCTGGAACATCTCCCGCCACGCCTATCTGGCCGCAGCGGCCCCTTCGGGACAGCGGGGACGGGCCATCGCCATCTTTGGCGGCATCAACCGCCTGGGCTCTTCCATCGGCCCGATTGTCGGCGGCGCGCTGGGTGGCTGGCTGGGACTGCGCGCCCCTTTCTTGCTCTACGCTGTTTTGGCGTTGGTTGCCCTGATTTTCCCCATCTGGTTTCTGACGGAAAGCAGCCAGCGCGCGCCCAGCCGGGGCGGTGTGCGCGGGCACACGGGCCATCTGTGGCGGGTGCTGCGCGACAACTATCGGGTGCTGTTGACCGCAGGTTCCGGCCAACTCTTTGCCCAGATGATCCGCTCGGGGCGGGGCATTGTTGTGCCCCTTTTCGCCGCCGACGTGCTGGGGTTGGATGTGGGACAGATCGGGCTGATTGTGGGGCTGGCTGCGACGGTGGATACGCTTATGTTTTTACCCGCCGGCTATGTGATGGACCGCTTTGGGCGCAAATTTGCCTACGTGCCCTCCTTTGCCATCCAGGCCCTGGGTATGGCGCTGATCCCTTTCACCGGCAGCTTCTTCACGCTGCTGCTGGCGACGTCGCTCATCGGCTTTGGCAATGGGTTGGGCTCCGGCACAATGATGACGCTGGGAGCCGATCTGGCCCCAGACGACACGCGCAGTGAATTTCTGGGGTTGTGGCGGCTGATCGGGGACGGCGGGGCCAGCGGCGGACCGCTTGTGGTGGGGTGGGTGGCGGGTTTGCTGGGTCTTGCGCCCGCCACATTTGTCATTGCTGGGATCGGTCTGGCCGCGGCTCTGGCCTTGGGCACTCTCGTTCCGGAGACGCTACGCAGACAAACCTGACCTAAAAACAGGACGCTGATGAAGCTGAAAAGAATGATTGATGCTGCTTCTCATTCCAGTTGTCACAAAGCGGGGGGCTGTCTCGTCTACTGTGTAGATGCGCTTGCGGAGAGCGCACACGAAACAGCAGGAGAGTTCCTATGCAACCCACTAACATACAGCTTCCCGTCGTCGTGGCCGGCGGCGGATTGGCCGGACTGACCGCTGCCCTCTATCTGGCCCGCACCGGCCAGCCGGTGATCGTCTATGAACAGGCAGCATCTCTGGGCGGACGTGCCCGCACACAGGAAAAGGCAGGTTTCCACTTCAACCTGGGACCCCACGCCCTCTACCGGGCTGGAGCGGGCGCACAGGTGCTGGCCGAATTGGGCATCGCCTATACAGGCCAGCAGCCGCCCAAAGCGGGCGTCGCTATCTACGACGACGCCAACCACCCTTTTCCCTACACACCGCTGGACGTGCTGACCACCTCCCTCTTTTCCTGGCCAGAGAAGGCAACTTTCGCGCTTCTCGCCGCGCGGATGGGTAGCGGAATGCGTCTCGACCCCACCCTCTCCTTTGCCGATTGGGTCGCCAGCGCCAGCAGCCACCAGACCGTGCGCGACTTTCTGCTGGCCCTGGGCCGGGTTGCCACCTATGCCAACGACCCACAGGCCACAAGCGCGGCCGCGGTGCTAGAGCAGATTCGTCGGTCGCTCTCGGCCAACGTCCTCTATCTGGACGGCGGCTGGCAGGGGCTGGTGGACGGGCTGCACCGGGCAGGCACAGAGGCCGGGGTGCGCTTTGTCACAAGAAATCGGGTCGTGGCTCTACGCCAGGACGCCTTCGGTCGGGCGACAGGTGTGCATCTCTCCAATGGGCAAGTGCAGGAGGCCACCGCCGTCCTACTCACCGGCTCACCCCAGAGTGTGGGGGAAGTTGTCGGCCTGGAGCGAATGCCAGCCACCCCCCCGCCGGTACGCGTAGCTGTGCTGGATGTGGCCCTGCGCCGTCTGCCCGATCCGACAAAGCTTTTTGCCCTCTCGCTGGATCAGCCCCTGTACTTTTCTGTGCATTCAGCCGCAGCCCAGCTTGCCCCTGCCGATGGCGCGCTGATTCATCTGGCAAAATATCTGCCCACAGGTGAAAGCGATAGCGAGGCTGACGAGAAGTTGCTGTTAGCCCTGTTGGATCGATTGCAACCCGGCTGGCAGGCCGAGTTGGTCGAGCGCCGCTTTCTGCCCCATTTGACAGTAAGCAACGCGCTCGTCGCCGCGGCGGATGGGGGATTGCCTGGCCGGATCGATGTGGACGGGTTGGGGATTCCCGGCCTGCTGATGGCCGGGGATTGGGTGGGGCCGCAGGGGATGCTGGCCGATGCCAGCCTGGCCAGCGCCGCACGTGCGGCCCAACAGATCACAGAGAAAACGCACATCTACGCGAGATAAACCAGAATGGATCACGCCGCTCTTTTTTCCCAGAACCGATCCTATCTTTTCGCCGTGGCCTATCGGATGCTGGGCACAGTGATGGACGCCGAGGATATTCTGCAAGAGGCCTTTTTGCGCTGGCGGGGGGTAGATATCGCCAGCATAGAATCGGCCCGGGCCTATCTGACCACAATTGTCACCCGGCTCTCGCTGGATTTTCTGGCCTCGGCCCGCGTGCGCCGAGAGGAGTATGTGGGGCCGTGGCTGCCGGCACCGCTGCTGCTGGACGAGGAGACAGACGTGGCTGCCAGTGTGGAACTCTCCGAATCGCTTTCGATGGCTTTTCTGGTGCTGCTGGAAAGTCTGTCCCCGGTGGAGCGGGCAGTCTTTCTTCTGCGCGAGGTCTTCGGATACGATTACCCGGAGGTGGCCCGCATTGTGGAAAAGAGCGAGGAGAACTGCCGCCAGATTGTCCGGCGCGCAAAGGAGCGGGTTGCTGCCGGGCGTCCCCGTTTTCCTGCTGACAGGGCACAGGGCAACCGGCTTCTGGAACACTTTGTCACCGCCTGCGTCGAAGGCGATCTGGCCGGATTGGAGAGCGTCCTGGCCGCAGACATCACCCTCTGGTCGGACGGGGGCGGAAAGGTCAATGCGGCCCGGCTGCCTATCTACGGGGCGGATAAAGTGGCGCGCTTTCTGCTGGGGATTCTGCGCAAGGCACCGGAGGCGTTTGCCGTACGCTCGGCCTGGATCAACGGAGCGCCCGGACTGATTGTCTATGTGGATGGCCGTGCCCAGAGTGTCTATACCTTCGATGGGGCAGAGGAAGCTATCCAAGCCATCCGCATTGTGGTCAACCCGGACAAACTGGGACACATTCCGCCCTTGCGCGAAGTGTAAGACTGGGACACAGATGAGCGCATAACATAGGGTATTGGGGATATTGGGTTGTGATCAGGCTGATGGTGAAAAAAGTTGGACGCAGATAAACGCAGATTGACGCGGATTCTTGCCTCTGGATCAGCGTCTATCCGCGTCCCATTTTCTTTCCAGCATCCTCCTGATCAGTACAGTATTGGGGATATTGGGTAGCAGTCGCCGTAATGCCAATACCCAATCACTACTGTCGGAGTCCCAGCGGAACGCGCGCCGGATCGTCCACCAATCCGGCCAATGTCGCCAGATTGCGGGCGTCGTTGCCGTCGCCGTCGGCGTCTTTGGGCGTTTCCAACAGCATCCCGATGCCGTCCCAGGCTAGGTCGTTGAGGATATGGCGGAAACCTGCCAGCCCCACGAAGCCTTCGCCGATGTGGGTGTGGCGGTCTTTGTGGCTGCCCACGTCGAATTTACTGTCGTTGAAGTGCCAGCATTTGACGGTGGGCAGGCCAATCGTGGCTTCGATTTCCTCCATCATCGCCGCGTAGCCTTCGGCTGTGCGAAAGTCGTAGCCCGCAGCCAGGGCGTGGCAGGTGTCCACACAGACCCCCACCCGGCTCTTGTCCTCCACGCCGGCGATAATCGCGGCCAGTTGGCCGAAGCTGTGGCCCAGCGATGTGCCCTGGCCCGCGGTCAGTTCCAGCAGTGTGAGCGTGTCGGCACATTCGGGCAGCTCGGCATGCAGCCGGTTGAGCGCCGCCGAGACACGGGCGATGCCGACTTCCTCACTGCTCTCTGTGTAGGCGCCGGGGTGCAGCACCACATGTGGGATGCCGTAAGCCTGGGCGCGCCTGAGTTCGTCCTTCTGCCCGCCGATGCTCCTGGCCCACAGGTCGTCTTTGGGCGAGGCCAAATTGATGAGGTAGGTGGCGTGGCTGACCGCGTATTCGACACCGAGTGCGGGCATCTGTTCGTGCCAGCGGGTCGCGTCACCCGGATCCACCGGCGGGCCGCCCCACTGCCGGTTGTTTTTGGTGAAGACCTGCACCGCGTTGCTGCCCGCCGCGGCTGCCGCGTCCAGGGCGTTGCTCACCCGGCCAGAAATAGACATATGGGCGCCCAGCAATAGACCGGACATAAGTTGCTCCTCGTTTCGATAAAAGGGTGACAGACTGACAAGATGAAATCTGTGTCGATCCGGCCAATCTATGATAATCCGTCTTCTTCCTCCCTTATCCTACGTGGGAATGGGTTTACGGTCAAGAAGCGCTTTCAGTCGGGGCGCGTCTGATGCCGGAACAACCTTAGTCCCCACCAACAAACAACGCCCCGTGAAGCCGATTGTCAAACCCGGTTCACGAGGCGTTGTCTACTTTATATTGTTGCGGATGTCGCAATCGGTCTCCTCTCACGGCTCAGCCCCGGATGAAGTGGCTGATGACCTGGGGCGTCTCGGTGGACATCCCCACTACATCCAGCATCCCGGGGTCCTTCGGGTCCGCAATGCTGAAGCCGTTGCTGGTCATCCCCACCACCACCAGCCTGGCTGGGATTCCCGTGCGCTCCCGATACTGGGCCAGGGCCTGGGAGGGGTGAATGCTGCCCGCCCAGGTCTCGCTGTCGGTGTAGACCACAAAGGCGTCCACTTCCAGCCCCTTTTCCAGGGCGTAGAGCATGGGCAGGGCGCAGTCTGTGCCGCCGAAGGGCAGATTGCTGATGCGCCCTACCACATCATCCAGCCGCTGCCGGGGCGAGATGTCCAGGGTGGAGATGCCGCTGTCATAGCGACGCTTGCTCACCTTCCCCATACCGTCACTCCCCGCCGTGGTGAAGCCGGTTACGATCACCTGCTGCTCCGTGCGCATTGTCACCAGCGCCAGGGCCGCAGAGGCGATGCGGGCTTTGATACCCGTCATCCCGGCGATTTCAGAACCTTCCATCGAGCCGGAAACGTCCAGCGCCAGCATCAGCCGCTTGCCGGTCGGCTCCACATTCTCGAAGGCCTGGTAGAAGGCTTCGTCCAGGGCGTCGGTGATGGCAGACGCGGTTTCCCACTTCAGGGAGCCACGCACGCCCTTCCCGCTGGCGTAGGTCTTCATCGCCACCAGGACCGCCAGGGGATGCAGCCGCGCCCGGCGGATGGCCTCCCCGTCACGCAGACGGGCCGCCACCGCTTCTACCTCTGGCGAGCCAGCCACCAGCAGATCGTTGGCGCTCATCCGGCCCAGGTTGCGCAGAAGCGCGCCCAGGGGCAGGTTGGGCAAAAGCTCGGCCCACACCTCGCGGGAACCCAGCCACTCGCTGGGCACAAACTCCCAGGTCAGCCGGTGTTCCCGGATCAGACTGCGGATTTCGTCCTCGCTGGTGGCCCGCTTGGCCCGCTCGTAAACCCAGAGCAGACGGAGCGACTCCTCCCCGGGCAGATCGCTGCCGATTTCGTCCCAACCCTTAGCGATCCAGCCGAAGATGGCATCGTGCTGGGCGCTGGCAGGCACGGGCTTGGCCAGGCGCAGCGCGTCCCGGTGGCTCCAGCCATCCCGCTGCTGATACTTCACAGCCTGGTAGGCCAGACGGCCCGGCTCCATGCCATTGTACCAGCCGGTGATGCCATTGCGCAGGAGGCGACCCCAGCCCCGCACACCCTCCACATATTCCAGAAAGTGGAAGAGGTGGGTTCCGGTGCGGGCCACCAGAGGCAGGGCCTCCATCGCGGCCCGGCGGGTCTCCAGATCGCCGAGACCGGCAGCCAGGGCCAGCACGAAGAGGGCCGGATCGTTCTTGGCCGCCTTGCCCCCCTGGCTCACATCCACCACCTGAGCCACCACCCGGCGACCATCGGCCTGGATGCAGCGCACAGCAGCCTGGGCGTTGTCCACCGTAAGCTTCTGCTCGCTCACGTAGAAGGTGCCGCCCTCGCTGCCCAGGATCAGGAAACGTTCGAGCTGGGTCCAGTCGTCCACAAGCCAGGCGAAACCGCCCGCGCTGTTGGGCGTCTGCCCCGCGCCCGGAATGGGCTGACTCTGGGGCGTAACCCGTGTGTTGAAGATACTACCGTAGTTCACAGACATTTTGCACCTCCTTTCAGGTGCGCAGATTGGATAGATTGCGGACAAGTGATGAGTTCTGGATTTGGCCGCCGTTGCCGGCGGTTGTAACGTTCAAGCGTTACCGTTCCTTTGGTTTGATAACCAGAACTCTTCGGCCCGCAAAGTTGGCCGGGACGGGACTCGAACCCGTAACTCATCATTTACAGTGATAACCCGTGATCCCTCCGGCCCGGCAAGCAGGGCAAGCGAGCGGGAACGGGAATGCGCTCTGCCATTGAGCTACCCGACCATTGATTGTTTTATGCGGACTGCAGTCTATCGGGTTCATTCGCTGGTTTGATAACCGATAGACTTCAGATCGCAAGTGGCAGGGGCGGGGCTCGAACCCGCGACCTAAAGACCGAATAACCCGCATCCTGTCGGCCCGGACAGACAGAGTTTCGACCTCACAGGGAAGTCAAATCTCCAGGAGTATCGTCCGGGCAAGGGATCGGCCACGGGAAAGGCCAACAGACCCGGGGGAGGGGCTGTTCACCACTCTTTTGCTCTACCGTTGAGCTACCCTGCCAAGGGCTGTGTGGGCGAGTTGTTGCATACCGGGTTCTGGGTCGATATGTGAGTAGATAACCGGTATACTCCGGCCCACACAGGATTCAGTTGTTGTTTTGGAGCCAATCAAAAAGCCCCGACCTGGTGGCCGGGGCGAAGTTTCAATGCAAGTGGGACGATCTTACGATCGATTTCCCCCAAGCTGGAACCGCGTCGGGCAACCAAGCATAGCGACAGAGTAAAATTTGGTATTCACCGGCAAAGTGGCGAACGGCAACTGCCGTGTCCAACTGCCGACCAGATTTATCTCTGTATGCGTATTCAATTGATGCGAGTGAATTGCCTGTTGCACGTTAAACTCTCGGTCATTCCAACTTGTGGTTACTGTCGTCGGTTCGTCCCCATTTTCGTGGGGAGAGGAACTTTAGCACAGGCCCGAAATTGTGTCAAATCGGGAAAGCGTTGAAATGAATGTGGTTTTATCGGCGATCTTCTGTTCCTTTTCTTCTCCAGCCAGTGGTATACTGTGGGTACTTACCGTCTGCATCATCTCATCATCCCACACCGCAGTCCCACACTTATGCTTCTCGCTCTCGATACCGCCACCCACACCGCTTCCGTCGCTCTTTATGACCCGGCCACCGACTCTCTCCTGGCCGAGCAGACCTGGCAGGCGCGCCGCCGCCAGACCGAGGAGACGATTCCGGTGATCCAGGAGATGCTGACCCGACTGGAAATCGCCACGGATCAGATCGACGCCCTGGCTGTCACCACCGGGCCGGGCAGCTTTAGCGGCGTGCGTATCGCCATCAGCGTTGTCAAAGGCATTGCTCTGGGGTTGAGTAAGCCGCCCCAAATCATCGGTCTGCCCACACTTTGCGTGACTGGCGCACCCTTTTTCGTGCCAGCCGAGGCCGCGGATGTGACGATCTGTGCCTTTCTGCAAGCCGGACGGGGTCGTTACAATTGGGTCTTTCTGCCACCCGGCAGCGATCTCTACCGCCCGCTGGCAGATGAACACAGCTTTGGCAAGGTGGATGAGTTTGTTGCCGAAGTGGTGGACTACGACGAGCCGCTCTGGTTGGTGGGCGAAATGAACGCAGAAGTGCGTTCGGCAATGGCGGTTCATCCCCTCGCAACGCTTGTGGATGGGGTCAGCGGGCTGCGGCGGGCAGGGATGTTGGCCTGGCTGGCCGCCCGTCATCTGGCCGCAGGCAACGAAGACTATCTGGACAGTCTCGAACCGATCTACCTGCGCGAGCCATAGCCTCGATGTTACTTCCCCCCCTGCGTATCCGCCCGATGACAGCCAGCGACCTGGACGGCGTTCTCTTGCTGGAAGAGGCGAGCTTCGCCTCCGACGCCTGGTCCCGCGCACTCTACGAACACGAACTCAACGACAATCGCCTCAGCCGGTATCGGGTGGTTGTGCCAGCCGGGTCGGAAGAAGTGATCGCGCAGGGCGGCTGGATGTTCTTTGGCGAAGAAGCCCATATCCTAACGATTGCCGTGCGCCCGGAGTTTCGCGGGCAAGGCATCGGGCGCTGGCTGCTGCTCCATCTGATAGACGAAGCCCGGCAGGCAGGCTGTGCCGGCATCGCCCTGGAGGTGCGCCCCAGCAATCAGGCAGCGCTGAAACTCTACGAGAAGCTGGGCTTTGCCCTGATTGGTCGGCGCAAACGCTATTACCCGGACAAGGAAGACGCGCTGGTGCTGCTGTTGGAAGGGGTGGATGGTGAGTTATTGTGGGACCCGCTGGCCAGGGAGATGGAGAGCCTGGACGGGCGGATGATGAGAAGAGAAATAGCGAATGGTGAATTGTGAATTGCGAATTTCTGAGTAGGGGAGGCGACGGGATGAACGTTCGTTTTGGCTACAGGAATGTGGAATTTCCCAGCGAGACGCTGGGTGTCCTGCGGGACAGCAGTGACCTGCTGGGGGATGTGGCGGCCCTGCACGCGCGTATGGCCGAGGACGGCTATCTGCTCCTGCGCGGGTTGATCGACCGGCAAAAGGTGTTGACGGCGCGCGAGACGGTTCTGGCCCACATGCGCGAGAACGACGCACTGACGCCGGACACGCCGCTGCTGGAAGGGGTGATGCCCAAAGGCGGGCGCAGTGTGCCGATGATGGGGCGCAAAGGCATCGCCTTCCATCCCGACGTGCTGGCCGTGCTGGAAGGCACTGAGCTTTTCGGCTTCTTCGACAGCTACTTTGGCGAGCCGAGCCTGACCTTCAACTACAAATGGCTGCGCGGCGTAGGCAACGAGCAGTATACGGGCGCGCACTACGATTTTGTCTATATGGGCCAGGGATCGCCGCAACTGCACACGACGTGGATTCCCTTTGGCGATGTCCCGATGGAGCAGGGCGTGCTGGCGATGTGCGTCGGCTCCCACAATCTGCCCAGCTTTGCGAAGCTGCGCGACACCTACGGCCAAATGGATGTGGACCGCGACGGCATCGAAGGCTGGTTTACCAAAGACCCGCTGGAGATTGTGGAGAAGTTCGGCGGGCGTTGGCTGACCAGCGAATTCTACGCCGGGGATGTGATTCTCTTTGGGATGCACACAATGCACGCCTCCACGACGAATCTAACCAACCGTTTCCGTCTGAGCTGCGACATCCGCTTCCAGCCCGCCAGCCACCCGGCTGACAAACGTTGGGTGGGCGATGGGCCAGGGCATACGCTCCTGGGCAAGCAGGAGATGCGCCCGATAGAAGAGGCCCGGGTGGCGTGGGGGGTGTGACAGACAAATCCTGCACCAGTACGCGACTATCATTGGCAATGCCCAGACCAGAGTGAGCGGAGATATGCAGTACTTCAAACCGGCAGGCAATTTCTTTGTGGGCGATTGCATGCCCTATTTTCACGATGGCCTGTTTCATCTCTATTATCTGTTGGATGAGAATCACCATCAATCACTCAATGGGCTGGGTGGACACCAATGGGCCCACGCCTCGACCACCGACCTTGTACACTGGACACAGCACCCATTGGCGCTGCCGATTAGTGATGAGCAGGAAGGCTCGATCTGCACAGGCAGCGTCTATTTTCATAGGGGCAAGCATTGTGCCTTCTATGCCACGCGTGGCTTGAACAGACACCAGCGTTTGAGCTTGGCTGTCAGTGACGACGCTATACATTTTGTCAAAATCAACCCCGATCTGTTTTTCCCACCCCAGCCAGACTACTCCCCGCTCCATTTTCGCGATCCATGCCCGTTTCTCGATCCGGAAACGGGCATCTACCACTTGTTGATCAGTGCCCAGCTAGCATCTTATCCGTTGTCAGGGCGGGGTGGTTGTCTCGCCCATCTCACATCGCCCGATCTCGATAGATGGACGATGCAGGAGCCGTTCTTGATTCCTGGCTATGCTGATGTACCAGAATGTTCAGATTTCTTCTTCTGGAATGGCTGGTATTACCTGATTTTCAGTACCTCTCTTACCGCCCACTACCGTATGTCGCGCCGCCCATTAGGCCCGTGGATACAGCCACCAGTCGATACACTCGACGGTCCATTGGCGCGTGTTATGAAGACCGCCCCCTTCACGGGTGGCCGACGGATTGGTGCTGCCTGGCTTGGCACGAGAGCCGGGGACAAAGATGACGGCAAGCCACAGTGGGGCGGTCACCTGCTTTTTCGTGAATTGATCCAGCACATAGATGGTACGCTGGGCTGCAAGATTCCGTCGGAAATGGTGCCGCCGTGTGGCGAGTCGATTCCACTGACATTGACAGCAACGACCGTAACTGCCGTGGGCGATACCGCCCCAAGCGCGGCGCAGGGTGAACGGATCAGGCTTGATGGTCGCTCTGGGCTGTCTGTCGTCCAGATTGTGGGGGTTCCCCATAATGCGCACATCGCCATACGCTTGACGCCCACTGGTCGATCGGGAGATTTTGGCCTGCGTTTACGCAGCACAGGTGATTATGAACATGCCTACGCTCTCGCCATTACACCGGCAGCGGGAACCGTCACACTGGGGAATCAGACGATCTACGGTGTGGCTGGGCTTGACCAACCGCTGCAGGTTGTGATCGTTCTGAAGGACGATATCAGCGATGTCTGCATCAGCATTACAGACATCGGCACTTATCGCTGCATCGTCAATCGTTGCCCTGAGCTACACGGAAACCATCTCTACCTCTTTGCGCACAATGTCGCTGTGACGGTTGACGAAATCGAAATCAGACCGTTGCTCTGATGCGTAAATAGGACACTGATGGCGCTGAAAAAGATGATTGACGCGGATAAAATCTGCGCAGATCAGTTGTTTCTGCGCCGCTTGCGACCTCTGCGTCCCCCTTTTCGTCGTTATCGGTGTCTGCCGGTCATGTGGCCTAGCCACTGATGAACACGGACAGCACCTCCCATCCAAGGAATCTCACATGCTTGTGCAACTGGGCGGCATCTTTCTCAATGTCGTCACGCCTGTTTTTGCCCTCCTCCTTATCGGCGCTCTGGCTGGGCGCTGGCTGGAGTTGGACACCCGTACCCTCACCCGTTTCGCCTATTTCCTGCTGACGCCAGCTTTTGTCTTCAATATCATCGGCAAGGCGGATGTCTCGGCGGCCCTGGCCCTACGGATGATCGGCTTCATCGCCGTAGTGGAGATCGGTCTGGCATTGCTAGGATTTCTCGTCGCCCGGCTGCTCCGCCGCCCCCGCAAGCTGGTGGGCGCCTATATTCTCATCGCTGTCTTTGGCAATGTGGGCAACTTCGGCCTGCCCCTCATCGAATTCCGTCTGGGACCGGACGCGCTGATCCCGGCGACTGTCTTTTTTGTCTCGGTTTCGATGATCGCCTTTACCATCGGCGTGGCCGTGGCGACGGGCAGCCAGGGCAGCAAACTGAACGCACTTTTTTCCGTCATCAAAACACCCGCCATCATCGCCCTGCCCTTTGCCCTGTTCTTCAACGCTACCGGCGGCCCACCCCTCTTTTTGGAGCGGATTGCCGGTCTGCTGGGCGCGGCGATGGTTCCCACAATGCTGGTGACGCTGGGGGTGCAGTTGAGCCAAATGAAGAACTTTCACTTCTCCGCGGATATGTTCATCGCCAGCGGCGTGCGGCTGCTGGGCGGGCCGCTGCTGGGCGGGCCGCTGCTGGCTTTTCTGCTGGTGATTCCCTTTGGCCTGGTCGGGCTGGAACGGGGGGCGGGGATTTTGCAGGCATCTGTGCCCTCGGCGGCGCTGGCTTCGATTATCGCCCTGGAACATGACCTGCTCCCCGATTTCGTGACGCCGACTGTGCTGCTCTCTACGCTGCTCAGTCTGGTCACGTTGACCGGTTTGATGGTGGTGATTTAGCGATTGCCATTGCCCGGAGGCATAAATCGGCTAATGGGTGTTCTGGTGCGTGG
>CAMDQF010000057.1 GCA_945905745.1 Litorilinea aerophila
CGCCGACACCCACATTTACCTTCACACCGGTGCCGCCGACGCCAACGGTTACGCCGACACCCACATTCACCTTCACGCCAGTGCCGCCGACGCCAACGGTTACGCCGACACCTACATTCACCTTCACACCGGTGCCGCCGACGCCGACGCCGACGGTTACGCTGACACCCACATTCACCTTCACGCCCGTGCCGCCGACGGTCACACCGGCACCAACCTCGTCGGCGAATACGGCCACAGTAACCGCTACACCGACATCAAACCGTCCTCCGTGTCCGTGGCAGCCCTATGTCGATCCAGTTACTTCGCCGACAACAGCAGATTCCCAAGTGATCACCGTACATGCAGAGGAAGGTGTTGGCGTCACATTGAGTACAAATCTAGGGCAGCACTACACCGCTACGGGTGGACCTGTGTATCTCCTGGAGATCGCTTTGTATCCGAATACAGTACATACATTGACAGTTGAATCCGGCCCTAGCCGACTGGGCGGTTCGCCTCCCCGGTGGTGTCATTCCATCCTCACGACCGACCGTTTTGGCGTCCCTCTAGTGATTGAGCAACAGACGACTGTTACGCCGACCGCTACACCGACGAACACTCTGACACCGACCAATATGCCGACCATCACGCCGACGGCAACCGATACGCCGACCATCACACCGACGGCTATACCGACCTCCGAGCCCGATCTGTCGCTCTCGGTGAACGAGGCGAACAAGAACCAAGTCGATTATTTCCAAGGTGTACAATACACAATCACTTTGCGTAATAGAGGTGCTTCTGCAACTGTTTGGGTAACTGATACGATTCCATCGCTATTAAACTACACAACTGGGAGCTTGGTTGCTTCATCTGGTTCCGTTAGCTATGACCCAACCGGGTCTGCGGTCTTGTGGAACGGAACCATTGGCATCGGTGAAACCGTTGATGTCTCTTTCCACACCGATGGTCCTGTACCTATCCTCGCTCACGATACCCCAATAGAAAACGTAGCCGTTATCAACGATGGCGTACACGGTTCGTTGCACCGGTCAGTCATAGTTATCGGTAATCCTGGACCAACGCCGACCCACACGCCCACGCCGTCACCGACGGCTACACCGACGAATACCCCTTCACCGACAAGCACGCCGTTACCGACCCATACACCGACTGTCACACCGTCACCAACTGTTACTCCGACGAGTACTCCGTCGTTAATAGCTACACCGACGCACACGCCGTCACCGACAGGCACACCGACGAGTACGCCGTCGCTAACAGTCACACCGTCACTAACAGTTACACCGACAAGCACGCTGTCACCGACCTATACGCCGACGGCCACTCCGACGCACACACCGGTGACACCCGGCGCATCGACGCATACGCCGACAGCGACGTTCACTGAATTCCCGACGGCGACACATACGCCCACAGTGACGTTCACTGCATCCCCGACGGCGACACATACGCCGACGGCTACCCACACGTCGACCGGCACACCGGTGACACCCGGCGCATCGACGCATACGCCCACAGCGATGTTCACTGCATCCCCGACGGCGACACATACGTCGACAACCACTCCGACCCACACGCCTACAGCGACGCCGACGCACACACCGGTGACACCCGGTGCATCAACGCATACGCCTACAGCGACGTTCACTGCATCCCCGACGGCGACACATACGCCGACGGCTACCCACACGTCGACCGGCACACCGGTGACACCCGGCGCATCGACGCATACGCCCACAGCGACGTTCACTGTATCCCCGACGGTGATACATACGCCGACAGCCACTCCGACCGACACGCCCACAGCGACACCGACACACACGCCGGTGACACCCGGTGCGCCGACGCATACGCTAACACCGACCCGCACGGCGACGGAGACCGTAACGCCGACGCCGACGCTAACACCGACGCTGACCAATACACCGGTGACACCAGGCGCTCCCACACATACGCCGACAGCGACGTTCACTGAATTCCCGACGGCGACACATACGCCGACAACCACTCCGACCGACACGCCCACAGCGACGCCGACAAGCACGCCGTCACCAACAATTACACCGACAAACACGCCGTCACCAACAGCTACACCGACAGCTACACCGACACCGACCGTTGACGATCCAAGTGGACAGTCACCCATCTCAACTGCCATTCCGCCCGATGGTGGGGTGATCAGCGGTTCGGTTGGACTGTCTACAACGGTGTTTTTTCCAGTCGGAGCCTATAGCGAAACATTAATCATCACCCTGCAGGAAATGGTGACACCTCCTCCTGCTGGTGGATTCCGACTGCTGGGCCGAGTCTTTTCCATCACCGCCGTAGATGGACGTGGCAATCCGGTCACCCACTTTGACCAGCAAATTACGATTGTAATTGAGTACGCGCAGAGTGATGTGGATGGGGTGATTGAAGAAGACCTGGTTTTACATTATTGGAATATAGACGAAGGGCGCTGGGTATTCATTCCAGGAGTTGTGGATACCCAAGCCAATACATTGACGATTCACCTTGACCATCTGACCAATTTTGCCGTGCTGGAAATCCCTCAAACCCGCGTCTACCTCCCGGCTCTCCAGCGCTGACCATAGCCGCTGACACCTGCTCTCCTGCAAAAAAGAAGCCCGCAGCCGAATGGTTGCGGGCTTCTCAATCTTCTCTTATCAGCGCAAATCGGTGGTTTCGGCGGAATCAGTGTTCTATCCCTCATACACCTCACTCGTAATCCGCACCATCTCCCCGCAACTCTTGTCATCCAGCGCCGCACCCCCGATGAGAGCGCCGTCGATGTCGGGCTGCTGCATAATTTCGGCGATGTTGCCCGGTTTGGTAACGAAAGTTGCCTACATATCAAGTTGGAAGCGAAGAGCTGCAAGGATTTGTTGGCGTAGATTCGCATCCTTCAGTTCTCCCAACTCTCGTTCCAGACGAGTCTTGTCCAATGTGCGAATCTGATAGCACAGGGCAATAGAATCCACCCGCAGACCGGCCAATGCCGCTGGCAACAGAACTTCATTGGGGTAAATAGTGCGCGCGGTAGATTTGCGTGAGGTCAGGGGAATCACATTGACGACCGGCAACAATTGATTGAGCCGTTCTCGGCTGATCACAAGCACAGGACGTTTGCCCGCTTGTTCTGATCCTGTGCTGGGGTCAAGCGCAGCGAGAAAAATGTGCCACTGGTATGTCATCATGCAGGTTCCCACCACTCAGCGTCCACAGCGGCGAAGGCAGCCATCGTCTCCTGCAGATCGGCTATAAAAAGCGGATCCTGAGCCGCCTGCTCCATTTGATCGATCCTGTGTGCCTCATCCAGAGACGGGAAGCGCTGCTCCAGGATGGTCTCCACCAGGGCAAACTCTTCCACAGGAAGAATCACCCCGATGGGGTTGCCCGCTGCATCTACGATCCATTGACGTTGAAGAACAGTGGCTGTCACTTTGCACCTCCGCAATAGAATGAGGGAAACGATGCCGGGTATATTGATAGAAACCGACTACCCCGCGTACACCTCATTCGTAATCCGCACCATCTCCCCGTAACTCTTCCCATCCAGCGCCGCGCCGCCGATCAGCGCGCCGTCAATGTCCGGCTGCTGCATGATTTCGGCGATGTTGCCTGGCTTTGTGCTGCCGCCGTAGAGAACCCGTGTGGCGTCAGCCACCGCATCCCCGTAGAGTTCCCGCACCGTCGCCCGCACCACACCACCGCAGATGTCACCGGCCTGCTGACTGGTGGCGGCTTTGCCCGTGCCGATGGCCCAGATCGGTTCGTAGGCCAGCACCAGCGACGCTACCTGCTCGCTGCTCAACCCGGCCAGCGCGCCCCGCACCTGCCCGCTGACAAAACTCTGGGTCTCGCCTGCTTCGTTCTGGGCCAGACTCTCGCCGATGCAGACAATGGGGGTCAGCCCCGCGGCCAGGGCTGCCTTGACTTTTTTGTTGACCGTCTCGTCGCTCTCGCCGAAGAACTGGCGACGTTCGCTATGGCCGATGATCACATAGTCCACCAGCCCGGCCAGCATTGCTGCGCTTACCTCGCCAGTGAAGGCACCGCTGGCTTCCCAGTAGCAGTTCTGCGCGCCCACCGCAATCGGCGCGTCGCCCACAGCCTCTTTCACCGCCGAGAGGCAGATAAATGTCGGGCAGATCACCCGGTCCACATTCGCATAGCCAGAGGTCAATTCGACGATCTGGCTTGCCAGCGCCGTGGCCTCGGCCACCGTCTTATTCATCTTCCAGTTGCCGGCCATCATTGGTTTACGCATAGGATTTGCTCCAAAGTTGTAAAAGAAAAGCGGACGCAGATGACGCTGAAAAAGAGGATTGACGCTGATAAAAATTCTGATCCGCTTGTATCCGCTCAATCAGTCCAATCCGCGTTCTATTCTTATCTGCGTTTATCAATCCAAATCATAAAAATCTGCGTCCCATCCGTTATCCAAAGCCGCCCGACCCGCCGGAATCATTCTCTTCCGGCGGCGCGTTGAAACGGGCCAGTTCCGTCGCATACTCCTCCGCCGTGAGCCAGCGCCCGCCGCTGACCGCGTGGCGCAGCAGATTGCGCCCGCTGTCGAACCAGAGTTCGACCTCCACCTGGGCAAAGCAGCGGTTCTTGCCCGTGCCCTGGATCACCTTGCGTGTGTAGAGCGCGGCGGCGTCGTCGTCGCTGCCGCTGAGCGCGTTGAGGGTATCCACCTCTGCGCTAAGTGGCTCGTTGCAGCGTTTGCTCAGGACATAAATCGTCAGATTGCGGTTGCCGCTGGAGGATTTGCCAGTGAAGAGAGCCGCGAGTCGTTTGAGTAGGGACATAGTTGGGTATCAGGGAATGGGTAGTGGGTATTGGGTATTGGGGACTGGGGACTGGGGACTGGGGACTGGGAATTTTTTCCGATCCCCAGTCCCCAGTCCCCAGTCCCTATTTATCCTTCAACGCCGCCACACCGGGCAGCACTTGACCTTCCAGAAATTCCAGACTGGCGCCGCCGCCGGTGCTGACGTGGGAGATTTTGTCGTCCAGACCGGCCTGCCGAATTGCGGCCGCGCTGTCGCCGCCGCCGATAATTGTTGTGACATTGGTCAGTCCGGCCAGAATCTCGGCAATGGCGACGGTCCCCGCGGCAAAGGCGGCCATCTCAAAGACGCCCATCGGCCCATTCCAGACGACAGTCTTGGCCCCAGCCAGCCGGTTGGCGAAGTGGGCAATCGACGCCGGGCCGATGTCCAGGGCCATCCAGCCGTCGGGGATGGCGTCCACAGCAACCACCGCACGGTGGGCATCGGCAGCAAAAGCATCCGCCACCACCAGGTCCACAGGCAGATGGAGAGCGTCGCCGCCCTTGGCCAGCAGTGCTTTGGCAGTCTCCAGAGCGTCTTCCTCCACCAGACTCTTGCCCGTGGCGTAGCCCTGGGCACGCAGGAATGTATTTGCCATACCGCCGCCGATCAGAATCGCATCCACCTTTGCCAGCAGGTTTTCGATGACCGCGATTTTGTCGCTGACTTTCGCCCCGCCCAGAATCGCCACAAAAGGACGTTGTGGCTCTTCCAATGCGCCGCCCAGATAGTCCAGTTCCTTCTGCATGAGGAAACCGGCCACTGCGGGCAGATAGTCGGCTACGCCGGCAGTGCTTGCGTGTGCCCGGTGGGCGCTGCCAAAGGCGTCGTTGACAAAGACATCGCCCAGCTTTGCCAACTGGGCCGACATCTCCGGGTTGTTCTTCGTCTCGCGGTTGTCAAAACGGGTATTTTCCAACACCAGAATATCGCCGGGGTGAAGAGACGCCGCGGCCTTCTCCGCTTCTGGGCCGACTGTCTCGCCGACGAACTGCACCGGGCGTCCCAGCAGGCCAGCCAGATGTTCGGCGATAGGACGCATAGAATATTTGGGGTCTGGCCCGCCTTTGGGACGGCCCAGATGGCTCATCAACACCAGCGATGCGCCCTTTTCCAGCAGATAGTTGAGAGTGGGCAGAGCGGCCTGGATGCGGGCGTCGTCAGTGATGGCCCCGCTGTCGTCCTGGGGCACATTGAAATCGACCCGTATCAGCGCCCGTTTACCCTGCCATTGAATGTCGCGAATGGTCTGTTTGCGCATAGTTGCCTCCGGTCAGTAAGCAGCAAACAATAATCAGTCAGCAGTAGGCGCACCGCACCACTGATAACCGATTGCTGTTCACCTGTTTTTACCAACTAAATTCCTTTGGAGGCGATGTGCGCGGCCAGGTCGGTGACCCGCACGCTGTAGGCCCATTCGTTGTCGTACCAGGTGATCACCTTCACCAGATCGCCGTAGAAAGCGGTGAACTCGGCGTCAATGGTGCTGCTGAAGGCGTTGCCCTTGTAGTCGATACTGACCAGGGGTTCCCGGCTGACAGCCAGAATGCCCGCCATCGGGCCAGCCGCGGCTGCGTCGAAGGCGGCCAGCAGGTCGGCGGTGCTGCCGGGGTTCTTCACCTTTGCCACAAAGTCCACCACCGAGACGGTGGAGGTAGGCACACGCATAGCCATGCCATCAAATTTGCCCTTCAGTTCGGGCACAACCAGGGAGACGGCCTTGGCCGCGCCGGTGGTGGTGGGGATGATGCTCAGGCCGGCGGCCCGTGCCCGGCGCAGGTCACTGTGGACCAGATCTAAAATCTGCTGGTCGTTGGTATAGGCGTGAACGGTCGTCATCACGCCCTGCTCGATGCCAAAGGTGTCGTTGACGACTTTGGCCGCTGGGGCCAGACAGTTGGTGGTGCAGCTTGCGTTGCTGATGATGTGGTGCTTGGCTGCGTCATACTTCTCGTGGTTGACGCCCATGCAGACGGTGATGTCTTCGCCCTTGGCCGGTGCGCTGATGATGACTTTTTTCGCGCCAGCCGCGATGTGCAGTTCTGCCTTCTCTTTGGAGGTGAAGATGCCCGTACTCTCCACCACCAGGTCCACGCCCAGATCACCCCAGGGCAGTTTGCTGGGGTCTCGTTCGCTGAATACCTTCAGCCGATCACCGTTGATGAGGATGTCACCCCCATCCACCGCCACAGTGCCCTTGAACGCGCCGTAGTTGCTGTCATATTTAAAGAGATGGGCGTTGGTGGCGACGTTCGATAGATCGTTGATCGCCACGATGTCAAACTCGCCCGGGTGCTTCTCGAAGAACGCTTTGGTCACTTGCCGACCGATGCGTCCAAAACCATTGATTGCAATTCGCGTAGCCATTGTGTTGCTCCTTCAAGGAAATGAAAATATGTCAGCGCGAGCAGAAATTCCCGGTTACCGAAAAGTCGAACTTCTCTCACGTCAGAAAGTATATTCAGTTGTGAGCTTGAACGGCACATCATTGACCGATCTGCAATGCCCGAAAAGCTGGGCTTACCGCCCACGTTTTTATTCTATCATATAGCTGGCAAAAGGCTCGTTTTCGGGGATCTCTGATCCGTAGCTCCCTCTTTCGGCCAGGAGGCGCTGGTAGACGTTCATAACCTGGGCGGCCATTTTGTCGGGGTCGTGATGGCGGGGGTTGGCATCATCCGCGATATCCGCGGTAAAGAGGCGATAGTTCACGGGTTCGTCCGGCGAGGGTAGTGTCACCCATTCCACGCCTCTCGCATCTGTGGGGTGATGCAGATAGGCATCATTGGCGAGGACTGCCGTGAAGGCGTCGTCCGCGTGGAGACGCAGATGGCGCATATGATCGTTCACGCTGAAGCCGTCAGTCTCGCCCCGTTCCGTCGCCATATTGCAGACGTAGAGCCGCACGGCCCGGGAAGCCCGGATGGCCTCGCGCACGTAGGGCACGAGCAGATTGGGCATCAGGCTTGTGAAGAAGCTGCCCGGCGCGGCCAGAATCAGGTCCGCCTGCAAAATGGCCCGCACCGTCTCCGGGTAGGCCCGGCAGTCAGATGGTTCCAAATGCACCCGTACAATTTCGCCTTCAACCCCGGCAATTTGACTCTCTCCCCGTACCAGCAGCCATTCATCTGAATGGCCCCCATCCGGATGGGCCCCATCCAGATGGGGTTGCCCATCGCCATTGATGTATTCTTTTTTGCGCGGACGTTTGATTTCGGCGCACAGAGTTACATTGTCCAGTGTGCTGGGCAGGATGCGTCCGCGCACAGCCAACACCCGGCTGCTGTCGGCAATGCCTGCCTCAAAGCTGCCGCTAAGCGCCGTCATTGTGGTAATGAAAAGGTTGCCGAAGTTGTGGTTGTCCAACCCGTCCCCGTCGCCAAAACGGTATTGGAGCAGTTGGGTCATCAGTCCTTCGGCGTCGCTGAGCGCGGCAATGTTGTTTCGGAAATCCCCCGGCGGCAGCACGCCCATCTTCTGGCGCAGAATACCGCTGCTGCCTCCGTCGTCGGCCACAGTCACCACCGCCGTGAGATTTTCAGTGTACTTGCGCAGCCCGCGCAGCAGGGTGGGCATCCCTGTCCCCCCGCCGATCACAACAATTTTGGGCCCGGTCAAGCGTTGGCGGCGCTCCTGACCGGTCATCAGCACATCCATCAGCTCCCGACTATTCAACGATTCGTGGCGGCCCAGCAGAACAGCCGCCACCTGCCGGTTGATCTGCCAGACGGCGTAGAGCGCCAACCCGCCCCCGGCTGCCAGCAACAGCCCCCCCCGCAGCCAATCGGAAAGTTGGGAAAAGAAGAGCGCCGCCAAGTTGGGGGGGAGAAGAGGGACGAGTTGCAGGTTGCGTAGAATAAAGGCCAGCCCCAGCCCGGAAGCGAAGACGCCCAGCAGTAACAGCAGAATCCAGCGCTTGACAGCCAGCCCCGGCGCGGCCAGCAGTGCCCAGCGGGAGCCGAGTGGCCGACTCTGTAAGGACGGGGAATTGAGTATAGGCAGTTGGCGTAGCAGTCGCACAATAAACATACGGAAAGTATACGTCCATTCGTCTCGCTTTTGCAATGCCTGGGCACAAGCAGACCGATTTTGTCACCCTCCGCGGCGTGGGTTACAATCAATTTATCTCCTGCGTTTCCACCTTTTCTGCGCCCAATGGAGGCGACGACAGTGGTCCCCGCCCCAATTTCAACCCTTGCCAATGCCATAGAACCAGCTCGGCTTTCCTATGAGGAAAGTCTGGCCTGGATTTTTCGGGATGTCCGTTTCACCGGGCGCGGGCGCAAGTATGACAACCCGGAGCGCAGCCTGGCCCGGATGCGGGAAGTGCTGGAGCGGCTGGGCAATCCGCAGCAGCGTTTTCAAGCCGTCCACATCACTGGCACAAAGGGCAAGGGCAGCACCAGCGCTTACAGCGAATCCATCCTGCGCCATCTGGGCTATCGCACCGGTCTCTTTACCAGCCCCCACCTGCACACCTTCCGCGAGCGCATCCGGGTCAACGGCGAGCTGATCAGCCGGGACGAACTGGCCGGGCTGGTCAGTCGGGTGCGGGAGAAAATGGAGGCTGTAGAAGACTTGGGCGTCTTTGACCGTATCACTGCCCTGGCCTTTCAACATTTCGCCGATTCAGGCGTGGAATTTGCGGTCGTTGAAGTCGGCCTGGGCGGGCGGCTGGACAGTACAAATGTCCTCCTGCCTGTCGTATGCGCCATCACCCGCATCAGTATGGACCACATGCACGTTCTGGGCGACACGATTGAGAAGATCGCCCGGGAAAAAGCGGGCATCATCAAAGCGGGTGTGCCCATTTTCAGTGCAACACAAGTGGAGGAAGCCGCCCAGGTTTTGGCAGACCGGGCCGCTGAATTGGATGCACCGCTGCGCGTAGTCGAGCCGCTCCAGAGTGCCAGCGTACCACTGGTTGGCATGCACCAGCAGGTCAATGCAGCCCTGGCCTGGGCGATGGCCGAGAGTCTGGCCGAGCGTGGGCTGATTCAGGCTGATCCGGCTGGGGTGGAGCAGGGGCTGGCCGCAACCCGTTGGCCGGGCCGCTTTGAGATGCTGCCCCACGCGGCCGACGCACCCTTTCCGTTGCTGGTCGATTGTGCCCACAATGTGGACAGCGTGACCCTTCTGCTGGCGACACTGGAACAATTCTATCCGGGACGACCCATTACTTTTATCTTTGGGGCCAACCGGGACAAAGAATTGGCCCCGGAGATGGAATTGATTTTGGGATATACGAATCGGGTGGTGCTGGTGCAAAGCCAGCACCCCAAAGCTACACCCCTGGGCGATCTCGCTGCCCAGTTTGCCCAAATTGTCGCCCAACAGGAAAACGCAGCAGATGTGCAGGTGGTGGCCGCACCGTCAATGACCGATGCCGTCACCCTGGCTGGTGCATTGACCCCACCCGGTGGTCTGTTGGTGGGCAGTGGTTCGGTCTTTGTGGTCGCGGATCTGCGCGAGGCGTGGCATAGGCTTCACCCCGGCGCGTTTCCTGCCGGCGATTGGGTATACGCCGCCCAGGGGGAACCTGTGCTTGTCCCGCCCAAGCCCGCCGCCCAGCCAGGAGTATAAGATGGGTATGGCTTTGTTTGCTACTAAGAGACCCTTCGTCAGGCTCAGAATATTGCAAAGACTCCCAGGAGAAGCAAAAGAGTCTCTGCTCGTCTTTGGCTCTTCGTGGCTGCGTAGTCTGCTCTTTTGTCTGGGCATTCCCTTCCTGCTGGCCGGGTGCAGCCGGGCAGGCCAGCCAGAACTGAATATCGATCTGTCTGCCATCCTGCCCACTGAATGGAAAGCTGTCGGCAACTGGACACCCATCAACATTGACGCCGACAGCGAGCAGGAATATCTGCTCTTCTACACCTACGATGCCAGCACAACCGCCGATAACACAGCCATCGCCGGTCCCATCGGCGGGGTGATCTACGACAGCCAGACCCCCGCTTCTGTGCCTGCCAACGAAGCCGACAGCCGCCCCCCTGCGCCCTGGCTACAGCCCTACACCCTGCTGCCCAGCTATTGGCGGGGCGCGGGTTATGGCTTCGTTGCTCCACCCAAAGCCGACCCGCCTACCGCTCTGGAGGTCAAACGAGTGTTGCCGGAAGAGGTAGCAAACAACTACTTTGAGGTGTTGGCCTCCCAACAGATTTCCGGCGCAGCAGCCACCGCTCCCCCCACCACTCTGCCTGCCAACGATGAACTGATCGTCTATGGCGGCAACAGCGCCATCGGCGGTGTCACCCACATCAGTGTCTTCTGGTGGAGCAGCCCCCGAGAAGGCTATGGCAGTACACAGATTGCGGCCTCGGGCGGGCTGAAAGTCATCAAATGGGACGGCGGCACGGACCGCTCTCCGATTCGTGAAGTGCGCGCCCGCTATGCAGAGGAAGACCGCAGCCAACTCTGCAAAGAGTCTACCTTCACCCGCTATCTGGACCCGGACTATACCAGCACTGGCGCATTCCGTCCCGCGGTCTATTATGTGGAAGGTCCCCGCAAACTTATTTTCTGTTATGGGATTCCCGAGACTCCTTTCTACCCGGAAGCTGTTGTCCTGGCCTGGCTGCTCGATCCTACCGGCCACCGGGAAATGGTCGTGGCCGAGCAGCGGGAGATCGTCGCCCGCGCCCTGGAAAATTTTTCGCGGGTCTCCGCGCTCCAATACCACCAGACGGTTGACGCCATCGGTCCGATTCAGATTGCAGGCAGCGCACCCCTCCAGACGAAAGTCTGGGCATCGCTGGTCTATCCCGTCGAAACCAGTGCGGGAGCTGGTGAGGAGACCCGTCTGTACGAATTCACGCTGGAACACCTGCCCACAGACAACAGCCGCCGCACCACCGACCAGTGGCGGGTGGTGGGCGTCGAGCGCAAGAGTTGACCGATGAACTTTCAACGCCGTTCCCCTGCCTCCATCAGCGCTGACGCTCTGGCCGAACTTCTTTCCGGCAGCGAGAATGACCGACTGCTCTTTCTCCCTGCCAAAGCCTCGTCCGCTGCCATCGCCGAAGGTCTGGTCAGCCTGGCCAATGCCCACGGCGGTCTGGCTGTGGTCGGTGTGACCAAAAACGGCAAGCCCCAGGCCGCGGCTGCTCCTGCCGAGATGCAAGAGCGGGTTGTCCAAGCCGGTCTGCTCGCCGACCCGCCGCTCCTTCTCCCTTCCCCCCAAATTGTCGAAGTGGAGGGAATTCCCTTGATTGTGGTGCAAGTCCCGCCTGGCCTTCCCCACATCTATAGCCTGCAAGGGCGCTACCTGACCCGCACCGCAGGCCAGAGCCGTCCGTTGACTACACCCGAACTGCGCCGTCTGCTCTTCGACAGGGCCGACGCCGGCTTTGAGACTACGCTGGTGGAGGGCGCGTCCTTGGACGATCTGGACCGGGGGCAGGTGCGGCGCTATTTGGAGACAATCCACGCTGGTCCCCAGGAGGATGTGGGGCAACTGCTGGTGGGCCGGGGCTGCGTTGTGACGACCGCCAACGACGACTATGCGCCTACGGCGGCTGGGCTGCTGCTCTTTGGGGCCAATCCCCAGCGTTTTCTGCGCAGCGCGGAGATCATCTGTGTGCGCTATCCCGGCCCGGAGATGAGCGACGAATTTGTGCGCCAGGAGATTGGCGGCCCATTGGGGGATCAGATCCGCCAGGCCGAGGCCTTTGTGGTGGGCAATATGCGCCGGGATATGCGCATCGCCGGCATCGTGCGGGAAGAGGTGAACGAATATCCTGTGGCTGTGGTGCGCGAGGCGATTGTCAACGCAGTGGCCCATCGGGACTACAGCATCCGGGGCGAGGGCATCCGTCTGCTGATGTTCAGCGATCGGTTGGAAGTCTACAGTCCGGGGCGTCTGCCCGGCCACGTCACCCTGGAAAATCTGCTGGACGAACGCTACAGCCGCAACGAAGCGATTGTGGCCGTCCTCAGCGATCTCGGCTACATCGAGCGGCTGGGCTACGGCATCGACCGGATGATTGCGGCCATGGCCGGGTTGGGTCTGCCTGCGCCGGAATTTGTCGAGACCGCCGCCGGTTTTCAGGTCACACTGCGCTCCACGGGGGTGAGTCTGGTCAATCGTCCCTCCCAACCGCTGCCCGCGCCACCCCAGGTGCTACCGATCTCCCACTCTTTGCTCAACGAACGTCAGGAGGCAGCCCTGGCTTTTCTGCGCGAGCAGGGGCGCATCACCAACAGCGACTACCAGCAGCTTGTCCCGGATGTCAGCGCCGAAACTATCCGGCGGGACCTCTCGGATTTGGTGGAGCAGAATCTGGTGATTCGGATCGGCTCCAAACGGGCGACCTATTATATTCTGAAGTGAGCAGGTGGAACGTGGCAAGTGGCAAGTGGCAAGTGGCAGGTTAATTCGCTATTCCCCACTCCCCATTCCGCATTCCCCATTCCGCATTCCCCATTCCGCATTCCCTCCATCCCCTCTCCACATCTCCAAATTCCCCAAACCGATAGCTTTTGACAGCCATTCTCTGGCAAAATTCCATACATATCTCGTATGGGTTGGATTGCCATTCTGCCCTACAATCATTTTGCTATTTCTCTTTGCGGAGGTTTTTTATGCGTGGCGTTTCTATTGTGGGTATTGGTCAGACACCTGTGGGCGAGCACTGGGAGCTTTCCGTGCGCCACATCGCCCACGGGGCAATCAGCGCGGCTATGCAGGACGCGGGCATCGAGCGGGCCGACGCCCTTTTTGTGGGCAATATGCTCAGTGGACCCCTGCTGGAGCAGGAGCATCTGGCCACCCTCATCGCTGATTTCAGCGGCTTGCGGGGGATCGAAGCGGCCAAAGTGGAGGCGGCCTGTGCCAGCGGCGCGGCGGCCCTGCGGGTTGGCTGTATGGCCGTGGCCAGCGGTATGCACGATGTGGTGATTGTGACCGGCGTGGAAAAGATGACCGACACCGCGGGGGGCAGCACCACCGCGGGTCTTGCCAGCGCATCGGATGCCGAGTACGAGGCAGCCCAGGGCATCACTTTTGTGGGGCTGAATGCGTTGCTGATGCAGCGCTATCTCTACGAATACAAAGTGCCCCTGGACGCCTTCGCCGGTTTCAGCATCAACGCCCACCGCAACGGGGCCAACAACCCTAACGCCATGTTCCAGCGGGCGATTGGGATGAAAGAGTATCTCAACGCGCCGATGATCTCCACGCCGATCAATATGATGGACAGCAGCCCGGTCTGCGACGGCGCGGCCGCGCTGGTGCTGGTTCCCACGGCTCGCGCTTCCGAGTTCACCGTGGGCCACCACCGGGGCGCAGTGCAGATTCTCGCCAGCGCCAGCGCCACCGACACCCTGGCCGTCCACGACCGCCGCGACCCCCTCTTTCTGGAAGCCGCCTATCTGAGCAGCCAGAAAGCCTATCTGCAAGGGGGTATCACCCCGGACGACATCGATTTTTTTGAGTTGCACGACGCCTTTACGATTATGAGCGCGCTCAGTCTGGAAGCCACGGGTTTTGCCAACCGGGGCGAGGGCTGGCGCATGGCCGTGGACGAGCAGATCGCCGTCGGTGGCCGTTTGCCCATCAGTACAATGGGCGGGCTGAAAAGCCGGGGCCATCCTGTGGGCGCGACCGGCGTCTATCAGATTGTGGAGACGGTTCAACAGTTGACCGGGCAGGCAGGCAAGAATCAGGTGAAGAACCCCCGGATTGGGATGGCCCAGAATATCGGCGGTAGCGGTGCGACGATTGTGACTCACCTACTGGGGGTATGAAGATTGTAGTAAAAATTACCGTCAAAACCTATCAACGACGGCCAAAAAGCCATTTTGGTAGTCAATGACGGCCCAAACCGGTTATGCTACAAACAGTTTTCGATTTGAGTCATTTGGTTGACATTCAACATAGGTGAGGACATTTTTATGGGAATCGCATCTGCCTGGCGCACCAAACAACAACGCTATTCCCTGCGCGGCGAAGTCTGCCCGGACTGCCGCCAGGCCATCTTCCCGCCCCGGGATGTCTGCCCCCATTGCAGCCAGCAGGCCGGCCCTGTTCAGGCTATGAGCGGCCGGGGCGAGGTCTTCAGCTTCACCAAAATGTTCAGTGTGCCCGAAGGCTTCAAAGATCAACGACCCTATACAATGGCCCTGGTCAAACTGGAAGAGGGACCGATGGTCACGGCTCAGCTAACCGACCTGAACGAAGACGAGGTGAACATCGGCATGAAAGTAGAGATGGTCACCCGCAAGCTGCGGGAAGAGGGCAGCGACGGCCAAATCGTTTACGGTTACAAATTCCGCCCTGTCCTGGCCCTGGCTAGCTAAACCCTGACTCAGCGCAAGAATCTTCACAAAATAGAAAATAAGGAAGCCTCCCCAAGGAGGCTTCCTTATTTTTTCACATCACCCCATCCGAACCTGGCGTAGCCAGAAGCAAAGAAGGATCTGTATACAGAAGAGTTCCCGCTTTTTTCAGAGACCGATGGTAGACAATTGCCCCTTCCTATGGGATAATAGGCCCCAGGAGGCGATACGCATGACGAACATAGCACAGTACCCCAGTTACCTGGATTGCGTTGCGGATATTTTGGGACAGGCCAGTGCTCCCCTCTCGGTGGATGTGCTGGTCGAGCAGGTGAAGAATCAGCGGCCAACGGGCAAAGGCGTGCGCAGTGCCGTCTATCAGGCTATCGGCAAGCTATATCAGGCGGTGCCGGTTACGCCGGGCACGTTTGGCTGGCTGTCGTCCCTGCTGACGGGGCAAAACTTTCGCCATCCGTTGAATAAAATTGAAATGCAGCGGGGCAATCTGCTGATGGATGAGCTGGAACACGCTCTCTTCTTCCCGGAGTTTTTCCAGGATCATCAGCCCGATGGCCGGATCGTGCGCCTGCATCTGATGGGTGGACCAACTCTGGAGGTTCACGCCGCGGTGGACCAGGAGACCTGGGCGTTGCGTCTGGGCCAGGAATTTGTGGCGTGGCTGGATCAGGCCGGTGGCTCTGCCCACGACGATCTGCTCATCCATGTGCTGGATGCGGTCAGTGGTGAATACAGCCTGCGTTTGCAGCCACGGGAAGCACGCCAGGAGGAAGAGATTCTGGAGCGTAACCTCCAACTGGCCCGCATGGCCGAAGCAATTATCTCGGCGGATCGCAAATCCCGCTCGGCTATGCCCGTTTGGGAACTGGCCGCTGCCCTGGTGGGTCGGGGCGTCTATGCAGACCCGACCCCACCCGATGATATGCACTTTGCTCTGTACGAGCACAGTGTTTTGCGCCTGGAGGATGATCTGGGCTACGCCAAAGCCAGCCGGGACTATCTGCGCCGGGAACGCAAGGAGCGCAGCAACAATCCTGTGCGGCGGGAGGGCGATCAGCCGCCCTGGCGTGAGTCTGGCCAGGGCCGGCGGAATGAGGGTTCGTCCGCTAATTTCTTTGGGCGGGAGATGGCAGGCGGTTTTCTCGACGACGAGGATCCGGAGTTCTGGGATGCGGTGGAAGACAACGTGGCTGATTTTTCCGATATGGAGGCCAGCCAGTGCGAGGGCTATCAATCCTATCTGGCCGAATTCAATCTGACGATGCCCGAAGAAGATCCCCTCAGCCACATGAATTTCCATCTATTGGAAGCTGAGTTGGAAACGCTGGTCGGGCTGGAGCAGGAGTTTGGCTATCTGATGCCGGAGCAGGAGGAGCGCAAGCAGGCCCTGGCTGCCCGACTTTTTATCGACCCCGATATGTTCTATGGCGGCGACGGCGACTGGGACCAGTCGGATTACGGTGGCCCGCCCTTCTGGGATAATTGATCATTGGCAAGTCCAGTCAACTGTCGATACTTTTTTGGCGACTATCACCGGGGTTCCAACCTGGAAAAGTGCCGCCTGTTGGAGGCCAGCCCCGGCAACAGCCGGCCCTGGCGGCGCAAACTGTGTGATTCCTGCCCTGTGCCGGATCTACTGTTCACCAGTACCTGCCTCGATCTGCTTCTGGAAGCCGAGGTGCGAAAGGGCTTTCTGCGGGAGCGGGTCGAAGTGACCTTTGCCGTCTGTGCCCGCCATCTCCACGAACTGGACGACCCCCACAATTGCCCGGAATGTGCTGCGGAACAGGCAAAGTTGCGTAATGAGTAAAGAGGGGGTGTTGTGTTATGCAGAACATAACACCCCCTCTTTGTTTCGGGTGAAGAGAAATTAAGGGTTGCCGCTTGACTGTGTTATAATCGGCCACACAACCGTATATGTGGGGAGCTTGGATGTGCCAGGCTGAGAGGGCAAACGATCATTTGCCGACCCGTAGACCTGATCTGGGTAATGCCAGCGTAGGAAGCTCGTTGCAAAGCCTACTCAGATTGAGTGGGCTTTTTTGATTGGTTGCATCGTTGATCGGTTGAACCATCGCGTTCTGAAAGGGAAAAGTATCTGTGAACAGTCGATTCTGGAAACGTCGTGCTAGTCTGTCTCTCATTTTGATGTTATTGCTGTTCGTCGGCGCTGGCTGCAATCCGGTGGCCGACCTCTCCGTGCCGCCGGGCCAGGCCAAACCGGTGACGCTGGTGGTGGCAACCCACGATTCGTTCAGCGTCAGCGATGAAGTATTGGCGGCATTTCAGGCAGAAAGTGGAATCGCCGTGCAGTTTTTGGCCCTGGGCGATGCCGGCGAAGCGCTCAATAAATTGATTCTGAGCAAAGACGCGCCCCTGTCCGACCTATTCTATGGCACTGACAATACTTTCCTCAGCCGGGCCTTGGATTCAGGCATCTTTCTGCCCTACGCTTCGCCACTGCTGGCCCAGATTCCCGACCAATACAAACTGGACCCGGAAAACCGGCTGCTGCCTGTGGACTATGGCTTCATCAATCTCAACGCCGACCAGAGCTGGTTTGCCGAGAAGGGGCTGGTGATCCCGTCCACTCTGGAGGAGTTGATCCAGCCCGAATATAAGGGGCTGCTGGTGGTGGAGAATCCGGCTTCTTCCTCGCCCGGATTGGCTTTTCTGCTGGCGACGATTGCCCATTTTGGCGAAGATGGCTATCTGGACTACTGGCAGGCCCTGCGGGACAACGATGTGCTGGTGGCCGATGGCTGGAGTGCGGCCTACTACGAACACTTCACCGTCGGTGGCGGCGGGGATCGTCCGCTGGTCGTCTCCTACACCACAAGCCCGCCCGCGGATGTGCTCTTCGCCACGGATGGGCGCAGCGAACCGGCCAGCGTCAATGTCAACCCGCCTGGCGGCACCTTCCGTCAGATCGAATTTGTGGGCATTCTGGCTGGGACAAAACAGATGGCTGCCGCGCAGAAGTTTGTCGATTTTCTGCTGGATATCCCCTTCCAGGAGAACATTCCTTTGCAAATGTTCGTCTACCCGGTCAACAGCGGTGCGGCCCTGCCCGATCTCTTTGTCCAGTTCGGCGAGACCCCCAGTGATCCGGCTCTCATCGATCCCGCGGCCATCGAAGCCAACCGGGAGGCGTGGATCGCAGCCTGGACGGATGTGATGGCGCGGTAGGTGTGAGCAGTCATCAGTGAGCAGTAATCAGTGTGCCGCCGAATCAATTCGGCGGCTGCGACGGGAAACCCGTTGAAACGGGTTGAGTTCGGCATTGCAGTGCGTTGAAACGCACTTCCCATAGCAGGTATCGGTTTCAACCGATGCTGGACCGGACTGATACTGATAACTGGTTACTGCTCACTGATTACTGCTTTATCACAAAGGCAACCGAATGCAGCACCAATCCAACCGACTCGCCTGGCTGCTCTACACTCTTCCCCTCCTCTTCCTGGCCGGGTTCTACTTCTATCCCTTGGCTGGGATTCTGCGCGTCAGCTTTGCCCAGGAGGGAGCCGCTGGGAGGGAAGCGGTCTGGTTGCAGCCTTTCTTCTGGCGGGTGCTCTGGTTTACCACCTGGCAGGCGGCCGCGTCCATGCTGCTGACGCTGCTGGTGGGGATGCCCCTGGCCTGGCTTTTTGCCCGCTATGACTTTGCGGGCAAGGGGCTGGTGCGGGCATTGACGACGATCCCTTTTGTGATGCCGACGGTTGTAGTGGCCGCAGCCTTTACCTCGCTGATCGGGCCGAGCGGGCTGGTCAATGGCTGGCTGATGCAGGCGTTCTCGCTGGACACGCCACCGCTGGAACTGTTACAGACGATCTGGATTATTCTGCTGGCCCACGTCTTCTACAATGTGAGCGTCGTCATACGCACGGTCGGCTCCTTCTGGGCCAATCTCTCGCCCCACTACGAGGAGGCCGCGGCCAGCCTGGGCGCCAATCCGGCCCAGCGTTTCTGGCTGATCACCCTGCCTCTGCTTCTGCCCAGCGTGACCGCGGCGGGGCTGCTGGTCTTTCTCTTCTGCTTCACCAGCTTTGGGGTTGTGCTGATCCTGGGCGGTCTGCGTTTCGCTACCCTGGAAGTGGAAATCTACCGTCAGGCTGTTACTCTTTTCAATCTGCCTGCGGCGGCCCTGCTCTCTCTGGTGCAGATGGGGCTGACCTTTGGGGTGATGGCCGTCTACACCCGTGTCCAGCGCCGAGCCAGTCGACCTCTGGACCAGCGCCCGACCCGTTCCACAGCCCGTCGCGCCCGTACGCCCGCGGAAGTGGCGCTGCTCGTTGTGGGGATGGGATTTGCTCTGCTGCTGTTGCTCGCGCCTTTGGCCGCGCTGGCCTGGCAGAGTATCTCCTGGGGGGGCGAAGGGTTGACCCTGACCTATTTTCGGGAACTGGCGATCAACCGACGGGGCAGTGCCTTCTTTGTGTCGCCTCTCTACGCCATCCGCAATTCCCTGCTGGTAGCCCTGTCGGTGGTGGTGCTGAGTCTGAGCCTGGGTGTCATCAGCGCCTATCTGTTGGCGGGGCGGCGCAACTGGCTGACAGCTCTGCTTGACCCTCTCTTTCTCTTGCCTCTGGGCACATCGGCTGTCACTCTCGGTCTGGGCTATATCGTTGCGATGGGCAGCCTGCGCGCCTCCCTGCTGCTGATCCCCATCGCCCATACGCTGATTGCCGTGCCCTTTGTGGTGCGTACCCTTCTACCCGCCCTGCGCAGCCTGGACCCTCACCTACGCGAGGCCGCAGCCAATCTGGGCGCGACTCCTTTGCGGGTCTGGTGGGAGATCGATCTGCCTCTTCTGCGCCCGGCGTTGACTGTGGGCGCGGTCTTCGCCTTCACCATCAGCCTGGGCGAGTTCGGCGCAACGCTGCTGATCAGCCGCCCGGATTTCCCCACAATGCCGGTGGTCATCTACCAGGCCCTGGGCCAGCCCGGCGCGCTCAACTACGGCAAAGCCACGGCTATGAGTACGATTCTCATGGCCGTGGCGGGGACAGGTCTGGTGCTGATCGAGCGGCTGCGCTGGGAGGGTAGCAGGGAGTTCTGATCAAAGGCGGGACGCAGATTTTCATGATTTGGATTGATCAGCGCTTATAAATCCAAATCATGAAAATATGCGTCCTCCCTATCCTCAATCAAAGAAGTCGCCTTCGCCGTCCTTCAGATACTTCTTCGCCTCTTTGACATTGAAGGTCACGCCCAGGCCAGGACGATCCCAGACTTCGATGTAGCTGTCCACCACAATCGGGTCGGGCAGCCCTTCGATGATGTCGTACCACCACTCGGTCTGGGCCACGGGATATTCAAAGGCGATGTAGTTGCGGGGCAGGGTCGCCGACATCTGCACCAAGGCTGCCAGACCGATGAGGCCGTCGCCCGTGCCGTGGGGCGCCATCAGAATCCCGTGCAGGTCGGCGTATTCGGCGATCCACTTCAGTTCGGCGATGCCGCCCACATCCGCCGGGTCTGGCCCGACGATATTGACCGCCTGCTTCTCGAAAAGCTCTTTGAAGTGCTGGCGCAGGAAAATCTGCTCGCCGGTGTGGATGGGCGTGGATGTGCTGCGGGTGACTTCCCGGTACTGGTCGGCCATCACATAAGGGGTGTAGTCGCCGGTGAGTAGGTCTTCCAGCCACATCACATTCAAATCTTCCACAGCCTTTGCCAGCCGGATGGCGTCGGGGATTGTCCAGCCGGGGCCGCAGTCCAGGGCCAGACCCACTTCGTCGCCCAGCACCTCTTTCATCGCCTCCACACAGGCCACCACGTGCTTCAGCCCCTTTTCGGTCAGCGGCCCCCGGTTGGCGCTGCGTCCCCGGGTGTGAGTCTCGCCGTAGGAGAAGTCGGGCACGTTCTGGGGCATGCCGCTGTGATAGCCGATGCCCTGCTTGACGATTTTGAACTTCTCTTTGGCTTCCAACATCCAGGCTGTATTTTCGGCGTATGCTTCTGGCGAACTGTCCTTCATCGGCTTGCGTCTGGCCCCGTTGTAGACCAGCACTTTGTCCCGGATTTTGCCGCCCAGCAGTTTGTAGACGGGGACACCCGCGGCCTTGCCTGCAATGTCCCACAGGGCCATTTCGATGGCGCTGACCGCTGCGCCCCAGGGCTTGAAACTGCCCATACGCCGAATGTTCAGCATCACCCGCTCCACATCCGTGGGGTCTTCGCCCACAATCAGATCCTTATAAAAGAGGACAAAGGGCTTGAGATAGGGCTTGAACGACTCAGCCTGGCCGAAACCATCGATGCCGGCGTCGGTGGTGATGCGCACGATCGGGTAGTTGCCGATTGTCGTGCATTTTAGATCGGTGATTTTCATTGGTTTTCTCCTGTCGGGGAAAGGAAAGTGGGTGATTGGGGTATGGGGGAACTGGCACGGTCTACTCCCTGCTTCTATTATCCGGGAAGTAGCAGAATGCGCAAGTCTGCCCAATGGGTGGGTCGTGTAGTATACTGGAATCAAATTTTCACCCTGTCACCCCTTTATTTTGTCCGATATACTTGTCATGCGTATCGCTGTTCTAACCCACAACTATCCCCGCTTCGCCGGCGACTTCAGCGGCTCTTTTGTCCAGGCCCTCTGCCAGGAATGGATGGCCCGCGGCCAGCAGGTGGATGTGCTGGCCCCCTTTGATGTGGGTTACAATCGTCCGCTGGTCGAGACAGCGAGTCAGGGCCGCATTGCTCTTCATCTCTTCCGCTATATCTGGCCAGAGCGCTGGCATCAGGTGGGCTACGGGCGCAGTATGCAGTCGGACCTGAAACTGCGGCTCAGCGGCTATCTGCTCAGCCCCTTTTTCTTCACCGGAGGGATTCTGGCCGTGCTCCGCCACTGCCGCCGTACCCGACCCGACGTGATCCACGCCCACTGGTCTCTGCCCAACGGCTTTATCGGCGCGGTCGTCAGCCGGATGCTGGGCATTCCGCTGGTCGTCTCCATTCCCGGCTCGGACGCCCAGGTTGCCAACAGCAACGGGCTTTTCCGGCGCATGGCTCGCTTTACCTTTGAACAGGCGTCGCTGATCACAGCCAACAGCGTCAGCCTGCGGGATGCGGTGCTGCCGCTGGGTGCGGATCCGGTCAAATTTGAGATGATTGTCTACGGTGTGAATCCGGAGCGTCTGCGCCCGGACCCCACAGGCACGGCGGAACTGCGCGCCGGGTTGGGCATCGGGCAGGAAGATGTGATGCTCCTGGCTGTGGGGCGGATGGTGGCGAAGAAGGGTTTTGATGTGTTGCTGCAAGCCCTGGCAGAGAACAAACTGAGCGAGCGCCCGGTGGTGGCTGTCTTTGTCGGAGAGGGCGACGAGTGGAGCCGATGGAAAGGGCTGGCTACGTCCCTGGGCATTGCTGACCGGGTGCGCTGGGTAGGGATTGTCCCCTACGATCAGATCGGCGTCTATTATAACGCCTGCGATCTGTTGGTGATGCCCTCTGTTACCGCGCCGGCAGATGGTCTGAATGTCTGCGTGCCCGATGCCATGAGCTGCGGCAAGCCGGTGGTGGGCACGACCGCGGCGGGCAATGAACTGGCGATTGTGGATGGCGAGACCGGCTTTCTCGTACCCGAAGGCGATCCATCTGCCCTGGCCGGGGCCATTGCGACACTGGCTGATGAACCGACGCTGCGTATACAGATGGGGCTTCTGGGCCGTCTGCGTGTGGAAACCGAACTGGGCTGGCCTCTCCTCGCCGAGCGCTATCTGGAGCATTTCGAGAGATTAATCAAGCAGAAAGAGATAGAACGCGGATGACGCGGATCAGGCGGATAAAAAACGGATTTTTTTGTATTGGTCAAGGTGATGGTGGAACGGATATTTCAACGCAAAGCGGCAAGGAATGGGGGCAATCGCATTGCCAGCCGCAAAGCAATTCTCTCCGCCTCCGCGACTCTGCGTTAAGATTCCAGCATCTTCCTGACCAGTACAAAAAACGGATTTTTTATCCGTATACATCCGCTCAATCCGCGTCATTCGCGTTCCATTCTTGCTTTTCTTTGTGTCTTTGTGGTTACAGCTTGGGGGTGGGCGCAGATGATTCCTGTGGTGGATTTGCGGGCTGAATATCTGGCGGTGAAGGCGGAGATCGACGCGGCTGTGCAGCGGGTGTTGGAGAGCGGCTGGTACATTCTGGGCAAAGAAGTCGCCGCCTTTGAAGCCGAATTCGCGGCCTGGTGTGGGGTCTCCGCCGCAGTCGGCGTGGGCAATGGGACCGACGCCCTGCACATCGCCCTGCGCGCCTGTGGTATTGGCCCCGGCGACGAAGTAATCACCGTCGCCCACACCGCCGTCGCCACCGCCGCGGCCATCGCCCTGACCGGCGCAACCCCCGTCTTTGTGGACATCGATCCGGCTACGTACACGCTGGACCCGGAACGGCTGACCGGGGCCATTACCCCCCGTACCAAAGCGGTCATTCCCGTCCATCTCTACGGCCACCCGGCGGACTTGGGTAAGATTCTGCCCATTGCCAGAGAAGCCGGTCTGCGGGTGATCGAGGATTGCGCCCAGGCCCACGGCGCAGAGTGGCAGGGCAAACGGGTAGGTAGCATCGGCGACCTGGCCTGTTTTTCTTTCTATCCCACCAAAAATCTGGGCGCGCTGGGGGATGGCGGCGCGATTGTGGGCAACGACCCGGCGCTGTTGGAGCGGGTGCGTCTGTTGCGCGAGTATGGCTGGAAGCCGGAGAATCGCTACATCTCCGAAATCGAGGGGATGAACAGCCGCCTGGATGAGATGCAGGCGGCTATCCTGCGGGTGAAGCTGGCCCATCTGGACGGCTGGAACGCACACCGGCGTCGGCTGGCCGCGGTTTACGCTGCCCACCTCCCCAATTCAGTCGTCAAGCCAGTCCAGCGCCCCGGCTGCCGTCACGTCTACCATTTGTACGTCATCCGTTCCCCTCAACGGGATCGACTGCGCGAGAAGCTGCGGGCTGCGGGCGTAGCAACCGGCATCCACTACCCGGTCCCCGTCCACCAGCAGGCGGCCTATGGCCATCTCTCCCCCGTCTCTTTACCCGTCACCGAACAGGCCGCAGGGGAGATTCTTTCGTTGCCCATGCACACTACTCTGTCGGAGGAACAGATCGAGCGGGTGTGCGTCGCAGTGTCAGAATTTGGGATTCGAGCGTCTTGACGCAGATGGCGCTTGTGGTAGACTGTGGCAGACTATAGATACAGTTGAGGTAAGGAGCGATAGTATGATGCAAAAAACGATTGGTGTAACCGAATTGCAGCAGGGCTTTGGGGTTATTCTCGACGAAGTGGCGGAACAAAAAACGCCCTATATTCTGACGCGCAATAGTCAACCTAAAGCTGTGTTGATCCCATATCCAGAGTACCTGCGCTATCGCAGACTGCAAGATAGCGATCTACGACAACGCGTGGATGATTTGTTACTGCGTATGGCAGAACGGAATCGCAACTTCACGGAAGATGAAATTGCGGCAGACGTTGAAATGGCTGTGCAGGAAGTGCGCGCTGAATCTGCTCTCTGATGCGTGCTGTCGAAACATATCGTGAAACCAACAACTCACATCGAACGAATTATCTGCTCTGCTCATATTGAAGATAAGTTGGCCTCAAAGCATCGGGTCGCTTTATCTGAGGTGCGGCAGGTATTGCTGACCCAACCGCGAATCCGCTTTGCCGAAACCGGCCACACACCCGGGGAAGATGTGTATGCCGCTTTTGGGCAGAGCTACGGAGGGCGTTATCTGGTAGTCTTCTTCGTCTACAAAGCGGACATTGATACAGCAATTGTGATCAGCGCTCGCGATATGACTCAATCTGAACGGAGACGCTATGCAAGAAAATAGGTTCAGTACAATTTCCAGGGCACAAACGCTGGAAGAGATGGGAGAGTTTTGGGATACCCACGACTTCACTGAATTCGATGATAACGCGCCAGATGTCGAGTTTACCATTGCCAATTCAATTTCGATTGAGGCCGATCTTTTGTCTGCTGTAGAGCGACAGGCGCGCCTGCGCGGTGTATCAACCGAAACACTGGTCAATCTCTGGCTTCAGGAGAAATTGACAGAACATCTTCAACCGGTTGCAGCGTAAGTTGACACAAGGAAAACATGAAATGTGAGATCAGTCAGTGATCTCACATTTCATGTTTCACGCCTCTGCCTATCAATTCTGCATCAAACCGGCGACTCTTACCCCTTCGCCACATACCCCTTCTGCAAAATCTCCAGCATCGCGCTCATCTGGCCGTTGGCAAAGGCCCGGCTGCGGCTGTTCCAGCCCCCGTCGTTGCTCATCGCCGGCACGTGATCATCCATCACATAGCCGTTGAAGCCCGACTCCCAGAGGATCTTCATCACCTGGAACATGTCCATATTGCCCTCGCCGATGAATCCTTCGCGGAATTTGGGCACACTGCCTACTACATCCCGGAAGTGGACATAGACGATTTTGCCCTTCTCTGCAAAGTGGCGCAGCCCCTGCATACACTCTGCCGGACTCATCTCCGACCAGGAACCGACGCAGAAATCCAGGCCGTGATTGGGGCTATCGCCGATCACATCAACTGCCCGTTGGAAGGCATTGAAACTGCGCATAATGCGCGCCACACCGCCCAGGGATGGCACGGGCGGATCGTCCGGATGCAGAGCCAGAATCACCCCGGCTTCTTCGGCCACAGGCAGGATGGCTTTGATGAAATATTCGTAGTTGGCCCACATCTCGTCGTCGGTATAGACCCGGTCAAAGGAGAGGGGCGCGTTCTGGGCCAGTTCCATGTCGAAGGCGGTCACCTGCGCGCCCGCCCGCCCCGGTGCGGTGGTGGATGTGCGCCAGACACCGCAGACGACGAAGTGGTAGCCAAAGACCGGAATGCCTGCCCGCCCCATATTGCGGATGGTCGTCTGCATATTCTCGATCTGCTCGTCCCGGCCCGGTTTGCCCAGCATCACTTTGTCGTAGAACTTGATCGGCACATTCTCGATGGAGTTCAGGCGCAGACCGGCGTCCTCGCAGCGGGTGCGCAGACGCAGCAAATCCATGTACTCCCAGTGGGTCTCGCCGGGCACATGGGGCGAGCCGTGAAAGAAGTTGAATTGCAGGTCCTGAATGCCCATCTGTTTGGTGTAGAGAATGATCTCGTCGGTCAATTCACGCACCTGACCGACGGCGACACGCATGGGTAGTTCTCTGTAGTTCATTGGGGGTTCCTTTGGTGGTAATAGAATCGGAATAATTGACGACAGACGAAGGACGACAGACGAACAGCGAGTCTCAATTTACGTTCGTCTATCGTCCTTCGTCAACGGTCTGCTTTGTTAGTGGCGAGCATACACCTCCTCAAATCGATCCCGCGGCTGCCAGCCCAGCAGCCGCTTGGCTTTTTCATTGGGAAAGACACCCAGCGGGGTGTCCGCGCCGATGTGCATATACTCGTAGGGTGAGGGCAGCCCGTCGACGGCCAGTGCGCAGCGGATGGCGTTGGCCGCGTCCATCCACGAGACGGCCAGAGTAGAGATGCGGTTGGGCAGCACCTGCGGATTGACAAACTGGGCAAAGGTCAAAGTCGGCACGCACAGTCCGTAATGCTCGGCGAAGATGCGGCAGATTTCTTGGCCGAGCAGTTTGCTGGGCAGGTAAACCCACCAGATGCCAGGACGGGGCGCAATGTCGTCCACCAGAAAAGTGTCCCAGTCGTAGCCCCCGCCGCCCCGCTGTCCCAGCATAAACGGCCCCGTATGCACC
>CAMDQF010000058.1 GCA_945905745.1 Litorilinea aerophila
TCATCCCAGCATCTCATCATCTCTTCTGAACGATTTCGTATCCGGAGTAGACGGAGACAACTCTTATGGACACCCGCCAACAACTGCGCGCCGAAATCCACGCCCTCTACGCCCGCGAACACGCCGAGTTGGGCGAAGCGGGAACGCTCCGCCTGCTGGACGAGGCCCGGCGCTGGGACCTTTCCAGGACTCTGGCTGCGGGCGGCGTCCTCGTCTTTCCTCACGCCGGGGTGAAGGAGTGCGGCCATCAGATCGCGGCTGCGGTCAACGCCTGTCTGGACAGCGGCGTGGAACGGGTCGTCGTCATCAGCGTTCTCCACGCCTTTTCCGAAGAGATGGAGCAGGCCCGCATCCGGGTCAGCCGGGGCAGCGACCCAGCAAATGAAGGGCAGTGGGGCATACAGGGGCCGGGGATCGACGGACCGGAGACCTGGCGAGACGATCACGCGCTCACCAGTTGGCGTCACTTCTGGGCCGCGGAGACAGCCCGGCGGGGGGTGAAGGGGCCGCAGGTGATCGAGCGCTACCCCTGGCTGGCCGGGGGTGAACCGGAACGGCTGCCAGGGATCGATGAGCTGGCCCGGCTCTGCGAGGGCGCGGCCGTCGTCTCGACCGAAGACCCTTTCCATCACGGCCTGGGCTATGGCGACCCGGACTTTGTGGCCCGTTTCCCCGACGATGGCGGGCTGGCGATGGCCCGGCGCAGCATCGAAAAGGGCATCGGCGTCCTGGCTGCGGGGGACTATTGGGGCTGGAATCAGCACTGCGTCGTCGGCAAGAGCGATGCCCGGGACGCCGGCGCGGTCTTTCGCCACCTCCGCGGACCGATGGCCGGGCGTATCGTCGATCTCGCCTATTCCGACGCGGCCGAACTCTACAAAGCGCCGCCGCCCACGTGGGTGGCCGCGGCGTTGGTGGAGTGGACTGTATAACGCTCGACCATTTGTTCTATCTTTGCCCGCTCTTTTGAGATGCGTTATACTGTCCCTATGACAACACCCATTGCTCTGCAAACCGCATATGGACAGATCATCCACGCCGATTCCCTGGCCTATATGCGGGATTCCGTGGCCGACGGTTCGGTCGATCTGATCTTCACCAGCCCGCCCTTTGCCCTCCTGCGCAAGAAGGATTATGGCAATGTGGAGGAGGACAAATATGTGGAGTGGTTTCGCACTTTTGCTGTACAGTTCCACCGCATCCTCAAACCCACCGGCTCGCTGGTCATCGACATCGGCGGCTCGTGGATTCCCGGTCAGCCCACCCGTAGCCTCTATCACTTTGAACTGCTGATAATGCTCTGCCGCCAGCTGGAATTCCATCTGGCCCAGGAGTTCCACTGGTGGAATCCGTCGAAGTTGCCCACACCGGCGGAATGGGTCAATGTGCGGCGGATTCGGGTGAAGGATGCGGTCAATTGCGTCTTTTGGCTCTCCAAGACGCCCTGGCCCAAAGCCAGCAACCGCCGGGTATTGACGCCCTACAGCGATTCGATGCTCGAGCTGCTGGAAAACGGTTATCAGGCCAAACTGCGTCCCAGCGGTCACGACATCAGCGACAAATTTCAGACAGACAACGGCGGCGCGATTCCACCCAATCTGCTGGCGATCCCCAACACAGAAAGCAACTCCTTCTATCTGCGCTATTGCCGGGAACGGGGCATCGCACCCCATCCGGCCCGTTTCCCGGCCCGCTTGCCCGAATTTTTCATTCGGATGCTGACCGATGCCGGCGATACGGTTTTCGATCCCTTTGGCGGAAGCTGCGTCACCGGTGAGGTGAGCGAGCGTCTGCAACGGCACTGGACCTGCTGCGAAGTTGTGGACGAATATGTCGAAGGGGCAAAGGGACGTTTTCACGCCGAGCGGGATGACGGCGAAGTGACCGATGCAGGCTACTACAAAATCTTCAGTTCCGCCGCGCTCTGGAATGGGAGTGAAGATGACGCCCTGGCTGCTGATGGCGGACGTACCCGACCCAAGCGGAAGAACAGTGATCCCATCCCAGCCAAACCTGTCAACGGGATACCTGCAAAAAACGGGAGTAAGGGCGCAGCACAGGCTGACGAAGAATCTGCCCAAATGGTTCTGCTCTCTCGCCCCGCTGATTACAAAACAGACTGACTTTCGTTTCCTTGCTTCCTCTGGAGAAATCGGATGGCGGCCCTATCCCACCACGCGATCGCCCAGGCATTCCTTCTCGCTTTTGCTGAAAGCGGAGCCAGCGCGCTGGAACTTTCTCCCCGTCCGGGCAACCCGAAACGTTTTGTGGTGCAGGCGGACAGGAGCAGTTTTGAAGCCTGGATTTACGTCTGGACATTGACCCACGGCGGCGGCGCAGCCCGGCCCACCAACGAATATCGCATCCAAATCACCGGTGTCACGTCGCCTTTATCCCTCAACCCTAGCGGTGGCCCGACCCTTCTGATGGGTTACGAACCCAATACGGGCTGTTTTGCGGGCTTTGATGTGGCAAAGCATTTCACCTTCTCCCGGCGTTCCCCTTCGATTCAAATCCCCATCACTGCCTTGCACGACGCCCTGCAATTTGGCCTTTCCTTTGCCCAGAAAGGCAATGACGAAATCGTCGTCGCCATCCGCCCGGACCAATTGCTGGGGTATGTTGTCAACGCGCCGCTTCTTCATGCCCAGGGCAGTGATGCCGTCACCTCCGGTCTGTTGGCACGGGTGGCCGAGTTGGGCGACATTTCCCGGGAAGAAATGGAAACGCTGACACCGGAACGCCAGCGCATCGTCTCCAGCATTTCACGTCTTTCCAGAGAGTCCAGTTTTCGGCGCAAAGTTGTCACCGCTTACGAGCGGCGCTGCGCCGTGACCCGCATCCAACTCGACCTAATCGACGCTGCCCACATTCTGCCCGTCGGGATTGAAGGCAGTTCGGATGACGTGCGCAATGGCCTGTGCCTCTCGCCCACCTATCATCGGGCCTTTGACCGGGCGCTGATCTTTCTGGACGAATCGCTGGTGATGCGTATCAATGAAAGCAAAGTGAACGAGATGCAACGCAATGGGGTGGCTGGCGGTTTGCACGATTTTCAACGCTATCTGAACCAGCGCATTCATCTGCCCCCGGATCGGCAACAGTGGCCGAATAGTGAACTCATTCTGGCCGCCAATCGCGCTCGTGGAGTCGCATAGCAATCAAGCCCAAAGGAACTTCGTATGTCCGTATTGAATCTTCGTTCTCTGGCCGAAGACGACGACAACTACATCGAGGGCGTCTACAACTACTGCAACCGCTGGTGCGAGCGCTGCCCCTTCACCGCGCGCTGTCTGAACTACGCTATCGGCCAGGAACAGTTCCCCGACGAGGAGAGCCGGGACCTGAACAACGAGGCGTTTTGGCAAGGGCTGCATGACGTCTTTGCCCAAACGAAAGCGTTGCTGGTTCAGATGGCCCAGGAGCGGGGCGTCGATCTGGAAGCCCTGGACACGCCGGAGAGTCGGGCTGTATGGCAGGCGCGGGAGGCGGAACTGGAGAAGCAGATAGAGAGCAGCCCTCTGCATAGCGCAGCCGAAGCCTACCGCCAGATGGTAGATGGCTGGTTTAAGGAGAGCGAAGATGACTTCCGGGCCAAAGGCGACGAACTGACGATGCTGACCCGGCTCGGTGTGGCCGGGCTGGACCCGGAAGCTATTGCTATTTCCCTGGCCGACGCGGTGGAGGTGATCCGCTGGTATCAGCTTTTCATCGGCGTAAAATTGATGCGGGCCATCTCCGGTGCCATTGACGAGGAAGACGACGACCCGGAGATGCTGGCTGAATTTGGCCGGGACTCGGACGGTTCAGCCAAAATCGCGTTGATTGCGATCGATCACTCCATCGGCGCGTGGGGGGTATTGCTGGCTGCCTTCTCAGATCGGGAGACAGAGACGCTGACAATCCTCGCCCATCTGGACCGGCTACGGCGGGCCACAGAACGAGAGTTCCCCCGCGCCCGCGCCTTCGTGCGCGCCGGTTGGGATACGGGTGAAGCGGCGTAACCGAAAGAAGCTAAGGTTGATCAGGCGAGCAATGCCAATGCTTTGTGCGTGCGCGCCAGGTCGGGGGCCGCTTGCATCGCCGCAAAGAGATGCTGGGCCTGGGTAAAGTGATGGCGGGCCGCGCCGACATCCCCTTGAGCGACGGCCAACTCGCCCCACGCGAAATGCGTGCGACCGAGTTGCCAGCGTGTACCCAGGCTGCCGAAAATATCCAGGGCTTGTTGCAACCGCCCCTCCGATGCGGCAGTTTCGCCGGCCAGCCGATGCGCCACCCCCCAGGCGCGATGAGCAATCGCTTGATAGAGCAGATGCCCATAGCGCAGCGCCAGTTCCTCAAGCAGCGGTGCATAGCGGCGCAAAGCAATCTCATCGCACTGTTGGGCAGCCGCATCAGCCAGCATCGCATACAAATCGTGGTCGCCGACCCACTCGGTGTGCGAGGTCAAGGCCAACTCGAGCGCCTGCGTTGCGAGAGCGAACTCGCCCTCTGCCAAAAGCGGCAGACTTCTTCAGTAATGCCGCGTCCGCTTCCATTGCGCTAGTGGCATCGCTTTGGCCATAGCGTCGAATGAGGCATCACGCCACACAGCCGCACGCTCCTTTTCACCGCGCAGGGCATGCACACAAGCGATCAGCGCCAGGTGGAAGCAATTAGGCGTCAGCGGCGGGGTATGGTGACGTTGCTGCAATGATTGAACTTTTTCCGCGAGCGCCACATCGTCCCAGCGGTCTAAACGCAGCGCGCATGTCGCTTGTAAATGCAGGCTCGCCGCAAGGGCGCTGACGGCGTGAGTCTGGTTTGCGAGCTGCTCCGCCTCCTGTAGATAGGTTAAGGCACGCGCATAGTCGCCAACGTCAATCAAGACGGCAGAAACCTCACGCAGGAGATAAAAGCGCTCGTATTGGTCGGTGAAATCTGACATGTGGCTCAATTCCACACGCCGCAACGCCACTTCGGCGCGCTCGCGAAAACGACCTTTGGCTACATGGACGACGCTGAGCGCATTGAGTGCCGCAGACAGTGCGCTGGGCGCATTTAGTTGTTCGGCCATGCCCACGGCGCTCTGGGCGTATTGTTCGGCGACCTCCCAATCCTCGACCGCGCGATCCCGCCAGCACTGTTGGGAAAGGCCCACGAGCAGACGCACCGTTTCCACATGGGGCGGCTCGTCGGCCATCAGGCGCAACCCTTCCTGCAGCGCGGCGTGGGCTGGCTGGCGGTAAGTCTCCAACTTGACGCCCAATTCCCCTCCGTAGACGGTCTCACCCAACTTGCGCAGCAGCCGCACTTTGCCCAGCTTGTCACGGGCCGTCTGCGGCCAGAGGGCAAGTGCCTCCTGATACCCGGTGATCGCCGGCACCCGCTCCTCTTGCAGAAAGTAGAGATCGGCGATGGCTTCCAACGTCGTCAGGCGCAGCGCGCTTTGGCTGGCGGGGTCAGTGTGAGAGGCTAAGGCTTGGCTCCACCATTGCCGTCCTTCTTCATAATAGCCGCGTACTGCCCAAAAGTCTTTGAGTACACCGGCCAGGGCAACCGCTTGTGCTGGTTCATGCGACAGAAACCAGTGAAACGCCGCGCGCAAATTGTCCAGATCCGCGTCCAAGTGCCGCAACCACTCCGCCTGTTGCTGAACTTGCAGTGACGAGGCCAATGCTGCGGCCAGGTCGAGATAATACTCGGCATGACGCTGGCGCATCGCTGCCTCTTCCCCACATGCCTGCAATTTTTCCAACGCAAAGAGGCGAATCGTCTCCAAAAGGGTAAAGCGCGGTTGCCCATCCAGCGCAGTGATCTGCTGCGCCAGGCTCTTTTGCAGCAAACCTTGCAAGTTTGATTCTGCGCCCAGGCAACCCCGTACCGCCAAGAGATCAAAGCCACCGACAAAGACACCCGCCGCGCGCAAACAGCGCTGCTCGGCTTCATTCAACAGCACATAACTGCGCCACATCGCCTCGCGCAACGTGCGGTGATGCGCTGGCAGATCAGACGAGCCGCCGCCCAATTGATCCAGCCGGTGCGTTTGTAGGCGCTGCAAGAGTTGGGGCAGCGAAAGCAGTTCGAGCTGGGCCACGCTCAACTCAATCGCCAAGGGCAGGCAATCCAACTGTTGGCAGATGGTTGCCATCGTGGGCTGGTGTTCTGGGGTCAAGACAAAGTCGGGATCGACGACGCGTTGGAGGTGGGCGACAAACAGTTCAACCGCCGAAGCCAGATCGAGCGGTGGCACTTTGTAGCGCTGTTCGGCGCGCAGATGCAAGCGCTCGCGGCTGGTGACAATCATACGCAGCCCGCCACATTCGCTCAATAGCTCCGCCAGCAAGCCGGCCGCGGGAATGATCTGCTCAAAGTTATCCAGAATCAGCAACATTTCCTTGTGGCGCAGGTATTCAACCAGGCGGGTCTGCGCGGTTTTGGACGAACCACCCCCCACTTGCAAGGTTGCCAGCAGTGCCGGAGCCAGCAACGCCGGGTCGCTGATGGCGGCCAAGGGCACAAAACAGGCACCATCCGGGTAGAGGGTTTGCAGCGTCAGGCCGAGTGCTTGGGCCAGACGCGTTTTGCCTACCCCCGGTGGCCCAACCAATGTCAACAAACGGCCGCTATGCCCCAACATGCGGTTGCCCAGTTGCTTGACTTCTTGCCCACGCCCGATGAGCGGCGTGGGGGGCAGCGGGAGATGTTGCGCAAGCTCTTCGACCTCTTCCACCAGAGTCACACGGCGTTGACGCTGAATCGTCAATGAAGGTGGCAGACGCTCGCCCCGACTGGCCGCGGCCAGTTCCAGCAGTTGTGCCGACAGGTGTGGTTCATCTTGCAAGCTCAACGCCGGTAGATAGGCTTGTAAAACCGCCTCTAGCCCAGGCAGGCGACGGTTTTGTTCCAGGGCGCAGATTGACGAGATGCTGTAGCCGAGCGCGGCGGCCAGGTCGCTCTGGGTCATACCGGCGCGCTTGCGCAGTTGCTTCAGGAGATCGCCAAAGGAGGTTGCGGGAGTGATGGACATAGACAAAGTATAGGCTTGTTACGGCTCTTATGCAAGTCAAAAAAATTCCACCTTTTGTAGAAATTTTGTAGAAAAATCGCTTCTACATTGCCCACCCGCCCGCTATCCTGTGTCTATGGGTAAAAAAATTCGGCGCACAATCACCATTACCTTCACCGAAACCTGGCGGATTTTTTGGGGGAATCAATCGGAAGAAAGCAACCAAGCCGAGATACGCCCATTCAATCAACAGATGGATGCAGACAATTTGACCGCTATCCTCTTTTCAACCCACATTTCAGACTATCAGGAGATGATCATGAGCACACGTTGTCCCGAATTAGCCAGTATCCGCAAGGTCGTCGATCTGTATATCGACGGCGTCCAGAACGGCAATCTCGACGCCATGCGCCAAGCCTTTCACCCGCAATCCTCGATGTTTGGCTATAAGGGGAAGGATCTGTTCATTACGCCGATCCAGGGGTTGTACGATTACATTGCCAGCACAACGCCCCCGGCCAAGGCTGGCGCGCCGGGCAATGCCTATACCTGTACTATCACTGGCATTTCGGTGGTCGGCAATGCCGCTTCGGTCGAGATGGCGATGGATGGTTATCACGAGCATGACTTTACGGATTATTTCCAACTGCTCAAGGTCGATGGGCGCTGGTGGATCGTCAGCAAGTTGTTTCATGCTGATCCGCAAAGCGCGTAAGAAACGATGTCAATCTTAACCAGCAGTGTTAAAGGAGAAAACCATGAAAGTCTATGTGCTCATCAATGCAACGGCGTTGCCTGGCAAATCGAGTGAAGCGCGCAAGGCGGCACTCGCCACCGTACAATACCTGAACGAGAACAAAAATTATGTGGGCAAGTACGAGATCGTAACTCCCGACAGTGGCCCCAACAGTCGTCTTCATTGGCTGTGTCATTACCAGTCGATGGCGGATCAAGAACAGGATGTTGAGCTAAGGGGCAAAGATCCAGAATGGCCTAAGGTGTTCGAAGCGGTGGATCAGACAGTTGATGTTGACAACGTTACATCACAAGTTTTCCGGGTGAGCGAATAGCGGCATCCTGCCAAGGATCGGCGATTAAATAAGTTGATGATTTACCTTCCGGGAAGCGGCCACAACCACTTTGTTACGTCCTCAATTTCGTGGCCGCTTCCCGGAAGGTTGTCGAAATTATTTGATCGCCACTCCCAAGCGGTTTCGGTGGTCGGCAATGCCGCTTCGGTCGAGATGGCGATGGATGGCTATCACGAGCATGACTTTACGGATTATTTCCAACTACTCAAGGTGGATGGGCACTGGTGGATCGTCAGCAAATTGTTTCATGCTGATCCGCAAAGCAAGTAGGGATAGAGTATCGCCGACGGTAAGATCGTCGAACACTGGATGCAGATCGATTCGATGGCGATGATGCAGCAATTGGGAATGCAATCCTAATTGCACCTTTGGCAGTCTCCCCGGCGTTGTCGGGGTGTTTATCTTTTGAATTACAGGAGATTGATAATGAAGACGCAGAGACTGTTGTTGTTTGTGGTGATTGTGGTGCTGCTGAGCGCCTGTGTTGCTCCACCGATTCTGGCACCAGCCGCGCCACCCGCCGCGGCACCTGCTGTGGCCGCTCTACCAGCCGCCCCGCCGGTCGTTGTGTTGGGGTCGGTTGCTGCCCTTGCCGGTGAATTTGAACTGGTGCAAGTGGTCTTCGACTTTGCGCCAGGGGCGTGGACACCGGTGCATGAACACGGGGGATCGGGTCTGGTCACCGTGCTGGATGGCGAGATCACCACACGCCACGACAAAGAGGAGAAAACGTTTAAGGCTGGCGAAAGTTGGGCTGAGGAGCCGGGCGAAGTCCTCGCTACGGGCAATCTCGGCACGGTCAACGCCCGCATTTCGGCGCTCTTTCTGCTGCCCAAAGGCGCAACGCTGACAACCCCTCACCCGGACACAAGTGGTCAAGCCGCCCCGCCGGCGCCAACCGTGCTGGCGAAAACCAGCCAGGCCGTCGGCGAGGCGCTGGGTGAATTTGAAGTGGTGCAACTGGTCTTCGACTTTGCGCCCGGCGCGTGGACCGCGATCCACGAACACGGCGGCGTTGAGTTGGCCACTGTATTGGATGGTGAGATCACCGTGCGTCGTGATCAAGAGGAGACGACGTACAAGGCTGGCGAAGGCTGGGCCGAGCCGACAGGCAATATCCTCACTACGGGCAATCTTGGTAGTGCCAATGCCCGTCTTTCGGCTGCCTTCCTGCTGCCCAAAGGCGCAAAGCTGACCACGCCGCACCCGGTGGAAGGTCAAACCCCACCGCTGGGGCCAGTCCTCGTGACGCAGGTCCGAATGGCTGGGAATAGCACAAAGTAGGCCAGATCGCCAAGATTGCCTTCCACACTATCAGCTTCTTTGGTGGTACAATCGAGGAACTGATGCAGGGGATTCAACAGTAGGGTGAAATTGATCTACGTAACTCACTTCGCCAGGGGGTCCACCGACCCCCTGGCGAAGTGTAGTCGGGCAAGCAAACAGGAGCAAGCTAAATGGCAATCTACCTGATCGTGCATGGCGGCTTTTCTGGCGGTTGGGGCTGGCGCGCAGTTGCCAATCAGTTGCGTAGTGCCGGGCATGAGGTCTTTACCCCGACTTTGACCGGGTTGGGTGAACGCGCCCACCTCGCCAATCCCGCAGTCAACCTGGCTACACACATTCAGGATATTGTCGGCGTATTGGAATGTGAAGATTTATGGCAGGTCATTCTGATTGGGCATAGTTCTGGCTCAATGGTGAGTACAGGTGTAGCGGAAAGAGTACCTGAGCGGCTTGCTTGTCTTGTCTATATCGATACGGCAATTCCCCACGATGGGCAATCCTGGTTTGATCTGCTGGGGCCGGCGATGGCACAGCAACTCCTCGATCTGGCAGAGAGCGCCGGACAGGGCTGGCGTATTCCTTTGATTCCCGATCCGCCTAAATTCCAACCGCACCCGCTCAAAACAGTGACGGATCGGTTAGCGGTCAAGAATCCAGCGGCGGTTGGGTTGCGTTGGGCCTTTATCCACTGTACAGACAAATCGCCCGACAGCCCCGTGGCGTTGGCCTGGCCAGCCATTGACCGCGCTGCGGAAAAGGCAAGACGAGAAGGCTGGTGGTATCGCACTCTGCCGACGGATCATAGCCCAAATCGCACAATACCACACGAATTGGCAGGCTTGTTGCTCGAACTAGCAGAGTGAATCACTGACAGTCATCGTTTCGACCAAACTTTGAATGCTGATTGATTGAGTGAAGTTACGCGTATGCACACTTTCGTCCTCACCTCTCTGCAAGCCGCCAACGCCGACCCCTCCATTCGGGCCATCGCCGATTACCTGACCCGCAGTCTTGACCTGCCCGTCACCTTTGCCGACGCGCCGCGCTGGCAGGATCGGGAGGTTCTCTTTGACCGCGGCGAAGTCCAGCTTGCCTGGCTCTGCGGGCTGGTCTATGTGGACAAACGGGACGCGGGCGCGCCGGTTGATCTGCTGGCCGCGCCGGTGATGGACGCTCCCCATTACGCCGGGCGTCCGGTCTACTTCTCGGATGTGGTGGTACGCGTGGAGAGTCCGTTGCGCGTTTTTGCCGATTTGCGCGGGGCAAGCTGGGCCTACAACAACATTGGCTCGCATTCGGGCTACAACATCACCCGCTCCCACCTGGCAAAGCTGGGCGTGGATGGCAGCTTCTTTGGTCGGGTGGTGGAAGCGGGCGCGCACCAGCGCTCGCTGGCGATGGTGCTGACCGGGGAGATCGACGCCTCCGCCATCGACAGCACTGTGCTGGAGACCGAACTGCGCCTACGCCCGCAGATGGCCGGGCAGATACGCGTTATCGAACGTCTCGGCCCCAGCCCTATCCCGCCGTGGGTGATCCGCCGGGAAGTGTCGCCTACGTTTGCCACCGAAATTCGCCACTGCTTTGTGGAGATGCACAGCGACCCGGTGGGCGCGGCTCTGTTGGCCCAGTCCCAGATGCTGCGTTTCGCCCCGGTGACGGACAGTGACTACGACCCCATCCGCCAGATGGCCGCGCTGGCTGAAAAAGTGGCCCTGTGAAAAGCAACCACCAAGACAGAAAAGCCTGCATCTTTTTCAAAACGGAGAATTGACAATGACCGACAGACCTCTGGCAGGCAAAGTCTGCCTGATTACCGGTGCGGGGCGAGGCATTGGCCGGGCCATTGCCCTGGCCTATGCCGAGGCGGGCGCGTCCATCGGCTGCGCGGCGCGCACCGGCAGCGAAATTGACGCAGTGACCGCGCAGATTCGGGCTAGCGGCGGGCAAGCCATCGCCATTCCAGTGGACGTGACCGACCGCGCCGCGGTGCAGCGGATGACGGAAAGTGTCGTGGCGGAGTGGGGCGGGCTGGATATTCTGTTGATCAACGCGGGGGCGAATCTGGACCGGCGCACAGTGGAGGAGAGCGTCCCCGAGGATTGGATGGGCACGCTGAATATCAATCTGACCGGCGCGTACTTCTGCGCCCAGGCGGCCATCCCCCATCTGAAGGCGCGCGGCGGCGGCAAAATCATCACCACCGGTTCGGGGATGGGTCACCGGGGCGGCTCGGAGCGCTCGGCCTATTGCGTCTCCAAAGCCGGGCTGTGGATGCTCACCCGCTGTCTGGCCCAGGAGCTTTGGCCCTACAACATCAGCGTCAACGAACTGATCCCCGGCCCGGTGCAGACGGCCATGGCCCCCGCGCCGAGCAGACCAGGCAGCGATCTATCCACTGGCCCCAACGCCCAAAGCGAGTGGAACAAAGGGCCAGAGGATGTGGTTCCCCTGGCCCTTTTTCTGGCAACCCAGCCCCTCGTCGGCCCCACTGCCCAGAGTTTTAGTTTGATGCGGCGGGATGGGTGACGGCTGTTACACTCTGTGCTATACTCAATCCCTTCGCCAAGTGAGATTATGATGGCGCTTTGTCTGTCAGGGGTGTATACCCCGAACGGGGTATACACCAAACTATACTGTGCGAATAACAATCCCTTCTGGGATTTCCATACCGAATTTTAATCCACCAACCGCCTACTACGGGTCAGCCTGTCCCTCTGGTAGGCTATCTCAGCTTTGGCTAAGGTATTGATACTGCAAATCAGTTGAATCTGCCCTTTGCAAATGTTCCTTGTGCCGAAAGCACAAAGAGGTGTGCGATGTCTGTTGCTTATCAATTGACGACCGAAGCGAACGAAGTTGTGATTCGTATGCCGCGTAAAATCGTCGACGAAGAATTCCTGGGCCGTCTTCTGGCGTATTTGGAAGTGGAGACGATCCGTCGTCAGAGCCACTTAACGACAGTCGAGGCTGTGGGCCTTATCCGGGATATAAAACAGTCTGCGTGGGAAGAGGTCCGCCACCTCTTTGAAGCATAACGGACCGTCCCAATGGACTCCACGAAGATCGTCGTTGACACCAACATTCTGTTCTCGGCACTGCTCCGAGACAACACCGCCTACAGCCGGATACTCCTCGACACGGCGCGCACTTTCTGGGTCTGCGAGTCAACGATTATCGAACTCTTCAAGCACAAAGAGCGGATCGTCCAGCATAGCAAACTGGACGAAGATGGCGTTATCCGGGTGCTTTACATCCTTCTTCGTAATTTGCATATCTACAAAGAAGCGCTGATTGATGCTGAAATACGCCAGCAGGCCCTTGTCCTTTATCGGGATATCGACCCGATGGATGCCCCCCAAGTCGCCTTGACACTTCATTTAGATGGCCTGCTCTGGACTGGGGACAAACGGCTTCGTCGCGGGCTGGCCGAAAATGGATTTACGGCCTTTTTTGTACCGCCAGACGATTTGTTGTAACCCTCATACATCTTCTGCGCTTTTGGCGTTGTTGCGCCCGTAGAGCGAGTATTGCTCCACTTCGTAAACCACACCGTTGGCCGGGGCGGATTGATCCGAGAGCCAGAAAACCACGTGGGAGGCGATCTGCTCCGGGGTGGTCAGCATCCCTGTCGGCGCATATTGGCGGGCCACATTGAACTGCCAACCCTCTGGCAGCCCCTCACTCTGCTTCAAGGCAATCTCGTTGGGCGACGTCACCCAGCCCACGTTCAGGTGAATCACCCGAATCTTTTCGGTCGCCAGGGCGTTGGCGAGGTTACGGCTGGCTGTTTGCAAACCGCCTTTGGCCGCGGAATAGGGCAGCAGGTTGGGCGCGCCGGAGAGGGCGTTGATGGAGCCGATATTGACCAGCACGCCGCCGCCCTGGGCGCGGAAGTGGGGGACGGCAGCCCGTGCGGTCAAAAGAGGTGCGCGCAGATTGACGGCCAGAATCGTGTCAATCATCGCAGCGTCGCTCTCCTCCAATGTGGCCCGAGTGGTCAGCGCTGCATTGTTCACAAGCCCGTCAATGCGCCCAAAGCGTTCGACCGTCGCCTGCACAATCCGCGCGCAGACCGCTGGATCGGCCACATCCCCCACCACATACGCCACGGCATCGCCCAGATCGGCGGCCACAGCTTTGGCCCGTTCCGCGCTGCGGCCATGCACCATCACCCGCGCGCCCTCGGCCACCGCACGCCGGGCCGTCGATTCGCCGATGCCTGTCGAGGAACCGGTCACCAAAATCACTTTTCCATCCAGCAACATATTTCCCTCCTATGGAGAAAAATTAACGCAGAGGCGCAGAGGGGCAAAGACGCAGAGAGGGGGTTCGTACCAACCTCTCTGCGTCTCTGTGTCTTTGCGTCTCTGCGTTAAAAATTAGATCGCCTGCCAACTACCTGCGGCCGCGGAGCGGTACATGGCTTCCATCACCGAGCTGCGATAGGCGGCTTCCCGTGCGCCCACCAGTTGGGTCTTTTGACCATTGAGCGCGTCCAGGAAAAGCTCAAAGGCGTGGGGCCAAGCTTCGGGCAGATTCGTATAGGGCGTTTTGCCGTCGCTGCCTAATTTCTCGCTTTTGATGTAGACTTCCTGGCGGTCGTAGACCCAGGCATGGCCTTCGGTCCCGCTGATCTCAAATGTGACCGGGTCGGCCACATCCACCCAGCCCGCGGCCAGGGTGCCGATGACACCGCTGGTGAAGCGGATCAGCGCCTCGCCGGTCTCGTCACAGGCCGGGCCATACTTGCCCGTCACCACCTGCGTCTCCGCCACCACCCGGCGCACATCCCCAAACATCCAGAGCAGTAGGTCCAGGGCGTGGGTTCCCAAATCCCCAAAGGCGGCCACCCCACCCCGCTTGACATCGGTCATCCAGAGCCATTCCGGGGTGAACCAGTCGCCCAGAGAGCCGCTGTGGCAGTTGCTGGCCCGCACACGGGTGATCTGGCCGAAGGTACCTGCCTCCACCTGCTCTTTGAGAAAAAGATGGGCCGGGATGCCCCGCTGGAAGTAGCCGGTCTGGAAGAGAACCCCGGCCTTTTCGATGGCCGCGGCCATCTTGTCCGCGTCAGCTTTGCCCAGGCCCAGGGGCTTTTCCACAAACATATGTTTGCCCGCGGCCGCGGCGTCTAGCACTAGTTCCTGGTGGATGTCGGTCTCCGAGCAGATGACCACCCCTTCGATGCTACTGTCCGTCCAGACCGCAGCCGGGTCGTCGATAACAGGCGCGCCCAGATCCGCGCCCCGCTTCTCCGAGCGCGCCCGATCTGGGTCCCAGACAGCGACAGTCTTCACGTCATTACGGGCCAGCAGCCGTTTGACAAAGCCCGGTGTATGGATGTGGGCGCAGCCTATCAATGCTACATTTTTCATCAGATTGCCTTTCTTGTCTGTGTCTTTGTGATTTTCCCTACGCGGTTGTGAAACCGACCACAAACAAGTGTACCAGTTTGGCGAGGATACGCAAGCGTTGACCCGTCCCGTTTCTGGTGGTAGGATAGGATATAGTGGGAAGTAGCTTTGCGAAAGGAGAAGAAAATGGCTGTAAATGCAGCGAAAATGGAAGGCTGGCCGCCGAATCTGTCGCGTCGGTCTTTGACTGATATGCTAGAAGAGGCCCGCGGACGGGAAAATTTACTGCGGACACAAATTGAACGATTTGAACACCGCTATTCTCAAAAACTGGAAGATCTGGAAGCCCGTCTGGATCGGGGCGAAGGATCCGAGCATCCCGATTGGGAAGATTCCATCGCGTGGCGTAATTCCGTAGAAATCCTTACTCGTCAGAGCCAATTGCGGAGCCTATTGGAATGGACGTTGCGTTCAATATCGCCGTTGCAAACTTCATAGCCAAGTGTGCATATGTCGTGGCTGCTCACGATCTGATCAACAAATGGCGGATCGACCTGATCGAGAATTATGCAATCGATCTTTTCCACAATGCAGCAACCGGCAAGTATAGCTACACACTTGTATTTCAGAATCGACGGGTACTTGGCTGGGACAACGCGCTTCACCACCCGGACTTAAAAAATTACCCACATCACCTTCACTTGCCGGATGGAACTCTCATCCCCTCGAGGCTGAACGGTATTCCAGCGCAAGATATCGAGACAGTGCGGCTTTCGGTAGAAATTTACCTTCAAACAAAGACGATTCCAACCTATCCTGCATAGGACGACGCATGAAAAATGTTCGCCCCCTCCTCGCCATCACCCTGGGCGACCCCGCCGGGATCGGCCCGGAAGTGACCCTCAAAGCCCTGGCCCACGCCGACGTTTTCGCGCAGTGTCGCCCGCTGGTGATCGGCGACCGGCGCATTCTGGAACGAGCCGCAGGCTGGCTTGGCCGTCCGCTACCGCCCGTCGAAGCCATCGACAACCCGGCCAGGGGCGTCTACGCGCCGGAAACCCTGCCTCTGCTCGATCTTCACAACGCGGACCCGGCGGAGATTGCCGTGGGACAGGTGGCTGCGCCCGCGGGCAAAGCTGCGGTGGAGTATGTATTCCGGGCCTGCGATCTGGCATTGGCAGGCGATGTGGACGGGATTGTCACCGCACCCCTGAACAAAGGCGCGATGCACAAGGCTGGCTTCCTCTACCCCGGCCACACGGAACTGTTGGCCGAGCGCACGAAAGCCGAGCGGATTTCCATGCTGTTGGTGGGGCCAAAGCTGCGGGTCGTCCATGTCAGCACCCACGTCTCCCTGGCCGAGGCTGTCCGCCGGGTGACAACCGAGCGAGTGCTGGAAGTTATCGGTCTGGCCCAATATTCCTGTGAGGCATTGGGCATCCCCCGTCCCCGCATTGCCATCGCCGGGCTGAATCCCCACGCCAGCGAGAACGGTCTTTTCGGCAATCAGGAGGCGGAGCAGGTGCAGCCCGCCATCGCACTGGCCCGGCAAAAGGGCTGGACTGTGAGCGACCCCCAGCCGCCGGATACAGTCTTCCTGCGGGCCACCAAAGGCGAGTTCGACATTGTGGTGGCGATGTACCACGACCAGGGCCACATTCCGATGAAGCTACTGGCCTTCGACAGCGGCGTGAATGTGAGTATCGGCCTGCCCATCATCCGCACATCTGTCGATCACGGCACGGCGTTTGATATCGCGGGGACGGGTGTCGCCAGCGAGGAGAGTATGCTGGCCGCGATTGAGGTGGCGGTGCAGATGGCACGCGCCAAGAGATGAATTGGCTGGGTATTGGTATCGGATAGTCCCATTTTGGGGCTATCCGATACTTTTTTCTTTCAACACCCTCCCCAACCGGGCCACCCCTTCTGCAATCTCTGCTTCGCCGAAGTGGGCAAAACTCAGGCGCAAATAGTTGCCCAGCCCGCCTACGCTGGAACAGCGCGTGCCGGGCAGAAAACCCACTTCGGCTGCTTGCGCAACGGGCAGCAATGCAGCCGTGTCGCTCCCCTTCTCCATCTCCAGCCAGAAAAAATAGCCGCCATCGGGTTTCTGCCAGCGGGCCAAACCGGCCAAGTGGCGATGCAGCGCGGCATCCATCACAGCAATCCGCTGCCGGTAGATTGCGCGCAGAGCAGCCAGATATTCCCCTTGCCAGCCCTGCTCCAATGCTACCCGCACCAGATTGGATGTGAAGTGATTCAGCCCGCCGCCGCTGTCCACCAGCCCGCAGGTGACGAAGCGCTGCACAACTTCCGGCGCGGCCTGAATCCAGCCCAGGCGCAGACCGGGAGCCAGGATTTTGGAGAAGGAGCCGATGGAGAGGATGTGTCTGCTCTCGGCGTGGGCGGCCAATGGCGGTGGCGGTGGCGGACCGTAGTGGAGCATCTGGTAGACTTCGTCGGCCACAACCAGAAAATTATGGGTCTGGGCAAGCGCCACCAGCCGCTCCCGCCTCTCGGTGGAAAGGGTGTGGCCGGTGGGGTTTTGGAAGGCGGGAATCGTATAGACAAAGATCGGGCGCTGACGGCTCAACGCCTCTTCCAGCGCGTCCATCCGCAGACCGTTCTCGTCCGTGGGGATAGGCACAGCATTCAGCCGGAAATCCTCCCGCAGGATGCGCAGGGCCAGAAAGTAGCTCGGCTCCTCCACAAAAACCGTGTCGCCCGGCTTTGTAAAAAGGGTGCAGATCAGCGACAGGGCCTGGGACGCACCGGCTGTCACCATCAACTGTTCCGGCACAACGGGGGTTGCGTACTCTTCGCTCAAGAAATCTGCCAGCGCCTCGCGAAAGCGCCCGTCCCCCTGCTCGTAGCCGTAGCCGAGAAATTCCGTGTCCCCTTCGGCAAAGCGCGCTTCGGCGCAGCGGCGCATCAGCTCCAGGGGCAGCAGATCGAAACCAGGCTGACCGATGCCAAAGTTGATGGCCTGGAACGAGCGATCCACTTGGGTTGTGCGCGGCGCAAATGCTTCCACTGGTTTTTCTCCTGAGAGCCTGTTTGAATAGCAAACCACGCAAACCGCCGAACACACGGGAAATTCTCACCCTGTCTTTCCATCTGTTCGTGTATTCTGTGGTTTGCCTGAGTCAGTTAGAACGATAGGGGCCAGATTCAGTTAGGATGCCCCACCGAAGGCCATTGTGCAACAAAGAGAGCCTGCCGTCCAATCAGAACGGCAGGCTCTCTTTGTCATCAATAGTTTGTGCGATTGTTGGAGAAGCTATTTCTTCTTGGCCGGTGCTGCAGCTTTGGCCTTCATCTCATCAATGTCCCCGGCATAGGTAAGCGCTTCGCTGCCCCGTTCGCCTGTGCGGATACGTACAACATCCTTGATGTCGTGGATGAAGATCAGCCCGTCGCCTGCTTCGCCTGTACTGGCCGCCTTGCAGATCGTCTCCACTGTCTTCTCCAGATTGTGGGGGCTAAGCACGATATTGAGCTGAATTTTGGGGATCATATCCATGACGTAGGCCGTACCGCGCCAGGCCAGGGGAATGCCACCCTGACGTCCGTGGCCGTGGACTTCAAATACATTCATACCCACAATACCAATGGCTCGCAGCGCCTCTTTCACGTCGTCGAGTTTTTCTTCGCGGATGATCGCTTCAATCTTTTGAAACATGTGTCACCAGACTTTCCAGTGTATGTGATGGATTCGGATTAAAGAAGATGGCTGGGTTTAGCGTATCACAGTCGTGATGCCGGCTGCGCGGGTTGGTGAGAAACGCTGGGTAATGCGGCTGTTGTGCATCACCACATCGTCGCTGGTGTAACCCCGCGACCCCATCTCGGGGATGTCCAGCCCCACCAGTTCGTCGTGGGCTTCCGAGCGCAAAACCTTAAGCGCACTCAATATCCAGAAGAAGACATAGCTGAGACCGCCGACCGCAACAAAAACCGCGCCAACCTCGGCAAACTGGGCGATCAGTTGCCCGCTTCCACCGTAAAACAACCCGCTTACAGCACTCGGTACGCCGTTCCAGCCTGCGGTCAGATCACTGCCGTTGGCAAAGAGACCGACAGCAATCACGCCCCACGCGCCATTGGCAAGATGCACAGGGACCGCGCCCACGGGATCGTCAATGCGTGCGCGCTCCAGCCAAGTGGTGACCAAGCAGACCAGCACACCCGCTACCGCACCGATTACCACAGCCGCCCAGGTGTCCACAAAAGCGCAGGGGGCGGTGATGGCAACCAGACCGGCCAGGATGCCATTGACCGATAGCGCAGGATCGGGTTTTCTGATGGGGCTGATGAACCAGACGTAAAGCATGGCCATGATGCCACCCGTCGCTCCGGCGATGAGGGTGTTCACCACAGCAATTACGGCCAGACTCTGACCGGCACCGGTAAAGGCAAGGGACGATCCAGGGTTGAAGCCAAACCAGCCAAAGAAGAGAATAATCGTGCCCAGAATACCCATGGGCACATTGTGCCCAGGCATAGCGTTGGCCGAGCCATCGGTATTAAAGCGACCAATGCGTGGACCAATGACAATCGCTCCCACCAGTGCCAGGGTGCCGCCGGTCATATGCACCACACCAGAACCGGCAAAGTCAACCGCGCCATTGCCCAACCCGGCAATACGTCCCAAATTTTGCAGCCAACCACCGCCCCATACCCAATTGCCTACCAGTGGATAGATGAACATACCGACCCACAGCCCCATCAGGCAAAAGCCGGAAAATTTCAGCCGCTCTGCCATGGAGCCGGTGGGAATGGTCGCCGCGGTGTCCATGAAGACCATCTGAAAGACGAAAAAGGCGAGTACGCCAGCGTTGGCCCCCAGCCCGGCCAACATAAAGCCGCTGCCGCCCGCCAACCCGAATTGACCGAAACTCAGTAAAGGTGTACTGAGCAGCGTGCCCCAATCGCCCAGAGTGGTGGGTGAATGTGCCCATTCTCCCAGCGCACCGATGGCAGGATAGGAGAAGTTGACAGCGCCGAATTGCAGAGCAAAGCCGGTGAGCCAGTACCCGATGGCCCCGATGCAAAAAACCATCATATTCATCATCATTGTGTGGGAGACATTCTTGGCCCGGGTAAAGCCTGTCTCCACCAGTGCAAAGCCAGCCTGCATAAAGAAGACAAGAAAGCTGGCCAACAGCATCCAGAGGATGTTGATAGCAACGCCCAAATCTGCGGTTGTGGTTGCCAATTCAGCGACAGTTGGTGTACTTTCCTGAGCATAGGCAACGACAGGTACAATACAGGCGAGTAACACCAATCCGATGGCGAAACGCACGCGACGAAGCATAGAGATTTTGCCTTTCTGACAGATTAACAATGGAAACTGAAAGGATGGAAGTACGCAGAATAATGGATTTGGACAGTGACAGTAGTGCAGATTATCCAAGTAAAGAAGGGCGATCCGCAGATACGGGTCTTGCACATCAAGATTATTCGGATCGTTTGAGTAAGTCCATGTACAATATGCACAAAGTTGCATGAGTTGCTCCATACAAATTGCAACATAACAGTGGTTGGCAAACCGGCCCTTTCGTGATACAAAGCAGTGTCTCGTCTTCACATACACTGACAGGAATCTCCCATGCAAAAAACCGAACTCTTCACCGCCCGCACAGAGGGTTACTTTAACTACCGGGTCCCCGGCATCCTCTGCACCACAAACGGCGTCATCCTGGCAACGGTTGAGGCCCGCACGGGCACGGGCAGCGACTGGGACGGCAACGACATTCTGCTCCGTCGCAGTCTGGACGGGGGCCTTTCCTGGCAGCCGACCCAACTGATCGTGAGCCACCAAACCTATGGCCCCGGCCCGGTGAGCAATTTTGTGCTCTTTGCCGATAGCGACGGGAGGGTTCACGCGCTCTACTGCCACAACTACGCGCGGGTTTTCTATCTAGCCAGCGGAAATGACGGCGCGACTTTTTCGCCGCCTGTGGAGATCACCGACAGCCTCACCGCCTTCCGCGCCGAATACCCCTGGTGCGTCATCGCTACCGGACCGGGCCACGGCATCCAACTGCGCAACGGGCTGCTGCTCGTACCCGTCTGGATGTCCGATGGCAGCGGCACAGAATTTGGTGCAAGCAAGCTGGGCCATCGCCCGTCCGAAGTCGCGACGATCTTCAGCGACGACGGGGGCGCAAGTTGGCAGTGCGGGGAGATTTTCGTCCACTCCGACGGGCGCATTATCAATCCCAGCGAGGCCCTGGCCGTGGAACTGGACGATGGGCGGGTGCTCTGCAACATTCGCAGCGAATCACCCCAGCACCGCCGTCTGGTCGCTGTCAGCCCAGACGGGGCGCAGGGTTGGAATGAACCAGCTTTTGACGACGCGCTGTTGGAGCCGGTCTGTATGGGGAGTCTGTTGCGACTGCGCCAACCGAATGGAGAGGGACGGGGCGTCTATGTCTTTGCCAACCCGGACAATTTGGAGAAGGACCTGACGCCGCCAAAGTGGGCCGTGGCCTACGACCGCAAGCGCTTGACGGTCAAAATGAGCCGCGATGACTGCGCCACCTGGTCGGTCAGCCGGGTGCTGGAAGAGGGGCCGTCGGGCTATTCGGATTTGGCCGAGGCCCCGGACGGGTCGGTTCTCTGCGTTTACGAGCGGGGGATGCTCAGCCGGATGACCGACGCTGCTTCCGTGACCGTAGCCCGCTTTGCGCGGGCGTGGCTTTCTGCGGAAGCGTAGTTTCGGCGTTTTTGATTCGTGGGAAATTGGGTACAATACACATACAGGGCCACCCGCGGCTGCTGATGAGACCGATACCCCCATCTGAGGAGAGAAGAAAATGGCTGCACCCACTGCCGAACGTATTTTCGATGACGGCCTGGCCGCGCCCTATGCGCCAAATCTGTATCACTACGACCACATCGCCACCGACGGCATAGACGGATTCGAGAATATCGACGACCAGGCCATCGCCCGCTTTGACCGGGAAGGCTATCTGGTGGTTCACAATGCCTTCACGCCGGACGAAGCCCAGGGGGGAATCGCGGGTCTGCTCCGCCTGCTCTCCGGCGAAGTGGCCGACTTCAATGGGGTAATGTACGAGCGCTCGGCCGCGGGCGTGCCTGTGGAAGATATGGCCCCAATCCAACGCCAGGACTATGTGCGCAAATTTATGTGGTTCGAACAGCACGACGACCGCCTGCACCACCTGGCCCACCATCCAAAATTGCTGGGCGCGGTGGAGCGTCTTATTGGCGACACCCCCTTTCTCTTTCAGGATATGGCCCTGCTCAAACCGCCCCACATTGGCCGAGAAAAACCCTGGCATCAGGACCACGCCTATTTTCAACTTCCGTTGAATGCTCGGGTCGTCGGCTGTTGGATTGCCCTGGACGAGGCTACGACCGAAAACGGCTGTATGATTGTCATCCCCGGATCCCACCGCCAGGGGCCAGTCGTCCACTTCCAGCGGCGGGACTGGCAGATTTGCGACACGGATGTGAAGAATCAGGGTGCGGTGGCGGTGCCCCTCAAACCCGGCGGCTGCCTGCTTTTCAGCAGTCTGACCCATCACGGCACACCGACGAACAACTCCGGTCTGCGCCGTCGCGCCGTGCAGTTTCACTATCGCCCGGCCAGCGCGCCCAAAACGACGGTGGAAGAGCGGATGGCAATCTTTGGGTCAGAGGGCAAGGATGTGACCTGCTGAAAAAGTGAACAGTGAACAGTAATCAGTGGGAATGCGAGTACACCCACTGATTACTGTTCACTGTTCACTGGTTACTCTTCACTTCCCCAGCCGTCCACTGCGCGGGGATTGCCCGACGCAGTCCCGCCGAGTCCATCCCCGAAGCCGACTGGGACGCGATTCTGGGCGTTAATCTGAAGGGTGTCTTCCTCTGCTCCCAGGCCGCCGGGCGGGCGATGCTGGCCCAGGGCCGCGGTTCGATTGTGAACATTGCGTCCATGTCGGCGCGCATCGTCAACCGGCCCCAGCAGCACGCCCATTACAACGCCTCCAAAGCCGGCGTCGTCCAACTCACCCGCTCGTTGGCCGCGGAATGGGCTAGTCGGGGGGTGCGGGTCAACAGTCTCAGCCCCGGCCACACCCTTACACCGATGACAGCCAGAGGCGTCACTACAGACGGACCGGTCTGGGCGTCCAATACACCGATGGGTCGCTTGGGCGATCCGTCAGATTTGCAGGGGGCCGTCGTCTATCTGGCCTCGGACGCCTCGGCCTACGTCACCGGCCACGAGCTGATTGTAGACGGAGGCTACACGCTCTGGTAGCCTCACCGATTAGTTTCGGCCCGGCTCTCTGCCGGGCCATTGGGTCTGACCTGCTGCTCCACCTGTTTGACCCGCTCGGACAATTCCTGGATCTGCAACAAAATCTGCCCAATCGCCTGTTCGGTGGTGAGCTTTTCCTGCGCCCACAGTTTGATGAATTGCTGGAGATTGTACTGGCTCATCGCGCGGCTCCTTTGAATGATAAAGACAAATTATTCGTTAGCGCATTTGAATTGTAGACGCTAACGAATAATTTGTCAATACCCAATTTTTAGAAAGGCCACGCTTTCCGAAAAATTGAACTTCTACGCAGTGTAGGGGAATTGGGCCTGTTCGGCCACAATCGAGAGGAGCGTCGTGGAAGCGCCGCGGGGTTCGTAAACACCGGTCTCCCATTCGCTGATGGTGGATTGGCGCACGCCCAGTTTTTTGGCAAACTCGTTCTGGGTCATCTCCAAATGGACGCGCAAGGCTCTGACCAGCGACGCATCCCAGACCGGTTCGCCGTCAATGCGCCGGACTTCGTAAACCAGGCCGGGACGCCGAAATGTGACCTGCTCGTTCGCCATATCCACCCCTTCGGCGTGATAGCCAGCCAGCATCCACGCCTTCGCCTGCACAGCGCCCGCGCTGCGGTTGCTCCACCAGGCGCGCTGGACACGCGCAGTGACGGGCAGAGAGACGCCAAGAATCTGCTCCACTTGAGCAAAAGTCAGATCGATTTCATCGACCCCGGATTGGCGCAGATATTCCTGGAGGGGGTAATATTTGCTGGTGGTTAGATTGCTCATTGTGGCCTGCTGGATAACGACAGATCATAAAATCATACGGTAGCGTAAGTATACGCCACACTCCTTTTCCCGCCAAACGATTGCCCGGATCTCCAATGAACGAGACGATTCTCATCCTGGCCGACGACCTGACCGGAGCGGCAGATACTGCATCCCGTTGTCGGGCCGCAGGTCTGCCCGCCACCATCTTCCTCGCCCCACCCCATCCTCCTCTGCCTGTGGGCGTCGTCGCCTTCACGTCCGATTCCCGCCACCTGCCGCCGGAGGAAGCCGCCCGGCGGGTGCAGGAGGTAGCCACGCCGTTGACCGGACAGACAGCTCTTTGGTACAAAAAGATCGATTCCACCCTGCGGGGCAATATCGGCAGCGAGCTGGACGCTCTGCTGGCTCTGTTGAACGCGCCGGTCGCGCTGGTATGCCCGACTTTCCCGGCCCAGGGGCGGGGGCTGGTCAACGGTCATCTGATCGCGCCGGGTGGCCTGCGGATGGGCGTGCATCTGCCTTCGCTGCTGCGTGAGCAGAGCCGCCATCTGGTTTACGCCTTTTCGCTGGAGGATGTACGATCCGGGGAATTGGCAGAGAAATGTCAACGCAAAGACGCAGAGACGCAAAGAGGCAAAGGGACGCAGGAACGGTCAATTTTTGTAGTGGATGGGCTGACGGACGCGGATTTGGGGCTGATTGTGGATGCAGCGCAGTCCATCCCCGGTCTGTTGCTTTGTGGCAGTGCGGGGCTGATTGGAGAAGTGGCAAAGCGGCAATCGGGGAACAAAGAGCTGCCAGGTTTTCCGAAACCTGGCAGCTCTGACGGTCGTCTACTCGTCGTCGTGGGCAGCGGCAGCCCCATGGCCCATCGACAGATCGACGGGCTGCTGGCCGCCTATCCCGGCGCGGCCCAGGTGATTGTTGAAGATGAAACGCTACCGATCCCAGGAGCCAACGCTTCCCTCGTCCTGATCCACCAGCCTCCACCCCCGCCTGGCGCTGTGCTGGACGGCCCAGAAGCCCGGCGACGGGCCGCTCTTTTGGCCGACGCGGCCCTGGCCCAGATCGAACAAAGTCCGCCAGACCTGTTGCTGCTTGTCGGCGGAGACACCGCCGTGGCCGTCCTCTCCTGTCTGGGCGTGGAGCAGTTGACTGTTCAGCAGGAACTGCTGCCGGGGATGCCCCTCTGCGCGGCGACGGTCAACTGGCGCCAATTGGGGGTTGTGATGAAGCCGGGCAGCTTTGGGGACGAAAACGCACTGGTAACGCTTTTGGAACATTCGAGCATTCAAACGAAAAAGCGTTGAATCGGCCTGTCGATTCAACGCTTTTTCGTTCTACTGTTTCAACGCTTCCACATTCTCCCGAATCTTCAGAATCGCATTCGCCACATCATCCATTTCCTCCGGGTCGGCCAGGAGCAGGCTCTGGCCCAGGGCGACGGTCTGCTGGCAGAGGAGTTCGGCGTTGGGGCTGGGCGTCACCCGGCTGAAGGGTTCCACCAGCGGCGGCTGCTCGTAGAGGGGGTAGGGGTAGACCGCTGAGGCGGGGATACCCTCGGCCCGCAGTGCGGCGATGAGTTTCTCTCTGGGCAGGCCGGCGAAGCGTTCGCTGTCAAAGCGCATCAGGAAGATGTGATGGGCGTGGGCGTCGCAACGACTGTCCCAACGCTGGGGCGTCAGCCCGTCGATCTCCTCCAAAAAGCTGTGCAGCCGCCGGGCGCTGGCCATGCGCCTCTGCAACTGATCGTCCAGCCGAGCCAGCCCCGCCGAGAGAATGGCCGCCTGCCAGCCGCTCAAGCGCAGATTCGTGCCCAGGTTAGGATGCTCATACCACATGCCGTCGCTGCGCCGCCCACAATTGGCAATGCTCCACATCTTCTCGGCCAGGACCGGGTCGTTGGTGAGCAGCGCGCCCCCCTCTCCCGCAGTCAGATTTTTGCTGGCCTGAAAGCTGAACGAGCCGACTGTGCCCTGGCTACCGACGGGTTTGCCCCGCCAACTGCTGCCGTGGGCGTGGGCCGCATCTTCGATGACCGCCAGTCCGTGGCGGGCAGCCAAGGGCAGCAGCGCATCCAAATCCGCGGGCAGGCCGCCGAAGTGGACGGGGATAACGGCTTTGGTGCGGGGGCTGATGGCCGCTTCCACCGCGGGGATGGAGAGATTCCACGTCTCCAACTCCACATCGGCAAAGACGGGAGTGGCCCCGACAATGCGCACGGCAGAGGCGGTGGCGACGAACGTATAGGGGGGCACGATCACTTCGTCGCCGGGGCCGACGCCCAGGGCGCGCAGGGCGGTTTCCAGGGTAGTCGTGCCGTTGACAGTCGTAACGCAATGGGCCGCGGCGTGGCGGGCGGCAAAGGCGGCCTCAAATTCCCGCACGGCTCTGTCATAGCCACCCCACTCACCCCGTTCCAGAACGGCGAGCAGGCCGGTGCGTTCGCTTTCATCCCACTGGGGCCACTTGGGCCAACTTTTGGTGCGGACAGGTGTGCCACCGTGGAGGGCGAGGGAGGAAGTTGGCATAGGGTTTTTCACTGTGGATGGAATGAGAGGGTTGATGATTTTGCTACGACACGTAGTGCGTGGTGCGTGAACTGGTAGTGAAATC
>CAMDQF010000059.1 GCA_945905745.1 Litorilinea aerophila
CGTTAGATGTTATCTGCTTGCTCATTACCATGGCTCCTTGTGAGTATGGCTTTGAGATAAACACATCTTGCTCGATTTGTTAAAGTTCAGCGTTCATTTTTGAACGTTTTTCAACCATCCACCACTTGATTGCACAAAAGTTACGTTAACTGCTGACTTCTTGGAAGAATATGAACACCCTAGATTAACTCATGTATCGTCTGGAATACTCCAGGAGTTTTCGACGGCAATTGTACAAAATTGGTTATTCAACTCATGTTTTGTTCACGGCAAGTACTTTATGCATGGTGTGGCTCCACTAGCTGTCCTACTTGGTACTAGTTACCAATTAGAAGTAGATTCGCAAGAAATGGAGTTTGATCTTCGTGACAGCCAGATACGAATGACGCCGGGCGATCTGAAATCCACTCAATTGCCGATAGCATATAGCGAACGCACTCACCTATGGCCAGAAATTACACATCTCACAGAATTAACATGGTTTTCTAAAGCGATATATATTCGAATCATCCAGTATCTTCAGATGAATTCAGGATTAACCGACATTGCTCGTATCAATACAGCCCAAGACAAGCGGTTTACCTTAGCGCTTTTGGACTTGTCATCTATTGGGCTAATCTCTGTCAATCTCTCGCAAGAAGAACGATTACATAATTTTAGTGTTCAAAAATTAAAGCAAATGGCTCGATACTCTGGCATCAAACTTGGGGTAATTCCAACAAGCACAAGCAAAGACCACATTTGCAGGAAAATTGCTGAAAATATCGACAATGCACAGCTAACGACGTTCTTGGAACAGGAAGGCATACCATATGAACAGATACGACCACTATTATCAGATGTCGGTATTTTCAAGAAGTATATGTGGGCAGAAAATCACCGCATTGACTTGTATATGAACTGGTTAGTCAAATTTGTTCGTCCTAGCGCTAAAACTATTGTAACTAAACCGAGAACCTTGAGCAGAATCAGTCACGCAAAAGCATCTATTCTCAACCCATATGAGGGGGATCTATCAATACGGAGTGAAGAAATAGTACCGTATTTTGAACAATACTACGCTAGCCCGGAAATGATGAATAAGTCGCAGCGACGTTTTTTTGACTTTCTCGTTAATGAAATCGATCATGGTCGTTTTCCCTCTGTACAGGGGAACGTTAGTTATCTTTTTGCGTATGTTTATCCTTCTTTTATTACGAAATGGGATAAGCAGGGGTATGAATACGTGTATGATAGATTATTGAATTTGATCGAGGCATACCCTATCGAGGAAAAATTCGTTTTCAGTTGCAAATTATGGGCATATGAATGTTTACTAGGTTCAAAAAAATATGATGAATATCTTGAATTAACGGCTCCTCAAGACATTTTGCCTTCTCGCACATTCCACTCTCAAGATCGATGCAATGTATTACACCACCTTAAGTACCCCGTACATGCCTCTGATATATTGAGTCTGTTTGGGTGGAAAGGTGAAATCAGTCTAACAGAATACACTCAGGAACACCTCTCAACATTCGCGGATATCTTGGACGATGTGTTCAGTGAAGCCGAAAAATCCGACGGTCCCTGGTTAGAACGGATGTTAAGCGTCCAAAAAGACCTTAATCCCATACCTAAAACGCTGTTTGTGGGCGTGCCTGTGGACAATAAGCCAATACTGGGGTTTCCTTTTTATGATTTCAGAGCTGAATATTGGTACTTTATGGGTGTAATAACGGATTTGATGCGAAAAGCAGAAAATCGTTTACGAGAGAGCCATGATCTACCAAAAATTGGAGAAGGTTGGATAAGCGAAATGAGTCTTTTTTACTCTATCCAAGAAGCCTTTCCACAAATCGAAGTTATTCATCACGGAAGACCGAAGTGGCTTGGTAGACAACATCTTGATATATGGTTACCTCGCTGGCGGATTGCGGTTGAATATCACGGCCTACAGCATTTTCAATCTGTAGAATTTTTTGGGGGTGACGATGTGTTTGAAGCAACCAAGGAGCGGGATGAGCGTAAACAAAGACTTTGTGAAGAAAATAATGTTACGCTGATTGTGGTGACGTCCGATGATGCCCATGATCGGATAATTGAAACGATTAAGAAATTTCGCCGATTACAATAGAGGGTTCAGTTTGGATGCAACTGATATTCTGCCCATACTTTATCTGTGGATTAACTTAAAGGGGTGAACCAATGGTCGATGATAGGCTTGAAAACTGGAGCGATGTTTCGCAACGACTTCAATGCAGTGGAATACTAATCGGAAATGGAGCAAGTTGCGCTGTTTGGAAAGATTTCGGCTACGCCTCTCTATTTCAGATTGCGCAAGAGTCGGGACAAACAAATAAACTTGGACCGCAAGAACTGGCAGTATTTACAGCTTTTGACACCAAGAATTTTGAACAGGTACTCGGTGCCCTTAATTCTGCTCGAATTGTAAATAACGCGCTCGGTTTGCCAGCTACTGAAATCCCTCCTCGATACACGGCTATCCAAAACGCACTTGTAGAAGCGGTCAAATGTAAGCATGTTCCGTGGCAGCAGGTGCCTTCGAGCACACTATCCTGCATTCAGAGTGCCTTACTCGATTACAAATAATTTGTCTATTCAACAAATTATGATCTCCTTGCATATTGGGCGCTCATGCATGAGTCTGGACCGCGTAAATCGAAGGATATGTTTTGGGACGCTGTATTCAATCTTTCGAATACGGAGGTTTGGGGCAAATCCACAGTTATCCTCTATCTTCATGGCGGTTTACATTTGTATCGCACCTCCGATGGGCGGACTTTGAAGCGACAGGCACAAAATGGAGCAAATCTGTTGGATCTTTTTGGTGTTCCACTTGCGTCTTTTCCAGATTCTACACCCCTTTTTGTTTCCGAGGGTACTGCCTCTGACAAACTTCGCTCGATCTATCGCTCTGACTACTTGGCATTCGCCTATTTACAGTTAATGCGTCACGAGGGGCCACTTTGTGTTTTTGGCAGCGCGTTGGGTGACTCAGATCAACATCTTATTGATGCAATCAAAAACGCCAAAGTTCGCGATATAGCGTTCTCGATCCGACCCAACAATTCCACTAAAGTAATTGCTGCTAAAGGATCTGCAATAGAAAAAATGCCGTGGGCAACATTGCATTTTTTCGATTCAACGACTCATCCATTAGGAAATCCCAACCTCCAAATAGCATAGTACGTGTAGCGCCGGTTAGACCAACGGGATTTTCCTGTCACAAGCCACTGTCAAGCATCCATTTCTCGCACTTCGCCTCCTTTCTTCCCAACAAAACTGACACCCGCTTGCCTGCCACTCCCGCGCCGGGTTGGATGGTCGTAGCGGGGGTGGGTGGTGGTCCAACATTCTTTTACCCATCCAACGATTTCAACAGCCACGCCGGAACGGCGGAATCACAAAAGATAAGGATTAATTCGAATGACACAGAAGAAAATCGATTTCCACATCTCCATCACCCCGCAAGGCTGGCACTATTTCCTGCTGGGCGTAGTTCTGACCCTCCTGGCCCTGGGCGGTGTGAGCGCCTGCTACCAGGGCCGGGACATCTCCCGGGTGACTGGGCGACCCGTCAAAATCGATCTCCCCTCGGATGTGACAAGCTACGAACAGATCGTCACCATTTCGTTCCACAAGAACAGCGACGGCGAGACGCTCAAAGATGTCACATATATGGGGGCGGATGGGAAGCTGCACAGTAAAGAGTACAACGACTGGGGCATCTTTCAGGGCGAGATCATCTGGGATTTGGAAGCCAAATAATAATTGTAGCTGCTTCTTTGCACCTGAGAAACCCTATGGCAAAGCTGAAACTCGATCTCCACGACATCTACAATCGGGGGGATAGCATTGAGCGAGAACTGAATCGGATCATCCAGGAAGCTGTAGACAACCGCATCGATCTGGTCGAAATCATCCCCGGCAAGGGCAGCGGCCAGTTGAAAAAGCACGTCCTGCGCTTTCTCAATCAGTCCCACATCCGTGCCCTCTATCACCGCCTGGAAAAAGACGACAAAAATTTCGGGCGGGTCTTCGTCCACTTCCGCCATTGATGCGGGATACCCGCTGCGTTGTCATCCACCGGGTGGCCCGCTGACTCTCGCTTCACTGATGAACGTTGAGCGAAGTGGAACGCACCCAACAAAAAGCCCCCGTCCAACCGGACGGGGGCTTTTTGACTGAGCCGTTGGTCGGAGTTGAACCGACGACCTGCTCATTACGAGTGAGCTGCTCTACCTCTGAGCTACAACGGCGAACGAAAAAGATTATACCTGAGCCAGATGGCAAACGTCAAATTATCCGGGGTTTTCCACATCCCCGGTTGGCTTTGACCTCTCGCTCTGAGTGCGCTACACTCCTTTCAACCTCTCTGTCTGCCCCGCCGACTTTCCCGGCACCGGCAGATTCCCTCTCCGGGCAGTGTCGCTCCCGTTACAACTTCCCAATTGACCGCCATTCTGACTGTGGCTGCCTACTTTCTGCTCTGGCGTACTGGAATACATCCACCAGCGCCTGCTGGATCAGCGGGAAACGGGCACAGCGACCCTTCTCATCTCTGAAGACCTGGCCCTGTCTGACCGTGTCACCGTAATGTACGAAGGCCGGGTGATGGATGTGGTGAACCGGGAGGAGACCAGCGCCCAGGAGTTGGGGCTGCTAATGGCGGGGGTCTATCCAGAGAGGGGACTGGGGAGTAGGGACTGGGCAGCGGTCAATTCCCAGTCCCTACTCCCCAGTCCCCTCTCCCCAATCCCCTCTCTACTGCACCCTTGTCACATACGTGCCTGTGCGGGTATCCACGCGGATGGTGTCGCCCTCTTTGACGAACATGGGAACCGCCATTTTGTAGCCGGTCTCCAGTTCAACCTGTTTGGTGGGGCTGTTGGCGGTGTCGCCGGCAATGGCCATCTCCGCCCAGACAACTACCAAATCGACGGTTGTGGGCAGGCTGACGTTCAACGGTTCGCCATCAAAGGACTCGATATCCACCATTGTATTGTCTTTAATGAAGTCGGAAACGCCTTCGAGCGTCTCTGGCGTGAGCGCGATCTGCTCGTAGGTCTCCGTATCCATAAAGTGGAAGAGGTGGCCGTCGTTGTAGAGAAACTGGACCTTGCGGCTATCCAGACGAACGTCATCCAGACGGGAGCCGTTGTTGTAGGTCTTTTCCACAGTCGAGCCAGAGCGCAGATTGCGCAATTTCAAACGGATGGTTGCGCCACCCCGGGCTACTTTGATGTGTTGATACTCCAGCACTCGCCAGAGCTGGCCCTCTTCCTGAAAGATATTGCCTTTGCGTAGTTGTTGTACTTCAGCCATCGGATGGTCTTCTTTCTGCAAAAGACCCCACAGAGGCTTCCTATGCCAGCAGAGGACGTGGGCGCAGGAGAGCGTGTGGAGTCAGTTCTGGGAACTCAATCAAAATAGTACTGAATGATTATAGAGGATCGCCGCTGGACGTGTCAAAGCAAGAGAGAGCAAAACGAAACTGGGTTCTATTCTCCAAAGCCGCTGAGGGCCACCCGCAGCCGTTCTTCCACCCCCACCACATCAGCCGGTATCTGTTGGACAGCCCGCTGGGCCTGGACAACGCTGTAGCCCAGCCCGGTGAGCGCCTCGATCACTTCGCTGTCCGCGTCCATAGCCGAGGCCAATCCGGAGAGATCGTCGCCTGTACCGGCCAACTTGCCCTGCAACTCTAGCACAATTTTCTCCGCAGTGCGCTTGCCTACCCCTGGTGCGCGGGCCACAATGCCCGGCTCTTTGTTGGCAACCGCCCGCCGCAGGCTATCCGGCGTCAGTGTGCTGAGGGTGGCCAGGGCCACTTTGGGGCCAACACCGCTTACCCCCAGCAGCAGTTCGAAGATAGCAAGTTCTTCGGCATTTTCAAATCCATAAAGGCTCAGTTCGCTCTCGCGCACCTGTAAATAGGTATGCAGGATAATCCGGCTCTCGACGCGGAAACGGGCCAGAGTTGGCTCTGGCACAAAGACGCGCAGTCCAATCCCGCCGCCGCTGCTCCCCACATCGATCACAAAAAAACTCTTGCCAACCGCCGTCACAGTACCACGCACTTGTCGGATCATAGGAGTCAGGATGGCTCTTTCTCTGGAACAGCGAATTTGTAGCCTGCGCCCCGCACAGTGAGCAGGTATTCGGGTGTGGAGGGCTGCACCTCAATCTTTTCGCGCAGACGACGCATAGCCACTTCTACCAGATTCGTCCCACCTGTGAAATCGTAGCCCCATACTTCGTGGAAAAGCTGGTCTTTGGAGATGGGGCGATTGGCGTTGCTCATCAGGTAGTGGAGCAATTGGTATTCGATAGGTGTCAGGTGAACCGCTTCGCCCCGCACCACAACCGTGTGCTCCTCATCATTAAATACCACATCACCAAAGCGCATAATCAAAAAAGAAGGACGCTCTTTGGACCAGCCAATCCGCCGCAAAATCGCCTGGATGCGGGCGTTGACCTCGCGGAAGGTGAAGGGTTTGCTGATGAAATCGTCCGCGCCCAGCTCAAAACCCTGTACTACATCGTCCGGGCTGTTAAGCGCAGTCAACATCACTAGGGGAACATCGGAACGCTTGCGAATCTCGGCGCAGACTTCAAACCCATCCATGCGGGGCATCAACACGTCAAGGAGGACCAAATCGAAGTGCTGGCTTCCAAAGCTGCTCAAAGCATCCATCCCATCCCGCGCCGCGACCACAATAAATCCCTCCCGCTCCAAAGAGACGAGCAGAAGATTGCGCAGAAACTCTTCATCCTCAACGACGAGAATATGTGGTTTATCCAAAGAGTTTGGCTTCACCATACGATTCCATTTCTTGGATTGGGATGATTGAAACTCTTCAATACATAACCGGTTTCCACGCCCGGCTGCCAGCAGAAAAATTACCCATTGACTAGCGATTGATAGCGGGCCGTTTGCAGATGACATAAGGCCACAGCCACCCCGTCTGCTGCGTCGTCTGGGCGGGGTGCTTCCTCTAACTCCAAGAGGCTTTGCACCATCATTTGCATCTGAATCTTATCCGCATTGCCATACCCGGTCAATGCTTGTTTAACAGTAGCTGGCGTATATTCGGCCACCGGAAGATCGTTGAGCGCGGCGGCGAGCAGTGCGGCCCCTCTGGCCTGACCAACCGAAATAGCCGTAGTAACGTTGCGGCCAAAGAAGAGCTCTTCCACAGCTACTTCATCGGGTTGGAACTGCTGAATCAGGCTTTGCAGATCTTCAAAAATCTCACGCAAACGCAGGTGCATCAACTGATCCGGCTCTGTACGGATCACACCGCAGGCCACCAGATAGAAACCACCATCCACACGCTGGCCTACGATCCCATAGCCGGTCGTGGCTGTGCCAGGATCGATCCCCAATGCGGTCCACTCGCCCGTCTGTTTGCGCTGCTCCAGATCGGTCCCCATTCCTGCTCATTTCTCGGGTGATAGATATGGGGTGTTGCGTCAAGCCTCAGTACTTCGATGAAGTATCTAAGCCTTATTATCCAATGTCTCTGTTACAACCCGTCTTACGCGATCTGCGCCATCTGCGCCATCATTTCGTCGGTCAGTTCCAGGTTGTGGTAGACCTTGTTTACGTCATCCAACTCTTCCAGGTTCTCGAGCAGCGTCAGGACGGACATCCCGGCTTCGGTGTCCAGGGCAAGCGGCGTGTTGGCTTCCATCGTCAGTTCGGATTCATCTGCTGGGAAACCGGCCTCTTCCAACCCCTGGGCAACCTGGGCCAGGGCTGTGCGCTCGGTATAGATTTCGATTGTGTCATCGGATACAATCACATCTTCCGCACCGGCTTCCAGCGCGGCCATAAAGACCTCTTCCGGATCAATGCCCCGATCGCTGCCATCTTCATCCTGTCGGTTGACGGCGATATAGCCTTTGGAGGTAAATTGCCAGGCCACTGAACCCGGCTCACCGAGGCCACCACCCGCGCGGGAGAAGCAGCGGCGCACCTCGGAAATTGTGCGGTTGCGGTTGTCGCTCAGGCACTCCACCAGCATCGCCACGCCATTGGGGCCATAGCCCTCGTAGACAATCTCTTCGATTTCCGCTGCGTCTTTCTCCAACCCCGCACCCCGACGAATCGCCCGGTCGATATTGTCTTTGGGCATATTCTCGGCCCTGGCCTTGTCCACAGCCAGACGCAGGCGCAGGTTGGCGTTGATATCCGGCCCACCCTCTTTGGCTGCCACCTGAATTTCTCGGGCAACCCGTGTAAACACCTTGCCCCGGGCTACGTCGTTAGCACCTTTGCGCCGCTTGATTGTAGCCCATTTTGAATGACCTGACATACCTGATTACTCCTACTTTTTTGACGATACAACAATACAATCAAATCTCAGGCCCGCACGCCGTTGTGGGCAAACTGAAATTCGTTCGCCTTTTGGCTCTTTGTGTGCTCTTGCGCAGCCGCCTGCACAAAGCTACGGAAAAGCGGGTGGGGCTTTGTCGGACGACTTTTGAATTCGGGATGGAATTGGCTCCCCAGCATAAAGGGGTGATCGGCCAATTCCACAATCTCCACCAGACGGCCATCCGGCGAATGACCGCTGATGACCAGACCAGCCGCCTGCAATTGATCCCGAAAGGCATTGTTGAATTCAAAGCGATGGCGGTGACGCTCCTGCACAGGGCTGACGAAATCACATTCAGAATAGGCCATTTCGGCCCGACTGTCAGGTTTTAGTTCACAGGGATAGATGCCCAAGCGCATAGTGCCGCCCATATCGGCCAGGTCCCGTTGATCTGGCATCAGATCGATCACTGGGAATTGGGTATTGAGGTCGAATTCTGTGCTGTTTGGCTCGTCGTTGCCCAACAGATGACGGGCGAATTCAATCGTCAGCACCTGCATTCCCAGGCAGAGGCCCAGATAGGGCACTTTCTGCTCCCGTGCATAACGCGCCGCCACAATTTTGCCTTCGATACCCCGGTAGCCAAAGCCGCCGGGTACGACAATGCCATCCAATTCGTGTAGCCGGTCCAGTTCTCGTCCCTTTTCCAGGGATTCGGAGCTAATCCATTCGATCTGCACATCCCAACCTTCACTCAATCCGGCATGGAACAGCGCCTCTTTGACGCTCAGATAAGCATCTTCCAACTCCACATATTTGCCGACAATGCCAATGTGCAAAGACTCTTTGGCCCGGCTGATCTCATCCACAAAGGAGCGCCAATCGTCCAGCCCTGGGGCGTGGGCCAATGACGGCAGTAGTTGCAGCCGCTTGACCAGATAATCGCCCATCCCCGCCTCTTCCATCTTCAGCGGAACCCGGTAGATGCTGTCCACCGTTTCAATCGGAGTCACAGCCTGGCGATCGACATCGCAGAAGAGGGCGATCTTCTCCTGCACGTTACTCTCCACCGGGTGGTCCGAGCGCACAATAATTGCGTCGGGCTGGATGCCGATGCCCCGCAGTTCCCGCACACTGTGCTGGGTCGGTTTGGTCTTCATCTCTTTGCTGGCCGCCAGATAGGGCAGCCAGGTGACGTGGACATAGACCGAATTTTCATAGCCCACATCTTTGCGCATCTGGCGGATGGCTTCCAGAAAGGGCAGCCCTTCGATGTCGCCCACTGTGCCGCCGATCTCCACCAGCACCACATCGGCTTTGCTCGTTCGCCCCATCTGGCCGATGTGCCGTTTGATTTCGTTGGTCACGTGGGGGATCACCTGAATTGTGCCGCCCAGATAGTCGCCCCGCCGCTCTTTGGTGATGACTTCGTTGTAGATTTGGCCGCTGGTGACGTTGCTCAGCTTGCTCAGATTCTCGTCTATGAAGCGCTCGTAGTGGCCCAGGTCCAGGTCGGTCTCGGCCCCATCTTCGGTGACAAAGACCTCCCCGTGTTGATAGGGGGACATTGTGCCGGGGTCCACGTTCAGGTAGGGATCCAGTTTCATCGCGGCCACCCGGATGCCCCGAGCCTTCAAAATGCGCCCGATGGAGGCGACTGTCACCCCTTTGCCCAGCCCGGAGACAACGCCACCGGTCACAAAAATATATTTGGTCATGAGATTCTGGCCCCCAGTTGCATCCGCTGGAACGTCTACACGTAAACGTCTAAACGTTTTACGGTCAAAGATATTGTATCACACAACGAAAAAGACACGGAGAAAGACTCCGTGTCCCTTGAATTGATGACTGATCGGCCGAAAGCAGCGCGAATGTCGGGGGATATTAGCACATACGAAGGCTGAATGTCAAAGCAAGACGGAGCTAATGAGTGTTGCTTTTTATGTTGACAAGACGAACCCCGTCATCTATACTGAAAAACAGATCAAGCAGAATATCTGAAAGGAGATGCAGATGACTTCGGTACAGGTTCGCCAAAGGGGGACACTTACCCTGCCTATAGATGTTCGCGAACGCTATAACATTCAGGCGGGTGACACATACCGTATGTTGGACCTGGACGGTGTGCTCATATTTACGCCAATGGCTCCGATGGTGCCGGAATTAGCTCGGGAGATCGAGCGTACCCGCATCGCGTCAGGTCTGACAGTCGAAGAATTGCTGGTCAGCCTGCGCGAGGAACGGGAACAATACTACGCAGAAAAGTATGGTGAGGCTAATGACGACACCGAAACCGTCGGTCTTCATTGACGCCGATGTGCTGATTGCCGCGGCTGCTTCTCCCTCTACCCACGGTGCAAGTACGGTTGTTTTGACGCTGGGTGAGATTAGGCTTCTCGACTGTGTGTCCTCACAGCAGGCGGTTATCGAGAGCGAACGCAACATCACCAAAAAAATGCCCACACGTCTACCCGAGCTTCAACTTATGGTGCATCGTTGTCTGCGAGTCATAGACGATCCACTGGCCGCTGAGCTTGTTGCCCTGAAAGGTTCGGCTGATCCCAAAGATTTGCCTCTGTTGGTTGCCGCAATGCGAGAAGGCTGTGAGTATTTCCTCACCTTCAATATCCGCCATTACTACCCCAAAGAGAGCACAATTCGGGTTCTCCGGCCGGGCGACTTCCTGACACAGATTCGCACACGCCTGAGCGGAATGTCTTAGTACAGCCCGGCACCAGTAAGTCAATAGATACTGACGGTAGTGCGTCTACCCGTTCACGCACTACGCACCAAGCACCAGGAAAACCACTGGCCAATTTACGCCGCAGCGCACTAGCCGTCCTGCCTGCATCACCCGTTCTTCAAATCCCCCGCGGCCGGGATGCCGTGCAATTTTTTCGCTGCCCACACTGCATTGACCACCGCCTGGGCCAATACTTCTGCTGCCACTGCACCCACCAGACTGGCGTCTCCCTCCTTTTCGCCCAAAGAGAGCGCAAAAATAGTGTCCCCATCAAATGCCGTATGCACGGGTCGGATGGAGCGGGCCAGCCCGTCATGGGCCATCTGCGCCACTTTCGTACACCCCACTTTGGATAGGGCCACATTCGTGGCAACCACGGCCAATGTCGTATTGCGGTTCGCCATTTCGGCCAGGGTCTGCCCCAGGCGGCTTTCGGCAAAGGCCATCGAATCCACAAAGCCGCCCACCACTGGCCGCCGCGCCCCTGCAATGATTGTATTTGTCGCGGGATCGAACACATCCCCTACCGCATTGACCGCCACCAGCGCTGCCACCACAATCCCTTTGCCAATCGTTTTGGCGGCGCTGCCCAGCCCGCCCTTTGTGGCCTGACCAAAGCCCAGCATTTTACCCACAGTTGCGCCTGTCCCCGCGCCCACGTTGCCCTGAGCGATAGGCCCGGTGGAGGCGGCTTGACAGGCCAGATAGCCAGCGGCCGCGTCGGGTCGCACATCCGCCCGCCCAATGCCCAAATCAAACAGAATCGCGGCGGGCACAATCGGCACCTTCGCCACCCCCACGTCGTAGCCGTGACCCCGCTCCTCCAACCAGCGCATTACCCCGTCCGCCGCGGCCAGACCAAAGGCGCTGCCCCCGCTCAAAAGAATTGCGTGGACTTTCTGCACTGTATTCACCGGGTCCAACAGGGCAATCTCCCGGGTCCCCGGCGCGCTGCCCCGCACATCCACCCCGGCTGTTGCGCCGCCAGGACAGAGAACGACCGTACAGCCCGTAGCCGCTTCGGGATTGGTCCAGTGGCCGACGGAAAGGCCGGAAATAGCTGTGAGAGAATTGTTGTTCATGCGTGATTTGCTCCGGTTCTTACGACGCGAAAATCGATACAGCAACCCAGTCCACTTCCATCCATTGGGGTGTTCCCTTTGCCACTCTTCCCCAACCAAACCGTCCCCAGGGCGTCACCTGCATATACTGGTTGTCCAGCCAGATGACCAGCCCCAAAGGGCCAGCCGGCGCTGTGGGTGTTTCCAGCAGTGTGCATCCGTCCACCCCAAAAGTGATGCCACTCCGCCGCCAGTCGATAGAATAGATGTGCCAGTCGGTCATCGAAACGGGAACCCTGCGCTCGGATACCCCAATGGCTTGCTGGCCGATGGGCCAGAGGAGCCTGTAGAGGGGCGGCAGACTCATCAGTGGAACGGCCAGGGGTATAGTCGGGGCCAGTGCGGCAAATTGCCAGCGCCGGGCGTCGATGGTCGCTGCCTTCCACCCCCAACCCGGCGTGTCGATCTCCAGCTTTAGATTGGAAGGCGGCCCGGCGTAGAAAAACCAGACTGCCTGGGGCAACGCGGGGCGATGGCTGGCGGCCATTCCGAAAGGATCATTCCAGAAACCGAAGCCCGCCGTCCCGCTCAGGGCCGTCGCCGGGTCGGCCGTCGCCGGGTCGGCTGTCGCGTGGACGCTGGGGTGGGAGAATCGGGCGCGCAGGATCAGGCGCAGAGGAGGCTGCCAGGGGAAATCCCGCCGGGGCAGGTGCTGGTAGTCGTCGATCTGGGCATTCGTGTAGTCAGTCAGCTCTGTGCCGTCATTGAACAGGCGCAGACCGGCTTGGCTGACCTCCCAGCCGCCCGCACCGCTCATCTGCTGTTGCCAGCGGGGGCCGATCCCGCCGCGAAAGTTATCAGACAGGGGCAGCATCGGCAACCGCTTTCTCGCCCAGGGTAACGACTACCCGCACAGGGCCGCTGCCGACGATGCACCGGGAAATGTGCAGGCCAGACTCATCCAGCGCCTCGGCAAAGCGGGTGGCGGCCTTCGGTTTGGGCGGGAAGGCAAGACCATAGGCGAATCGAAACAGCCGGTTGTCGGTGTAGAGCGCCACATCTACAAAGACCAGCCGTCCGCCGGGGCGCAGCACCCGGGCAAATTCCCGGTGTGCGGCCGAATCGGTGACGAAACCGGCGGGGAAAGTAGCCAGCACTGTATCAAACGAACCATCGGCAAAGGGCAACTGCTGGGCAAAGCCCTGCACCCGCTCCACTGATTGCTGCCTTCGCTTAAGTTTGCGTGAAGTGATGCTGTGCATAGCCGCGGATGCCTCCAGCCCAGTGACAGCCATCCCTCGACCCGCCATCTCAGACAGCAATTCGCCCGTGCCAAAGCCCACTTCCAGCACATCCGGGCCTTTTACAAAGTCCAGCGCAACCCGCCGCCAGCTAGCCCAACGGCCTAGGCTGACCAGCCAGCTAACGCCATCGTAGGCCCAGGCGAAGCGGGTATAGAGTTGGTGGTAGAGGAAGGTGTAGAGCATAAAGAGTGAGGAGTGAGGAGTGATGCGTTAGGTGTGGAGTGACGAACAGTCAATCCGACACCCCGCATTGACCAGCCCGGATCAGGGGCGTCAAGGGCAAAGTAAGGACGCAGATGAACTCTACTCTTGCTTTCCGAGTAATGTACATCTGCGTCCAAGCGATCTGTGCAAATCTGTCGTGTCCGTGAAATCCGCCTTCTTCGGTTCTAGGCAAAGAGCGAAGTCATCCTCCGCTCGCCCAGCATCTCGGACATTTCATCATCGCTGGGGCCGTAGCCCTCGAAGCGGCTGGCCGATTCCAGCACCTTTGACAGGACGTTGATGTCGCCGACTGTGTTCAGGAAAACATCGCCCCGGGCCAGAACGTAATGCACCGCCCGCTCGATGTCTGCCCGATCTTCCAGGGGTTCGTACCAGGTGGATCGGCTGCGTTCGGTGGTTCCCCACGGCCCCCGCATAATCGATTTGATGGTCTGGATGGCGACCCCCTTCTCTTTTGCCAGACCCACCACCCGCTCGAAGTCCGCGGCGTAGCGCTCGTTGCGCTTCATCACATAATTCCAGGGGAGCAGTATCGAGTCGAAGTCGAAGGTTTTGAGGCTACGGTAATGCATGGCGGCTACCGCCAGGCCGTGACCGGTGACGCCGATGAAGCGTACCAGTCCCTGCTCCCGCGCCTCAATCGCGGCTTCCAGCGCACCGCCCGGCCCCATGGCAATGTCCCAATCGTCCGGGTGGACCAGATTGTGTAGCTGGATCAGGTCGAAGTTGTCCACCTGCATCCGCTCCAAACTGCGGTGAATCTCCTCTTTGGCCTTGGCGTAGGTGCGCTCACCAGTCTTCGTCGCCAGGAAGAACTCGCTCCGGTGTTTCGCCATCCACGGGCCAAGCCGTTCTTCCGCTTCGCCGTAGCTGGCCGCGGTGTCGATGTGGTTGATTCCGTACTCCAGAATCAACTCCATCGTTTTGTCCGCGTCGGCCTGGGAGACCCGGCCCAGCGCAGCCGCCCCAAAGAGGGTGACACTGCTGTTGTGGCCTGTGCTGCCAAAGGGTCGTCGTACAATTGTAGGCATGAGATTGCTCCTTGTGGTATAGGAAATGTGGCTGCTGCGTGATCGGTGAAGTGTGAAACGCGATGCGTGATGCGTGAAACGTGAGGTATAGTCATGTGATCTTACGTCTCACACCTCACGGCCCCGTCAGAAAATTAACCAAATCGGGATCTTTCAGCCGCTTCCGAACGTATTCCAGCGCCGAACGATAAGTCGGATACCACTCGTCCCCTGGCGGCTCGTCCAGGTCGTGCCAGAAAAAGGCGAAGTTGTGGCCGCCCCCGTCGGTGGTGAAATGAATCCACGCGTCGGGTAGAACCCGTGGCACCTGGCACAGAAAAAGATGCCAACGCTGCCCATCCCCTCGAAAGAGCAGTTGTCCCAGCGGCTCAATCACTCTGGCGTCTTCTACACCCGACTCTTCCCCCAACTCGCGCAGAACCGTCTGTCGGGGTTCTTCGCCCTCTTCCACCGTCCCTTTGACGAGCTGCGGGCCAGCCAGGGGATGGCGAAAGGCCAAAATTTGCAGACGTCCTTCCCGCTGGCGCAAAATGACAGGACAGGCTTTGTCAGTGAATTTCAATGGATTTCCTTTCCCCTGTCAGCGCGGCCTGGGCCGCGACCAGCGCCGCCTCGTAGACCATCCGCACAGGCACACCCGCGGCCTCGGCCAGCCGCTTGCAGTCGTCGAATTCTGGTTTGGCCCCTACAGTTGCGCCGTCCAGGATTTTTACTTTCACTTGCACCGGGCCGTAGACCGTCTCGACCATCTGAAATGCCCGCTTGGCGATGTGGCGCGTCACCGGATAGACCCGCACGCCCAGCGTCGTCGTCTCGTGAAGCATCAGCCGGGCCAGCTCCGCTTCCTTCTCCGCAGCGCACAGGACGGAAAGCAGTGTACCAGGCCGTCCTTTCTTCATCCCGATGGCCGTCGTCCACACATCCAGCGCCCCTGCCCCCAAGAGCCGCTCCCGCACCGGCTCGTACAACTCCGGATTCATATCGTCGATATTCGTCTCGATGACAACCAGAGAAGAATCGAACGCGGATGACGCGGATTGGGCAGATTCAGGCGGATGTTCTTCGCGCTCTTCGTGCCCCTTCGCGCTCCTTCGCGCTCCAAATGTCCCCACCGCTTCCCCCACCCACAAACGGGCCACATTCGGCCACGCAAAATCCTTGCGTCCCGCGCCGTAGCCGATGCGCTGCAATATCATCCGGGGTTGGGAAAAGTCGGCCAGTTCAGCCAGGAGCGCCGCGCCTGTCGGCGTCACCAGTTCCCCCGGCCCCGGCGCGGGGATGGTCGGCGCGCCGACCGCGGCCAATAGTTCCAGCGTCGCCGGCGCGGGCAGGGGAATGCGCCCGTGCATTGTCTGTGCCCAGCCGTGGCCCAGCGGCAGAGGGGAAGCGTGCAAACGGTCGATCCCCAGTTCGTGCAGCCCGGCGCAGACGCCCACAATGTCTACAATCGCATCCAGCGCGCCCACTTCGTGAAAGTGAATGGCTTCCGGCGTCGTATTGTGGACTCGCGCCTCGGCTTCAGCCAGCCGGGTGAAAACGGCGATGGCCCGATCCTGCACAATCGACGGCAGGTCGCCCGCCCGGATAATCGCGGTGATGTCGCTCAGATGGCGGTGGGTGTCGCCTTCATTGACTTTCACATCCGCCAGCGTCGCCCGCAGAGGGCCTTTCATCACTGGCTCTGCGTCCACCCGCCAGCTTCCCCCAGGCAGGTGCAGGGCCTCCACCACAGCCCGCAGCCGCGCCAAAGGCCAGCCGGCGTCCAACAGACAGCCCAGAAAAATATCGCCGGAGATGCCGGAGGGGGTGTCGAGATAGGCGATGTGCATAGGGATTGGGGATTGGGAGATTAGGGGATTGGGCGATTGGGTAGTGACGACGATTCGATGTCACTACCCAATCTCTTAATCTCTCAATCTCTCATCCCCACCACCTCCACCAGCGGAATAATCGTCCCGTTCGTGGCTCCGTTCAACCCGCCACTCTTGAACCCCGCCAAATCTAATGTGACGAAGCGATAGCCTGCGGCTTTGACGCCTGCCACAATTTCGTTGTGATGCTGGAAGGCTTTGGGGAATTCCTCTGCGGGGACTTCGATGCGGGCGATTTCGTTGTGATGGCGCACCCGGAATTGGGGAAAGCCCAGATCGACCAGCACATCCTCGGCTGCTTCGATCTGGCGCAGAAGCTCTGGTGTGATGGCTGTGCCGTGGGGGACGCGGCTGGAGAGACAGGCCATGGCCGGTTTGTCCCAGACGGGCAGGCTCAAATGTTGGGCGATGGCCCGCACCTCCGGTTTGCTGATGCCCGCCTCGATCAGCGGTGAGCGCACGTTCCGTTCCTGGGCCGCGATCATTCCGGGCCGGTGATCGCCCAAATCCGAAGTGTTGGCTCCGTCCATCACCACGCCCCAGCCGTCGGCCAACAGCAGCTCCTTCAGCCGGTTGTGCAACTCGGATTTGCAGAAATAGCAACGATTGTTGGGGTTGGCCGCGTAGTTGGGGTCCAAATACTCTTCGGTGTTGATCAGCCGATAGGGGACGCCCAGAAGTTCGGCCAGTTTCACCGCATCCCGCATCTCGCGCGCTGGGTAGCTGGGCGAGACGCCGATGCAGGCCAGGGCCTTCTCGCCCAACTGCTCGTGGGCCACGGCCATCACCAGGCTGCTGTCCACCCCGCCGGAATAGGCGACGAGAACAGAGCCAACCTCGCGCATCAGCGCCCGCAGTGTTTCCAGTTTTGCAGAGATTTCGGGGACAAAGGTATTGGAGTCAGTCATTGTCTGTTTCCATTGGTTGATTGGTTGATTGGTTGATTGGTTGATTGGTTGACTGTCGGACTCGTGCGAATCTAAAAGTCAACCAATCAACCAATCAACGATTCAACGATTCAACGATTTTCCTGTTAATCAGCGCGGCCAGATGGCCCGCGCCGAAGCCGTTGTCAATGTTCACCACCGCCACGCCGGATGCACAGCTATTGAGCATTGTGAGCAGGGCAGAAAGGCCGCCAAAGCTGGCCCCGTAGCCGACGGAAGTAGGCACGGCGATCACCGGCGCATTGGTCAGCCCACCCACCACCGACGCCAGCGCACCTTCCATCCCGGCCACCACGACGACGACATTGGCGCTTTGAATGGCCGGTACGTGGGGGAAGATGCGATGCAACCCGGCCACGCCCACATCGCTGATTTTGTGGGGGCGATGGCCCATCAGGTCGAGAGTCAAGGCGGCCTCTTCCAGCACAGGCAGGTCGCTTGTTCCCGCGCAGACCAGGACGACGCCTTCCTTGCGGGGTGCGTCCGGCTCCCGGTCCATCCAGAGGCACTGGGCTAAAGCGTGCCAGCGCAGATCGGCCACCCGCTCCTGGGCCGCCTCGAAATGGGCGCGGCTGGCTCGCGTCCCCAGCAGCCGGGGGGAACGGGCCGCCAGCCGTTCGGCGATGGCGGCCACCTGTTCCGGTGTCTTGCTCTCGCAATAGATCGTCTCCGGGAAGCCGTTGCGCAGCGCCCGGTGATGGTCCAGCGTGGCAAAGTCGCCCACGGCTTCGTAGGGCAGCCCCCGCAGTTGGGAGAGGGCAGTCTCGACGGAGAGTGTGCCGTCAGAAACGTTCTGTAGAAGGGCAGAGAGTCGGGTTTCGTCCATAAAAATGATGATGAGATGATGGGATGATGAAGTACGCAACCATCATCTTATCATCTCATCATCCATTCCCCCTACCACCGATACTGATTGGGGCCGAAATCGGCCTCGTAGAAGGCACTGACCATCCGTCCGGGGGGAACCAGCGAATCTACCAGCGCCCGGTCTTCGTCGGTGATGGTCACGTCCAGCGCGCCCAGGTTGTCCACCAACTGCTCCATTGTGCGGGGGCCGATGATCGGGCTGGTGACGCCGGGCCGCTCCATCACCCAGGCCAGGGCAAACTGGGCCATTGTGCAGCCTTTGGCTTCCACCAGCGGTTCCAGCGCTGCTACTACGTCGTAGACTTCCTCGGTCTTGCGGGCGGCGAAACGGCTGTTGCCGGATGTATCCGCATAGCGTGCGCCCTCCGGGGAGGGATTCTGGCGAGTGTATTTGCCTGTCAGCAGCCCGCCAGCCAGCGGACTCCACGGGATCGTGCCGATGCCAAAGGTCTGGGCCATAGGCAGCAACTCCCGCTCAACCCGTCGGTCCAGAATGTTGTAGGGGGGCTGCTCGCAGACGAAGCGGTTCAACCCCAACTCTTTTGACGCCCACAGGCTCTCCACCACCTGCCAGGCGGCAAAGGTGCTGGTGCCGATGTAGCGTACTTTGCCCGCCCGCACCAGATCGTCCAGGGCGCGCAGGGTTTCGTCAATGGCAATTTCAGGCCGGGGGCGGTGCATCTGGTAGAGGTCGATATAGTCAGTCTGGAGTCGGCGCAGGCTGGCCTCGCATTGCTCGATGATGTGCCTACGGCTGGTTCCGCCCGCATTGGGATCGTCGTCGTCCATGCGTCCGTGTACTTTCGTCGCCAGTACAATTTTGTCCCGCTTGCCGTTTCGTTTCAGCGCCTCGCCAGTGATCTCCTCGCTGCGCCCCCGGCTGTAGACGTTGGCCGTGTCCAGAAAGTTGATGCCAGCGTCCAGCGCGCGGTCAATGATGACGTAGGAGTCGTCCGGGGTGGTGCTGCGGCCAAACATCATACAGCCCAGGCAGAGCACACTGACTTTGACGCCTGTGCGTCCGAGATTGCGAAGTTCCATTGGGGGGCCTCCTGTGGAAAATGAAAGGGTGAAGGGGTGAAAAGGTGAGGGAGTGACGATCGCGCCCTGAGTGGGTTTGAATCGTAGGAACATGTGGTTGCCCGCTACGATAAGTGTAGTGTAACCGCTTTGGAAGAAAACTTCAAACGAGGAACAAAACCGGTGTAGAAGAATTGGAATTGCAAGGGAAGATCGGAAAACTGGCTACTGCAAGATAGCCGATCTCGTAGAGTCAAGCGGCAACAAGCGCAATAAAGTGAGGGTCGCTTCCCGGAATTCGGCAGAGGAAATCGGCAATTCGTTATTCAGATAGCTCTCCAGCAACCCCAGTATTCCATTCACGTGGTAGGTTGCCACCACCCGTGCTTCGACTGCGGAGCGGGAAAAGCCGCCGCGGGCCAATGCCTGCGCAAAGGAAGTGACCGCCAGTCGGCGCACGGCTGGCCCCACCTCTTCCAGCGCCACCTGCACCAGATGGGCCTGTTGCAGATCGAGTTCATCCGAAACCGGCAACGGCCCGACTCCATTTTGGGGAAACGCTTCGCCCGTTTGCAGAAGTGTTGAGAGGTCGAAAAGTTGGTACAGACGCTCGAAGAAGTCGGAGACCAGGGCCAACAGTACAGATTCTTTGCTGTCGAAATGCTGGTAAAAGGTGACCCGGGCGATGTCAGCCCGTCGGGTGAGGTCGGTGATCGAAATCTCGGCAAAGGGCTTTTCCTGGAGCAACGCAACTAGTGCGTCGCCGATCCATTGACGGGTGCGGCGTACCCGTGGGTCCAGGGTCGATTCGGGCGATGGAGCAGATTGGCTCATTGGGGCGATTCTCCTCGGATTGTGCTTAAACAGCGTACCACATAAACTGACATTTGACACTTTCCAGACACCTGTTATACTACAATAAATTACATGTGTACGTAAAATAACAAACGTGTTTTTTGTATTCTTCGTTCATCACACAGACAGGAAGTGGATGTATGCGTATCGCTGTTATCGCTATGGGTAGCCGGGGGGATGTGCAGCCCTACGTGGCCCTGGGGAAGGGTCTGCAACAGGCGGGACACACCGTGCGGCTGTTGACCCACGAAAATTATGCTGCCTTTGTCGCTGCCCACGGCCTGGACTTCTGGCCCATGCGCGGCGATGTGCAGGCGGTGGTTGAAAGCCCGGAGATGCAGGCGCTGCTGGACAAGGGCAACTTTTTGGCTATCACCGTCCATACAGCCAAACTGGCCAAGGAGGCAGCGCTGCACTGGGCCGAGGACGGGCTGGCGGGCTGCCAGGACAGTGATCTGATTTTGGCCGGTATGGGTGGAATGAACGCAGGCATCTCTCTGGCGGAAAAATTGGGGATTCCCTTTGTGCAAGCGCCGGTTGTGCCCTTCACCCCCACTGCTGCTTTTCCCGGCGCGCTCTTTCCCCGATCTGTGGGCCGGCTGGGCGGTGCAGCCAACCGAATTTCTCACCATCTGATGCGTCAGATCATGTGGCAGGGCTTTCGGGGCGCGGACAACGCAGCCCGCAAGCAGGTACTCGGCTTGCCGCCCGCGCCCTTTTGGGGGCCATACCGCTCGCCCACTCTCCATAACCAGCCAGTACTCTGCGGGGTCAGTCCGTCGGTCATTTCCAAACCAGCCGACTGGGGCGTGAATGCCCACATGACCGGCTACTGGTTTGTGGACGCAGAGGACGACTGGACGCCGCCGCCTGCCCTGGCCGACTTCCTCGTTGCCGGTCCCCCGCCAGTCGCCATCGGCTTTGGCAGTATGAGCAACCGCAACCCGGCGGAGATGACCCGGCTGATTGTTGACGCAGTGAAGAAAGCCGGACAGCGGGCGGTCCTGCTCTCTGGCTGGCAGGGGCTGGCAACGGCTGCTCTGCCCGACTCGATTCTGATGATCGAGTCCGCACCCCACGCCTGGCTCTTTCCCCGCATGGCCGCCACTGTCCATCACGGCGGCGCGGGCACCACCGCTGCTGGGCTGCGTGCTGGTGTGCCGTCGCTGGTAGTGCCTTTCTTTGGGGACCAGCCCTTCTGGGGACAGCGCATCGCGGATCTCGGCGTGGGTCCCGCGCCGATTCCCCGCAAGCGGCTGACCGTCGATAATCTAGCCCAGGCGATTGGGCGGATGACCACAGACGGGGAGATACAGCGCAGGGCCGAGCAGTTGGGGGCCAGCATCCGCGCCGAGGATGGGGTGGCGCGGGTCGTCGAACTTCTGCAATAGACAAAAGAGAGGCAGCGGACAAAAGTCCGCTGCCTCTTTTTCTGTGTGTCGGGGAGAGAGGATTTGAACCTCCGACCTCTTCGTCCCGAACGAAGCGCGCTGCCGAGCTGCGCTACTCCCCGATGCCTTCACAGTATACCCATTCGGGGCTGCTTTGACAAATCTGATAGGACGAGCGGCGCAATGACCTGGTCGGAACCGGCAGCACAAGCGATGGACACCGATCACGACGAAAAGAGGGACGCAGATTCACGCAGAAACAACTGATCTGCGCAGATTTTTATCAGCGTCAATCATCTTTTTCAGCGCTATCAGCGTCCTATTTTCAGGTTAGCCGAACTTCTGGGAGTATTTAGCTTTCGCCAAAGCATTATACAACGGAGAGATAGTGCGGGTGAAAAGGAAAGGGTTTCTCCTCTGTGATGGGTATTCTGATTCGTACAGCAGCTTGCATCCCCATTTCCTCTGGGCCATAATAGAACCACAGACCGTCTCCTTCCCGCCACAGAAATGGAAGCACCCATGTCCCACTTCGACACACTGATCATCGGCTCTGGCTCCGCAGGCGGTGTTCTGGCTGCCCGCCTTTCGCAAGACCCCTCCCACCGGGTGCTGTTGTTAGAAGCCGGACCCGATTACACAAGCGCTGAAACTTTCCCCGACGATCTGCGCTATGGCTTTGGCACGCCCTCCGGCATCCTCAGCCTGACCCACGACTGGGGCTACATCGCCACAGCCACCCCCGCCGCACCGTCGATTGCCATTCCCCGGGGCCGGGTCATCGGCGGCAGCAGTTCGGTCAACGCTACGATTTTTCTGCGCGGCATCCCGGAGGACTTCGCCCATTGGGTCAGCCTGGGCAATGACGAATGGTCGTGGGATGCAGTGCTGCCCTACTACCGCAAAATCGAGAGCGATCAGGACTTTCAGGACGAATTCCACGGCAGCGACGGGCCGATTCCTGTGGGCCGCTATTGGGCCGCGGATTGGCCGGAAGATCAGCGGGCCTGGTACGCGGCTTGTCTGGCCGCGGGTTTTGCCGAGTCCCCGGATATGAACCGGCCCGGTACAACCGGTGTGGGGCCATACCCGCTCAACTCGCGCAGCCGGGTTCGCCACAGTACAGCCCTGGCCTATCTTCTGCCGGCTCGGGGACGGCCCAACCTGACCATTCGGGGCCAGGCGGTGGTGCAGCGTATTTGTTTTGATGGCGCGCGGGCGACCGGCGTGGAGGCGCTGATCGAGGGCAAGGCCGAGAAGATTTCCGCGGGCCGGGTGATCCTCTGCGGCGGCGCGATTGCCTCGCCTCAACTGCTGATGCTCTCTGGCGTCGGCCCGGCGGATCATCTGAAAAGTCTGGGCATTCCTGTGCTGCTGGATCATCCCGGCGTGGGCGAAGGGCTGCGGGATCATCCAACCACTGGCCTGCTCTGGCGGGTGCGGCCCGATTTTCCGTACAACGGCAGCGCCCATTTCCACCAGGTGGGGCTGCGCTACAGCGCGGCTGGCTCTGACTTTTTCAACGATATGATCGTCTATTTTGGTGTGCGCGCACACGAGCAGACGCTCTTTGTGCGCCCGACCATCAATTTTGCCCTGAGTACCGGGCAATTGCGCTTGACGTCGCCCGATGTATCCGTCCAGCCCGCGCTCAAGTACGATTATTATTCCCATCCCTTCGACCGCCAGCGTCAACGGGAGGCGCTTCGCCTCTCTCTGGAATTGATGGCATATCCCGACTTTGCGCCGATTATCCGTGAGACGCTGCAACACCCCGGCGACGCCTTGGACAACGACGACGCCCTGGACCGCTGGATTCTGGCCCACGCCGACACAGGCCACCACTCGTCCAGCACCTGTCGGATGGGGCCGGAAAGCGATCCCTTGTCCGTGGTCGATCAGCGGGGGAAGGTCCATGGCACGGAAGGGCTGTGGGTGGTGGATTCGTCGATTCTCCCTGAAACCGTGCGGGCCAATATCAATGCCACTGTGCTGATGGTGGCGGAGAAAATTGCTGACGGACTGAAATAAGAATTGGACGCAGATGACGCTGAAAAGAGTGATTGACGCTGGGGTGTCCTGAGCCTGTCGAAGAGATGAAATCCGCGCAAATCATCTCTTTCAGTGTAAATCTGCGTCCTACAGCTTTGACGGAAGCACCGTATGAAACTCCAAGACATCATCAATCGCACACCGATCCCCCAGCCCTGGGCGGAAGGGGAGAAGATTCCCTGGAACGATCCAGACTTCAGCCAACGAATGTTGGCCGAGCATCTCTCCCAGCGCCACGACGCGGCCAGCCGCCGCAATGACCTGCTGGATGCGCAGGTGGCGTGGATTCACGAATGGGTGTTGAGCGGGAACCCCACCCAGATTCTCGATCTGGGCTGCGGGCCGGGACTCTACACCAGTCGTCTGGCACGCCTGGGCCACACCTGCGTTGGGATCGACTTCTCGCCGGCATCGATTGGCTATGCTAAAGCGAGCGCGGCCAAAGAGGGTCTGGCCTGCCGTTACCGTCTGGCCGACATCCGCCAGGCGGAGTACGGTGCTGGTTTTGGGCTTGTCATGCTGCTCTTTGGCGAGTTCAACGTCTTTCGCATGGAGGATGCCCGGCTGATCCTGCGCCAAGCCCACGCAGCCCTGGCACCGGGTGGGCTGCTGCTGCTGGAGCCGCACACATTGGAGGCTGTGGCAGAGATCGGCAAAACGCTACCCCATTGGGTCAGCCATTCCAGCGGTCTGTTCAGCCCACAGCCCCATCTGCTGCTCACCGAAGCCTACTGGGACGAGACCCGGCAGATTGCCACTGAGCGCTATTTTGTGATCGACGCTGCCGCTGGTGAGGTGGCCCGCCACGCAGCCTCTGCCCAAGGCTATTCGCCCGCTGAATACGAGCAATTGCTGGTCGAGAGTGGTTTCGCCGAGGTGACTATTCACCCGTCCATTAGCGGGGGGATGGACGCGCGCCAGGCCGCGTTCTGTGGGATTGTAGCCCGGCGGGGGAGTGAACAGTGAACAGTCAGGAGAGCACATCTGGACTGTTCACTGATTACTGATTACTGATTCTTCTGCTTCCACACGCCCAGCACATTACCCGTAGGGTCCATAAACATACCCACATCGCCCACATTGGGGATGGATGTGGATTCCATAATCGTCTTGCCCCCAGCTGTGGTGACTTTGGCAAGCGTGGCGGCGACATCCCCGGTGGTGAAATAGGGAACCACCCGGCCCGCTGGATTGTCCTTGCTGGTCCGAATCAGAGCGATGTTGGGTTCGCCTTCGCCAATTGTCAAAAGCGTGTAGTTATCAGCGAGATGGTCTTCGACGTCGAAGCCAAAGACAGCCGCATAGAATGTACCAGCCTCGGTCAGGTCATTGGCCGATATTTCGAGATGTTCAATTGTGTGTACCATTAGAATTGCTCCTGTGCGAAAAGTAGATTGTATGGAACGGATTCTTGCTGGGCACGCCTAGTATGGCACATTTGTTCGCAACGATCAACCACAAGAACCAGCGGATTTAGCTATGCAAACCCTACCCTATAACCCCCAGCCCGCCTACCCAACCCCGGCCCACGCCGCCGCAGCCCGGGCCATTGTCGAGCGCTACGGCGCTGAGACAGATGCTGTGCTGCTGCTCAATTCCTGTGCCCGGGGCAAGGCCAGCCCGGACAGTTGTCTGGACATCGGCCTGCTTTTGCGCCCGGAGCAATACGCGGCCAACGCAGCCAGCCTGGAAAAGTCCTGGGAGGAATGGTATGCCGCCACGCCCGTCTTTCGCGCTCTGGAAGCCGCGGGTCACTTCGCCGACGTTCATTTGGATGTGATTAACGGCATCTACACCCAGACGGGTCACGGCTGGACCAGCGGACCTGACGCTTTTGAACTGGAAATCGGCAATCATCTGGTCTATGCCCATCCGCTTGCTCAGCGCAGCAGCTATTGGGACGAACTGCGCGCCGAGTGGCTGCCTTACTACAGCGATGCACTGCGGACCGAAAGGTTGGCGATGGTGCGCAAATTCTGTCTGAATAACCTGGACCACATCCCGCTCTACAGTGCCCGCGGTCTGTATTTTCAATGTCTGGACCGACTCTACAATGCCCACCGGGAGTTTTTGCAGGCGCTTTTTATCAACCGCCGGCTCTATCCCATCGCCTATGACAAATGGATTCACGAGCAGGTGGTGGAGATTCTGGGCCTGCCCGAACTCTACGGGTCGTTGCTCGCGCTCTTTCAGATTCGGGATTTGCAGAGCGGCGAGATTGTAGAAAAGAGCGAACATCTGCGACAATTGCTGAACCGCTATGCGCCGGATCAATCAGTCGTCGCCAGCGCAAGCTGTTAGCTTGCGTTACTGGGGCCGGGACGCAGAGCGTCCAAGAGACATTCCCACACGGAGCGCTGGGAACGAGCGCCCTCGCAACTGATGACCGTTCAC
>CAMDQF010000060.1 GCA_945905745.1 Litorilinea aerophila
CTGGGCTACCGCAGAGTCTGCCTGGCCTGATTCGCTAGGTGACTTCGGAACTCCGAGCCGCGCGTATGTTCCGTCCGTGCCACCAATCTCGACAGCGACGCCCACAGCCACAACGACGGCGGACAGCGGACCACCGACTGGGACATCGATGGTTACACCGACGGCGACCACAACCGCAACCGCAACTGCGACGCCTATTGCCACAGCATCCCATACCCCATCATCCACACCCACGCCGACCTCCGCCAGCGGCGACGGGAATGCTTCCGTCTTAATCTCCGAATTCCTGGCCGATCCGTCAGCGGTCTCCGACGCCAACGGCGAATGGATCGAACTCTTCAACGTCGGGCCGGATGCGGTGAATCTCAAAGGTTGGACAATCGCCGATCTGGACAGCGACAGCCACACAATTGGCGTTGACCTGTTGGTGGCTGCCGGTGCATACGTCGTCTTGGGTCGCAACGGGAATCTGTTGGAAAACGGCGGAGTCGCGCTTCAATACGTCTACAGCGGCGTCACTCTCGCCAACAGCGCCGACGAAATTCTTCTCCTGCGCTCAGACGGGACGGAAGAAGACCGGGTAGTCTGGGGCGGCGATTCTCTCCTGCGCGCTACCCCAGGCAAGAGTCTGGAACGCCTCACCTTCTGCCCGGTCCCGGTCTGGCTGACGGCCAGCGCGAGTTGGCCCGGTTCGGCAGGCGATTCCGGCACACCGGGCAGCGGATTTGTGCCACCGGTCTCGACAGCGACGCCGACAGCCACGACGACGGCAGACAGCGGACCGCAGACCGCAACCGCGACTGTCACCCCGGCATCTACGCCCACACCCACGCCGACCTCCACAGGCGGCGGGGATGCTTCCGTCTTCATCTCCGAATTTCTGGCCGACCCGTCAGCGGTCTCGGACGCCAATGGCGAGTGGATCGAACTCTTCAACGCCGGGCCGGATGCGGTGAATCTCAAAGGTTGGACAATTGCCGATCTGGACAGCGACAGCCACGCAATTGGCGTTGACCTGTTCGTAGCCGCTGGCGCATACGTTGTCTTGGGTCGCAACGGGAATCTGTTGGAAAATGGCGGTGTGACGGTCCAATACGTCTACAGCGGCGTCACCCTTGCCAACAGCGCCGACGAAATTCTCCTCCTGCGACCAGACGGGACGGAAGAGGACCGGGTACACTGGGGCGGCGATACTCTCCTGCGCGCCACTCCCGGCAAGAGTCTGGAGCGTATCACCTTTGGCTCGGTCCCGGTCTGGCTGACGGCCAGCGCGGTCTGGCCCGGCTCGGCGGGCGATTCCGGTACACCGGGCAGCGGATTTGTGCCGCCCGCATCTACGCCGACAGCCACGACGACGACGACGGCAGACAGCGGACCGCAGACCGCAACCGCGACCGCAACTGTCACCCCGGCATCTACGCCCACACCCACGCCGACCTCCACAGGCGGCGGGGATGCTTCCGTCTTCATCTCCGAGTTCCTGGCCGACCCGTCGGCGGTCTCCGACGCTAACGGCGAATGGATCGAACTTTACAACGCCGGACCTGATGTGGTGAATCTGAAGGATTGGGTTTTGGCCGATTTGGACAGCGACAGCCACACAATTGGCGTTGACCTGTTGGTGGCCGCAGGCGCATATGTCGTCCTGGGCCGCAACACCAACTTTGCCGATAATGGCGGTGTTCTGGTGGATTACGTGTATACGGGCGTCACCCTCGCGAACAGCGCCGACGAAATTCTCCTCCTGCGCCCAGACGGGACGGAAGAAGACCGGGTAGTCTGGGGCGGTGACGCTCTCTTGCGCGCCACTCCCGGCAAGAGTCTGGAACGCATCACCTTTGGCCCGGTCCCCGTCTGGCTGACGGCCAGCGCGGTCTGGCCCGGCTCCGCGGGCGATTTCGGCACACCGGGCAGCGGATTTGTGCCACCGGTCTCGACAGCGACGCCGACAGCCACGACGACGGCAGACAGCGGACCGCAGACCGCAACCGCGACTGTCACCCCGTCATCTACGCCCACGCCGACCTCCGCCAGCGGTGGCGGGGATGCTTCCATCTTCATCTCCGAGTTCCTGGCCGACCCGTCGGCGGTCTCGGATGCCAACGGTGAGTGGATCGAACTCTACAACGCCGGGCCGGATGCGGTGAATCTGAAGGGTTGGACGCTGGCCGATCTGGACAGCGACAGCCACACAATTGGCGTTGACCTGTTCGTAGCCGCTGGCGCATACGTTGTCTTGGGTCGCAACGGGAATCTGTTGGAAAACGGCGGAGTCGCGCTTCAATACGTCTACAGCGGCGTCACTCTCGCCAACAGCGCCGACGAAATTCTTCTCCTGCGCCCCGACGGGACGGAAGAAGACCGGGTAGTCTGGGGTGGTGACGCTCTCTTGCGCGCTACCCCAGGCAAGAGTCTGGAGCGTATCACCTTTGGCTCGGTTCCGGTCTGGCTGACGGCCACCACTGCTTGGGCTGGCTCGACAGGTGACTTGGGCACACCGGGTGGCGGGTTTGTGTCGCCGGTTGCAACGCTGACGCCGACGGCCACAGCGACGCCAACCGCCACAGCGACGACAGACGGCGGATCGCAGACAGCGACACCGACCGCAACCCCAACGCCGACCTCCGCAAGCGGTGGCGGGGTTGCTTCCGTCTACATTTCCGAATTTCTGGCCGACCCGTCGGCGGTCTCGGATGCCAATGGCGAGTGGATTGAACTCTACAACGCCGGGCCGGATGCGGTGAATCTGAAGGATTGGGTTTTGGCTGATTTGGGCCGGGATCGTCATGTCATCACAAGGGATATTGTGGTGGCGGCTGGTGCGTATGTGGTACTGGCGCGCAAGGACGATCCTTCCATCAATGGCGGGGTGGCTGTTGCCTATGTGTATACCGGCGTCAACTTGGCCAACGACGAGGACGAGATTCTCCTCTTGAGCGCCGACGGCACAGAGGAAGACCGGGTGGTTTGGGGTGGGGATTCAGGTTTGACGCCAGTCCGTGGCAAAAGTCTGGAACGGGCTGGGTTTGGCCCGCTGGCCGAATGGGTTGTAGCGGTTTCCGCCTGGCCCGGTTCCGCGGGTGACTTCGGCACGCCGGGTACTGGGTTTGTGACGCCGATTGGGACGGGAACCCCGACGGCAACGCCGACGGCGACCGCAAACGGCGGCTCGCAGACGGTTACGGCGACGCCGACAGTAACCCCAACTGGCACGCCTACCGTTATGCCTGCTGTCTGGCCGCCCCGAAGAGAAGCCGCTGCCCTGCGCATCGACGAAGTGAATTTTCTGGGCAGTGATCTGGAATTTGTCGCTCTGGTCAATGTGAGCGACGCCCCCGTCGACCTGACCGGCTGGGTGGTGGGCGATGGGGCCATCCCCGGCGGCGGCGAGGGCCTCTACGATCTGCCGCCGGGTCAATTGCTTGCGCCCCACACGCCTTTTGTGATCGCCCGCAACGGTGCGGCCTTTCACACCCGCTGGGGCCGCGCACCCGACGCCCAGTTCGAGACGAGCGAATCCACCGCGCCTGTGCTGGAACGTCGGCGGGAACTGGCGAGCGGACGTCTGGCCCTCAGCGACGGCGGTGACGAAGTTCTGCTGCTCGATCCAGCCCTCGCCCTGGCCGACGCGGTGGCCTGGGCCAGCGGAGATGGGGCGGGCCTGGGCTTGACCGGCGCGCTCTATCCCATCTCCGAGCGCAGCCTCCAACGCGTGCCCGGTTACACTTTCCCCGAGACGCCAGACCAGCGCCACCGCTTCCTGTGGGCTGCACCCGCGCCTTTTGTTTCGGTGGTTCTGCCTGAGAGCGCGGTTGTGTCAATCCCGCCTCTGGCGGATGGCCTGCAGGCTGTGTGGGGGTCTCTGGGCGCGGCCAGCAATTTCACTCCCGGCGGCGCGGCCCCACCCCACTACATCCAGGCAGCGGGGGAAAATATCGGTCTCGGCTTTGTGGCGGTTGCAGACCCGGTGGACAATCCCGGCGAGCGGACCGGCGCAGGCCTACTGGCTGCCTGGCGCTGGACAGCCAGCGACGGCGGCGGCGCGATTGTATACGGCTCACCCTTTGCCACCGACGGCACGACAAACGTCTTCCTCTCCGGACTGGCAAGCAGCGGCGGGCTGGCCCAGTGGACTGAATCCAACGTGCCACCCGCCTCTGCCGAATCGGTGGTGGCCCTGGCCGCGGATGGTTTGTCCGTTCCCGGCGGGTTGCCCGCTTTCAGCCGCCGCTGGCAAACAGGGCCGTTGCTCCCCGCGGGCAATGCCCAGCCGCCAGTAGCGGGCGAGGCCGAAGCCAATCCCCGCTACACCGGACTGGCCGCATGGGAGACGACAGAAACCGGGCTGCGGGAAGCACTGGCTGCCCGGCGGGGCTGGCTCACCAACCGTCCCGGTCTGGCCTTGACCCTACGGGCGCACACCAGTGGCGGCATTCGCTGGATGGGTTCGGCTATCGAACCCCAGGACGCGTTGGCTGTGGATGTGGACTATCGCGACTGGAACGGCCAAGTGGCAGCCCTCGCCCTTTGGCTTAACGACCGTCCCATCGTCCAGACCGATCTGCCCCAGGGCAGCGGCATTTGGCAAGTCACTGTCTCGGCAGTGCCCGGCAGCGTTCTCTATGCCGTGGCAACCCAGGCCGACGGTGATTTTGCCGTGACTGCCCCTCTGCTGGTGAAGAATGGCGACGCAGCGCGGGTGATCATCAACGAAGTGCTGCCCGCGCCTGCGGCGGACTGGAACGGGGATGGCACGATTGACAGCAACGACGAATTTATCGAACTCTACAATCCCGGCGATACACCTGTCTCTCTGGCGGGCTGGCGGCTGGAAGACCGTTCGATCAGCAATCCAACCCGCCGCCGCTTTGTGCTGGGCGTCGAACATCTGCTGCCAGCCCGTGGCTTTTTGACGATCTGGGGCCGGGAGAGCCATATCGGGCTGAACGACGACGGGGATCGGGTGGAATTGTACGACAGCAGCGGTCGTTTGGTGGATGCAGTGGAATGGAACAGCCGGATTGCGCGCGGCCAGGGGTTGAGTCGGGTTCCCGACGGGGGCAACTGGCAGAGCCGTGACCCTTCCCCCGGTCGCTCGAATCCGAGCGATACACCCGGCCCAGGTTCTGGCGGCAGCGGTGAACAGCCGGAAACCCTGCCGCCTTGGGGCAGTGGGGCTGCACCGGGTACGCCGGGCGGCGAAGCGGTGGGTCCCTTCCGTTCGGTCACTGCGGCCAAACTGGCGGGAATGGAAGATGGGGTACACTTCGTCGGGGTGGTGACGGTTCCGCCGGGACTCTTCAATTCGGCCATCTACGTGGCCGACCCGGCCCTGCCGCCCAACGACGCAACCGCCTGGCTGGGTGTGCAGGTCTATCTGCGCCGGGGCACTTTCCCGGAACTGGCCGAAGGGGATCGGGTGGAGATTCGGGGGACGATGCACAGTTTCCGGGGCGAGCGGGAGATTCTGGTGGAGCGGCCCGCAGACATCTGGCGAATAGGGCCAGGCAAGCCGTTGCAGCCCCTCTCCATTGAGGCCAGCGCGGTGGGCGAGTCGCTGGAAGGGCGGCTGGTCACATTCGAGGGCGTTGTGACCGGCTGGTTGGGTGCCAGTATCTTCCTGGCCGATCCGGAACAGCCCGACGCCGAGCCGGTGAGAGTCACTGTGCGCAGCAGCCTGGGCTGGCGGCGGCCTTTTGTGAACAGAGGCGAGCGCTGGCAAGTGACGGGGATTGTCAGCCAGTCCGCCGACGCTGCGCCCTGGAATGGAGGCTATCGGGTGCTGGTGCGCTATCCGAGTGATCTGATGGAAAAGTGAAGTGGGGACACCCTTCTACGGCCAAGGCAGATCGGGGAAGGGGCGCATACCGGCTGGTATCAGAATGTAATGTGCGCCGATGTCCAGAAGCTCCACGCAATCGACGATTTCGTAGCCCCTGGCAAAGGCGGCCTCGATCAGTTCCCGCTGGAAGAGCCGCCACTCCACCAGCAGCCCCCGCCCCTCGGCCCGCAGACTGGCCAGGCTGTCAGGAATCGGGATCGCCACAGGTCGCCCGTCCAGGCGCAGACGGCTCTCCACGGGGATGCGTATCCGTGCGCCCACGCCCAATGGACGGGTCTCGCCGATTTCGATGTTCTTGCCATCCCACACCGGCAACCACTTTTGGGAAGAGAGCGCAAAATTCACCCGTTCGCTGTCCATCCGCCACTCCACCTGACAGCGATCTGTGGGCAGCCCCGCGTTGAGCGCATCGTCCATCGGTCCGTAGACATCCCGGTAATAAGTGGTGCAGGTGGCCCCCAGCCGGTGAATGTTGAAGAGAGCGTTGACCCGCTGCAACGGATCGTAGGTCCAGGTCATCCAATCCATCAGCTTCTCGGCCAGCAGATGCTCGCGCTGGGCCAATTTCAGGGCAAGGCCGATGCCCTGCCCGTGGAATTCGGTCAAGACACCGGCGATGTGGCTGCAAAATTTCAGCGCGGGCGGGTCGGTGTGGGTGTCAAAACCGGGCCAGCCAAAGGCCATCCCCACCATCCCGCCGGTGGACTCGGCCCCCTCGGTTACAAACGCGCCCTGCAACAGGCCGCCGTTCTTGGCCTGGGTTACGAGTACGTGGATGGGGATTACGTCATCTTCGCCGCTGGACCAGATGCGCTGCTGCAATTTTTGGAAGTTGTAAAAATCGTCCAGACTCTTCAGAAGCCGAATAGTAGTCGGTGTCGGGTTGTTCATCGGGCAGTCCACCCCAAATCGATGTCCCAGGCTGCGCCGGTGACTGCCCCGGCCGCGTCTGAGCAGAGATAGGCGACGAGGCTGGCGATCTCCTCCGGTTCGATCAGCCGTTTGATGGCCGCGGGCTCCAGCATCACCTGGGCAACCACATCCTCGGCGCTGATGCCCCGGCTGCGGGCCTGATCGGCAATTTGGCTTTCCACCAGAGGCGTGCGCGCATAGGCCGGGCAGAGGGCGTTGACAGTAATACCGACGCTGCCCCCTTCCAGGGCAGCCGTGCGGGTCAGACCGATCAGCCCGTGTTTGGCGGAGATGTAGGCCGCTTTGAACGGCGATGCCACTTTGCCGTGGATGGAGGAGATGTTGACTACCCGCCCCCAGCCTCGTGCCGCCATCTGGGGCCAGACGTATTTGGTGAGGAGGAAGGGTGCAGTGAGCATCACCGCCAGCATCTGCTCCCACACATCTTCGGGGAAGTCGGCGATCGGCGCGATGTGCTGGAAGCCCGCGTTGTTGACCAGAATGTCGGCCTGGCCAAAGCGGGCGATTGTCTCGTCCACAGCCCGGCGACAGTCGGCCCGCTGGGAGAGATCGGCCCGAATCGCCAGCCCGCCGATGGCGTCGGCCACCGCGCTGGCCTGGGCAGCGTTCAGATCGACGACAGCGACCCGGCAGCCATCCGCCGCCAGCCGCTCGGCCACGGCCCGGCCAATTCCGCTGGCCCCACCGGTTACAATTGCCACACGGCCTTCGGTCATTCGTTCCTCCCCAAAGGGTGCAATCGGCAAAAAAGGACGCAGATTGTGTAGTGATCGTTGAGATGGTGAAATTTTAACGCAGAGGCGGAGAGACGCAAAGCCGCAGAGGGCAGATAGTTTTCTCTGCGTTAAAAAGGATCGTTTCGTTATCTTCCTGCTCATTACGAAAGAACGCAGATTGCGCAGAAACATCAGTGATGAGGGCGCAGTTGCCAGTCCCCAGTCCCTGATCCCCAGTCCCCGGTCAGTCTCGACTGATGCCATTTTTGACCGCGACGCCCAGGCGTTCCAATGTCTTCTTCACTGCGGCCACATCCTTTTCGGCGACGATAGCCAGGGGCTGTTTGTCGTCGAAGGCGCGCAGCCTTTTCTTGAGGTCGGTCGCCCGTAGCAATTCGTCCAGCACAGCCCGGCTCTGAAATTCGATGAGCGTCACCTGGGCAATCCCCGCGCTGCCGTAGTAACTGCCCCAGGCTTTGATCTGTTCCACAAGCGATTCGGTCAGGGGAGATCGGCTCAGCGCGGTCAACTCGGCCAGCAGGTCGCTGATTTTGGCGCGACTGCCCCCGGCCTGGCGCACACTGGCCGGGGAGAGCTTCCACTGGCCTTTTTTCGACGGCTCGGCGATCTTGGCCAGACGACCCTCCAGATAGAGGCTGGGCAGGGGATGAAGAAGCTGAATCTCACCCTTTTCGTCCAGCAGAATGCTCTTGTCCGCGGCTGCGGGCAGGGCGTCACTGACAATCGGGAGCAATCCGGCCTCTTTCAGGGCCGGTACTAGCTTCTTCACTCCGTTCTGATTGAGCAGGGCCAAAGAGGGGGTCAGGGTGCGCTCGATCTGGGCGGAAACGGGGGCAAGGCCGGCCAACTTTTCCAGCAGCGCCGGGTGCGCGGTCTGGAGGATGTCCACACCGGAGCGGAAGACGATGCGCTCCTGGTGTTGTGCCCACTCGGAAAGAGTGCGGTCCACGTTCTGGGGCAACGCGCCACCGCACAATTCCACAAGCTGGGCGCGTATCTCTGCCGCCTCCATCCCGTTCTGGTGGGCCTGATAGACCGATTCCCTGGTCAGTTCGTATTCAAATGCGCCCACACCCACTTGCAGGCGCACGGCGAAAAGGTCCAATTGGGCAAGCACGGCCAGGGGAACAGGCCCCATGGCCACTAGATGAAAGTTGGGCTGGAGCAGAACTCGGCCTGTGTCGGAGGGGGCAGACTGGCTCTCGGCTACATTGCGGGATTTGCCCAAATGGGCCACCACCACCTGGCGTCCCCGTTCGTTGAGTCGGTAGAGAATTTTTTCCTTGCCCGAACCCAACCGATAGATGCCCCGCTCGGTCAGCCCCAGGAGTGCGAGGGAATCGTCCAGACATTTCTCAATGAAGAGACGCTCGCTGGCTTCAATGGCCTGGACGAACTTCTCCTTTTCTCCGTAATAGTATCTGCCCTGGAATGTCCCTCCATACCAGCGGTTCGATTCTTCGGCCTGGGTATGGGCGGTGTAAAGGAAGCCCACATCCATTGCCCACAGATATTCGAGCAGTTCATTTACCTGAAACCATTCCCTCTCGCCCATTCCCCCCAGAATCTGCACCAGTTTTTCTCGGGCGTTGGCCATGCGGGGGTTGTCGTTTGCCTGGGGATCAACGGTTTCCGCTCCCGTATCCGAATCGAGCCACTTTTTCAGGCAGGCCACCAGTTGCTGATCCACCGGCCAGCGCCAGAATTCGGGAATTTCCAGGGGTTTGGCCGTAGCCGGCTGCAACTGACCGGCTGTCATGCGCAGCAGCCCCAGATTTTGCAGCATCCGACGCAAGAAGTAGAGATGGGGCATATCCTCTTCTTTGCGCGCATTCTCAAAGGCCGGGTCCAGGGTAAACATCAGTCCGTTGAGGACTTTAAGTTCCCGTTTGCCCACGGCGCCGCTGTTGAGCAGATTGATACCGCCCCGCCGCGCGTAGTCCCAGTAGAGGTAGAGTTCCCGCAGCAGCCGGTTGGGGTCGGATGGTTTGATCTCCGCTGGCTGGAGTTGGGTTGTAGTCAGCGAGACGGGCGTCGGTTCGGGCAAGGCAGCGCGCACGGCCTGGGGCACGAAAAGCAGGGAACCGGGATGGATACGCTGTTTGAATGAAATGCTCGTCCCCTGGACTTCCAGGCTGAAGACCAGCCCGTGCAGGGTCAGCCGGGCCATCACATCCTCAAAGACGGTAGACAAGCGTCTGCTGGGCGAGCCTTCGTAGGATTTCGGCTCGCTATAGCCATAGTTGCGCCTTCCTTCCGGTTCAGGCGCGATGGGCGCTTCGGTGACGATGCCCGATTTGATCAGTTCCCGACGGAGGACACGGGTCGGCGTAGCCAGGCTGCGGAGCAGAATCCGGTTGAAGGCAGTTTTATCCAGATCGCTCAGTTTGGCATAGCTGGCGCGAATGCGTTCCGGCTGGAAGAAGTGCTGGCGCAGCGCGCTGACGGTTGTGCTGCGGTTGGATTTTCCGCGCACAGAAGTGGAGATGCCCGCCTCGCTGGCCATACTGCTCAGGTCCGCGGCGTGGTAGGATTCCAGCAATTGGTCGAGTTCGTCACTCATCGGAAACTCCTCCTTAGGTCGGATGGGCAATCCGACCCGTAGACAAACGCGGTTGCACAGGTCGGATTACCAATCCGACCTACGCTAATTGACTTTCGGCGTATAGCCCGCTTTTTCCAGTTGGGCCACCAGCTCGTTCACCGCGGCGCGGTCGATCAGCACCAGCCGGGGAGAAAGCTCGGCCACAAGCGCTTTTCCCAGCCCGGTGACAGCTTTCATTTCGGTCAGGGCGTAGTCATCCCCAAATTCGATGAGCGTGGCGTTGCGATAGATGCGTATCTCACCGTAGTCATTCCACCACTGGAAGAGTTGGTTACGCACAGAACGGGGCATGGCCAGAGGCAGGGCTACATCCCACTCGGCCACCAAATCATGCGCAGTCAGCCCGGATTCAAAGGTGGCGTAGACCACATCTAGATCCAGCTTGTAAACAAAGTGGCCGACCATAGACGAGACGACCCGGCCCAGCTTGCGCAGCAGATTGTGACCGAGGACGGTGATGACGGCTGTGTCCACCTGGATGCGGCCGGTCTTGTCCACGGAAAGCGCGGGGGAAGATTCTTCGTCCGCTGCCGCCGCAAGAGGCACGCCAGCGGCAGGCGCAGCCGCATTGGCAAAGTCCAGGCTCTCCACCCGATCCCAGTAGAGATCGGCCAGCCCGTGCAGACGGAAGCCGTGTAACTCTTCGCCGTTCAGCACCAGATCAGCCAGACCGAGCCAGTGAACCGGGCCTTGCAGAATGGCGGAAAAGAAGGCCCACACCCCCCGCTGCCAATCGATCCTGTTTTCTTCATTCAATTCCTTATCATCCCAGGCCAGAAACCAGGCCGAAGGGGGCCGATTGGCGCTGCTATGGACGGGCGATTGGGAACCGATGCGCGTCCAGAAGATTTGCAGGAGGGGCATAAGCTGGGCGGCTGTGATCCAGCGGTTGTCGGGCAGATAGGCGAGCAGACGCAAGGCCAGCCGCCGGTATTCGACCAGGTCGTTCAGTACGGAGTCCGGGGTCTGATAGTAGGCGTTGGTACGCCGTTTCATGCGTAGCTGGGGATTGCGTCTTTCCACCTCCCACAATTCTGTCCAGCCGGTCATGTGAAAGTAGCTGCGGGCCAGGGCCGTGTGTTGCTGATCTGGCCCGCGCATCAGATAGGCGTCCCGTCCGTTGGGCCAGGGCGTGACGGGGCTGCCACTTTGCACCAGACCGGCGGTCACCAGCAGGCTATAGAGAAAGTCCAGACGAGCCTGGCTCTGGCTAAGGGGCAGCAGCTTTTCGGTGGCCGACTCGGATAGCGCATAGTCCGGGGGCGGGACGGTCAAGATAGCGTTCTGTTGCCGCACATCCTGAGGCGACTGGTCAAGCAGGCGCGCCACTTCTTCGGGGACATAACTCCAGCCCTGCAAACCCACATTGAATTTCTCCAGGCGGGGGCGGGGCTGGGGGGGGCGCAGGACCGGCGGGTCCTGTTCGCAGAGCAGGAGAAGATTCTGGATGGCGCGCACAGATGCCGTCGGGTCGGCCAAATGGACGGTGTGGCCGCTCTCTGCCTGCTCCAACTCCCAGGTGGAGGGGACAATTGTTTCTAACAGGGGGGGAAAGGTGCGGCCCAGGGCAAAGGGTATCAGGTCCAGCGTAAAACCAGGGAATCGGTGAAAGCTGACCAGACCATCGGGTGTAGGGAAAACCAGCCCGACCTCCAGCAGATGGTAGAGATAGGCAGTGGCCTTCTCATGTTTTGTCAACGGGCCTTGGGCCAAAGCGGTCTGTTCAGCGGTGTGGCCCAGGCCTGCCTTGCTTCCGCTGTGCATGGCTACGCTGCGCAGCACCTGCTGCTCCTCTCCATCCAAAGAGTAGATGGCTTTGGCCGTCTCGCCCAGAGATTCCATCTGGGCTAATACCTGCTCCACAATATCGGCCTTGCGGGTTCCGCTCAGCCGCCAGCCCCGGGCTGCTGCGAGCTGGCGCAGATCCACAACAGTCCGCTGATCCAGGGTTGCCCGCAAAATCCCCTGTTCCCGGGTCTGGCGGGCGGCAAAGGATTCGGCCAGCCAGACCGGTTGGGCTTTGGGCGGCGTAGGCGGCAAAGGTACAGCCAAAGCCACTTCCAATGATCCAATCGTCTCGGATGATTCGGCCTCTTCTACCCGGAACAAGCGGGGGCTTTCCACCCAGCGCAGCATAACCGCCGCGATATGTTTGCAGCCACCTCCCATCGGGCAGGTGCAGGTCGCCATCACCGCAACGTCGGTCACCTGGACTTCCACGTCATACATCTGGGTCCCCAACACCTTTGCGTTGAGCCGGTTGCCCTTACGCACCAGACTGCCAGCCAGGGGAATGTAGCTGCGGGCTTTGGCCAGGGAGGAGCGGGTGAACATCTTATCGAGGTCTTTGCTGGTCAGGCTGTCAAGTGTCGGCACGGACGGGCAACTCCTTGGGCGTGTAGTTCTGAATCTCGTCTTCGTACAGAATCATATACTGGTAGCCCTGTTCGGTCAGAAAGCGCTGGCGGTTGGCGCTGAATTCCTGATCCTGGGTATCTTTGGTGACAATCGAGTAGAAGTGGGCCATGCGGCCATCGCTCTTGGGGCGGAGGATGCGGCCCAGGCGCTGGGCCTCTTCCTGGCGGCTGCCAAAGGTGCCGCTGATCTGCACCATCACCGAAGCGTCGGGCAGGTCGATGGCGAAGTTGCCCACTTTGGAGACGATCAGCCGCTTGATTTCCCCTGTGCGGAATTGGTCGTAGAGCTTCTGGCGCTCCCGGTTGCTCGTATTGCCGGTGATCAGCGGATAGCCGTAGCGTCGCTGCACCCGCTCTAACTGATCCAGATACATCCCGATAATCAGCGTCTGCTCGCCGATGTGCTTGTCGAGCAGGGCATCCATTACTTCCATCTTGCGGGGATTCTCGGCGGCGATGCGCTGCTTATCCCGATGCTCGGCCAGGGCGTAGTCCATGCGGCTTGCGTCGGGCAGGGGAACCCGCACCTCCACCACATCGGCTTGGGCAATCCATCCCTGGCGCTCCAAATCCTTCCAGGGCACGTCATACTTTTTGGGGCCGATGAGGGAGAAGACCTCCTTCTCCGCGCCGTCCTCGCGCACGAGGGTGGCGGTCAGCCCGAGACGGCGGCGGGCCTGCAACTCGGCAGTGATGCGAAAGACCGGCGCGGGCAGCAGGTGTACTTCGTCGTAGATAATCAGCCCCCAGTCCCGCTCGCCAAAGAGGGCGAAGTGGGGGTGCTGGACGCTGAGGGGCTGGTTCGGCTTTGTCCCCCGCTGGCGATAGGTCATCGTCTGATAGGTGGAGATGGTCACCGGGCGAATCTCCTTGCGGTCGCCCGTATACTCGCCGATCTCCTCCGCGCGCAGGGAAGTTTTGTCCACCAATTCGTCGATCCACTGGCGCACGGAGACGCTGTTGGGGGTCAAAATCAGCGTATTGCATTGGGTCTGGGCCATAGCCGCCATGCCCACAATCGTCTTGCCCGCGCCGCAGGGGAGGACAACTACGCCAGATCCGCCGTGGGCCGCGCCCCCGGCGTAGAAGACATCGGCGGCGGCTTGTTGGTAGGCGCGCACGCCGAAGGGTTTGGCGTGCTTCGTCTGCTCGCGCAGGGCCATAGGCAGCGCCTCGCCGTTGACATAGCCGGCCAGGTCTTCGGCGGGATAGCCGGCGTTGAGCAGGGCCTGTTTGACGTGGCCGCGCATGGCCCCGTCCACTCGCACACTTTTGCTGTCTATCTCTTCCAGAATAAAGGCGGCCAACTCCCGGCGGCGGCCAATCTCCACCAGCACCACCGGGTCGTCCACAGTCAGCAGCAGATCATCTCCCCGGCGCACCAGTTTGACCAGCCCGTAGCGGTTGATGGAGGACTGAATCTCCACCCGCACATTGTCGGGAAGGGGATATTTGCAGTAGCGGTTTAGCCCGTCCAGAATCTCCGAGGCGCGCAGACCAGAGGAGGCCGCATTCCAAAGGGAGAGAGGGGTGATGCGGTAGGTGTGGATGTACTCCGGGCTTTTCTCCAGCTCGGCAAAGCGGGCCAGCACATCTCGCGCGCCGGCGTATTGGGGATTGTCCACTTCCAAAAGAACACTGCCATCGCCCTGGACGATCAGCGGGTTCTGGGGTTGGTAAGTCATCTGCTATCCTTCTCGTTTAACGCATTCTCTTTGGATAACCACTCATACACACAATTCCACACCTGGCAAGTGCCCCAAAACATTCATACGTCGAGTGGCAATAGTCTCTTTGCGCACCTGTCAGGTCTGGACGAAGCAAGAGTAGTTACCTCTTTTGAGAGGTTTTGTGTCCATTACTATACCATTGCAAGGACTGGTTTTTCAATGCGGCTGGTGAGTCGAGAGGATTCCGCTCACCCCATCCAAACCAAAGAGGACGGCCCTGTGGCCGCCCCCTGGTTTTTCTTTTCTGGTTGTCCATCAGGCGGGTGTCGCCAGCCCCATCAATTCCTCAAATTCCTGCCTGTCCATCACTTCCTTTTCCAGCAGGGTTTCGGCCAGCAATTTCAATTTGTCCTGGTGGGTCGTCAAGATTTCTTTGGCCCTGGCATAGGCATTCTCGACAATCCGCCGAATTTCCTGGTCGATGGAACGGGCCACATCTTCGCTGTAGTGGCGGCGTTCGCCCAAGTCCATGCCCAGGAAGGGGTTGGTGTCGCCCTGGGTCAACTGCATAGGACCCAGTTTGTCGCTCATTCCATAGCGGGTGACCATCGCCTTCGCCATCTTCGTCACCCGTTCCAGGTCGTTGACCGCGCCTGTTGTCACCTCATCGAAGGTGAGTTCCTCGGCCACACGTCCACCCAAAAGACCGGCCAACGTGTCCTCAAACTCGGCCCGGCTTTGCAGGGTGCGGTCTTCGTTGGGCAGGGGCATCACATAGCCCAGGGCCTGGCCCCGGCTGACCAGACTGATCTTGCCGACTGTATCCGTGTGGGAGAGCATCGCCATCACCACCGCGTGGCCCGCTTCGTGGAAGGCGACAATGCGCCGCTCTTCCGGGCTGAGGATGCGGCTCTTGCGCACAGGCCCGGCCATCACCCGCTCGATGGATTCCACAATATCTTCCATGTCAACCGTACGTTTGTTGCGCCGGGCAGCCAGGATGGCGGATTCATTGAGCAGGTTTTCCAGGTCTGCGCCGACCATCCCCGGTGTTTGGCGGGCGATGGTGTCCAGGTCCACATCCGCGTTCAGGGGCTTGCCTTTGGCGTGAACTTTGAGAATCGCTTCTCGTCCCCGTCGATCCGGGCGATCCACCACAACCTTGCGGTCAAAGCGGCCAGGGCGCAGCAGAGCCGGGTCCAGGATGTCGGGCCGGTTGGTGGCCGCAATGACAATGACGGTTGTGTCGCTGTCGAAGCCATCCATCTCCACCAAAATCTGGTTGAGGGTCTGCTCCCGTTCGTCGTTGCCACCGCCCATGCCCGCGCCTCGGTGGCGGCCCACCGCGTCGATCTCGTCGATAAAAATGATGCAGGGCGCACTCTTTTTGGCCTGTTCAAAAAGGTCACGCACCCGGCTGGCCCCCACGCCCACGAACATCTCTACAAATTCGGAGCCGGAAATGCTGAAGAAGGGCGCGCCCGCTTCGCCTGCTACAGCCTTGGCCAGAAGGGTTTTACCTGTGCCGGGGGAGCCAACCATCAGCACGCCCTTGGGAATCCGTGCGCCCAATGCGGCAAATTTTTGGGGTTCCTTGAGAAATTCGACGACTTCCTGCAACTCCTGCTTGGCCTCGTCCGAACCGGCCACATCGTCAAAGGTGACAGTCGGGCGATCCGCCTCCTCCATCTTGCGCGCCCGGCTGCGGCCAAATTGCATGGCCCGGTTCTGCCCACCCCCGCCTGCCTGCCGCATAATGAAGATGACAAAGCCAAAGATCAGGAGCATAGGCACGATCATCACCAGCCAACCAAAGATAGTGCTGCTGTTGGATGGCTTTTCAATTGTGATCGGCAGCTTGGCAAGCTGGGCTTCTGTAACGCCAAAGGCGGAAAGAGAGTCGAACAGGCTCTGGTTGTCTTCTTTGCGGCTGCGCAGAATATCTGAGCCGGTCAGTTCTACGGTCACATCATCGCCCTGCACTGTGATGGTTTTGACCTGATTGCTCTGGATCACATCGGCGATTCTGTTCAGTCCAACCATATCGTTCGGGTTTACTTGGGGACTTGCCAACATTCGATAGCCAAACAGGACGACCACCGCGATGATAATCCAGACCCAGCTACGGTTGAATGCCTGACGAAAGCGATCGTTGGGGTCTGGATCGTTCTTCTTACCGCCGTTTTGTGGACGGTTGGGAGGGGTGGGAGGGGTGGGTTTCTGCGGTTGTTGATTATCTGCCATAGGATTGCACCAATTATCGGTTCCAATAAGTAGGGTAGCACTGCCACTTAGGATACGATCAAAACCATCTCTGTTCAGTAAGCTGGATGGGATTAGTCCAGCGCCGCCAAAGCATCGGCAATGCTGACGCCCACTGCGTGGGTCTGGGCCCGATGCACGGGCGGCTTTTCGCGCAGGGACGGGTGATTGGGCGCAGAGGCTTCGTCCGGTTTGTCGCTCATACAAATGACCAGACAGCCCCGTTCTTTCAACCAGAGGCCGGTCTCCTGCACCTCCTGGGTGATAGTGATCTCCTGGAGCAGGCGACCTTGCGCGGGCACATCGTCGGCCAGATTGTTCATGTGTTCCAGGGTTGCCAGAAATTCCTGGCGGCGGAAACTCTTGAAGGGTGTCGGGTCCCCGGCCTGCACACTGGTATGCACGGCGGTGTGGGCCTGGCGCATGGCCTCGCTGACACGCTCGCTGCCGACAACGCAGGTCTCTACGTAGCGCACAAACTGGGGGAAAGTCGAAATGGCCCCGTTGTCGATGGATTCGAGCAGGTCCACACAGTCGATAGCCCCGTTGTTGAGGACGAGGCACATATAGGCCAAATAGTCCTGGTTGTCCTGGGTCACGTGGTGATATTTGCTGCGATTGAGCCGGTCGTAGTGGGTTTCAAAGAGTGCGGCATCGAAACTATCGCCCAATACATTGCCCACCGTGCGGTAAAGACCCTTCAGCCGGGCACTGTCGATGGAGCGGTCGTTGCGTCCCCGGGCACCGATGGCGGTCTTGTCCATATCTACGACGACGACAGTGTTTTTGTCCAGCTTCAGGCCGTTGCCTTTTTCCAGCGCCAGCCAATCGGCCAGACTCGACCAGCGGTTGGCCGAGAAGATGCCCGTTGTCTCGTCCTTGGAATAGGCGGGGGATTGGTCCGCCTTTTCACCGCCGATAAAACAACTGCCGGGCAGACCGCTCAGAGCCAGCAGGTTTTGGAAGGCTTTGCCGTCACCGGAGAGGGTATCCCCGACGAAAAGGATTTCGGCGACTTCTGCCCGACGTAGGGCCTGGGCCTTTTCAAAAATCCACATCGCTACCCGGGCATAGTCGCTGTCCAACTTGCGGGGGATACCGTCGATGTTTGGCTCCAGTTGGATACGGGCCGATTTCAGCCCCTTCAACCGTCGGTCCACCGGTTCCAGATTCCGGTAGACGACCCAATCGTCGAACATATCACTCATCGCCGCCAGACCGAAGTTCGCCAGCGCCAGCGGATAACTCTGGATGGTTTTTGCTTGTTCCATAAGGGTATCTTTTCCGTCCATCGCGGTTTTACAAACACATTGGCCCATTATACCAGATGTGACGGGAAGAACCATACGCGGGGAAAGGGGAAAAAGGGGAGAAGAGGGGGAAGGGCGACAAGGTGAGTTCGTCAGTCACCTTGTCACCCTGTCATCTAGTCATCCTGTCATCTTGCCAACGCTGCTGCTTGCTCGCCCAGATAGCCCTGGGAGACCAGCAACTCCGCATTGAGCAGGCTGCCGCCCGCCGCGCCGCGGATGGTGTTGTGGCCGAGGGCCAGGAATTTGACGTGGAAGAGGGGGTCTTCGCGCAGGCGGCCCACGACTGTCGCCATGCCGGGGACGCTGCCCGCCAGCCGATCCATCCGGGGCTGGGGTCGGTCTACTTCCTCTTTGTAGATAATCGGTGGTTGGGGTGCGCTGGGTAGCTTCAACTGCTGGGCAAGCGGGTTGTATTCGCTCCACGTCCGGCGCACATCCTCCAGAGAAGGGCGCTCGGCAAATTCCACGCTGACGGCTTCCAGATGGCCGTTGCGCACAGGAACCCGGTTGCAGTGGGCGCTGATCACGAAATCGGGGACAACCACCCGCTCTCCGTTGAATTGCCCCAGAAGTTTGTGGGGTTCCCGCCGCTCCATCTTCTCTTCTTCCTTGCCGATGTAAGGCACCACATTGTCGGTGATGTCCATCGAACTGACGCCGGGATAGCCCGCACCGCTGATGGCCTGCATCGTTACCACAAAGACTTTCTTGACGCCGAAACGCACATGCAGGGGATGCAGCGCGCCCACCAGATGGGTGGTGGAGCAGTTGGGGTTGGTGGTAATGAAGCCCTCCCAGCCCCGCTTGCGCCGCTGCACGTCGATCAGCCCCAGGTGTTCCGGGTTCACTTCCGGGATGAGCAGGGGCACGTCTTCGTCGTAGCGGTGGCTGCTGGCGTTGCTACAGACGATATAGCCCGCCGCAGCCAGCTCTTCTTCAATCTCTTGCGCCGGGCCGCTGGGCAGCGCGCTGAAGACAATCCGGCAGTTGATGCCCGGTTTGCCCTCCACCAGCACCACATCCCGCAGCTGCGCGGGCATATCCCCGCGCAGAATCCAATGGCAGGCGTCGGCATAGCGCTTGCCCGCGCTGCGTTCCGACGCGCACAGTTCCGTAATCTCGAACCAGGGATGGCCCTGGAGCATCTGTACAAAGCGTTGTCCAACCGCGCCCGTCGCGCCTAGAATGCCGACGGGGATTTTATTGGGTTGCATACGAAGTATCTCCGAGTATCTGAGTGGGAGGTCGTATTGCGTATTGCGTAGGTAGTGGCGAACAGGATCTGTCCTGAATACTTTGGTAGTGAGAAACGTGAGAAGTGAAACGTGAGTCGTGAAATGTGAGTCGTGAAACCATCGATTTCTCTCACGTTTCACGTTTCATCTGCCACCGACCAACACCATCTGTACCACCAATATCACTTAAGTACGCAATACGAAATACGCAATACGCCTCCCCCTATCGTGTAAAAGCCAGTTCGATCACATCACTCAACACACCTGCCGCTGTCGCATCCACCCCCGCGCCCCGGCCCTGAATGACCAGTGGGTTGGGCTGATACCAGCGGCTGGTGAACTCAATCAGATTGTCCGTGCCGGAAAGACGACCGAGCGGGCTGTCCGCAGAGACCGCCACGGGGCCAACCCGACACCCACCGTTTTCCACAGTGGCTGCGTAGCGCAGAACTTTGCCGTCGGCGGCAGCACCCGTCACCAGCCCAGCGAAGTGGCTGTCCAGTTCCGGCAGGGCCGCCATAAACTCGGCCACAGACAGACTCGCCATCGCCTCCGGGTAGAGACCGGTCACAGCCACGTCGGCCATATCCAGCCGCCAGCCCAGGCCGCGCGCCAGGATCAGCGCCTTGCGCGCCACATCCACCCCGCCCAGATCGTCCCGGGGGTCCGGCTCGGTGTAGCCCAATTTATGGGCCTCCCGCACCACTGCGCTGAAGGGCCGTCCCTCCTGCAAACCGGTCATCAGATAGCCCAGCGTGCCGCTGAAGGTGCCTGCCATGCGGGTGATCTCGTCGCCGCTGGCGATCAGCCGGTTCAGGGTGGCGATGACAGGCAGACCCGCGCCGACAGTCGTCTCCCAGCGGGTAGTCGAGAGGGTGCGGGGATGACCTGGGGTGGCGCCGGCTCGGGTGAGCCGGTCATACGCCTCCTGCTGAACGGTGAGTGGTTTTTTGTTGGCCAGGACGATTTTGTAGCCCCGGTTCAACCCAAAAAGCAACGCAGGCAGGGTGGTTTCGGTGGCGGTGCAATCGACCACCACTGCACTCGATACGCCTGCGATGTCCACAATTGCCGCCAGATCGTCCTGGCTGCCGCCCAGTTCGTGGGCGGCCAGAGATTGGCCCGCCGCCTTCAGGGCCAGGGCCTCTTCGATCTGCTGGTCGTGCAAGCCTTCCATCGGCTCAAGCAGTGCGGAACGGCTGTCGCACAGGGCCAAAAAACGAATCTCCAGATCGTACTGATCCGCGTGAAAATCCCGGTTGTCCAGAATCTGGCGCACCAGTGCCCGGCCCACACCTCCCAGGCCGAAGAGGATAAGCGGTAGTTGTTGCATAAGGTTCACTCTTTCCTTTGTGGTCGAATAGTCAACAGTGACCAGTAATCAGTGAACAGTGACCAGTGGGTAGACACAACCCGCCACTGAGTACTGCTCACTGGTCACTGTTCACTATCCCTCTCCCAGCCCAAACGCGTCGTGGATGGCCTGCACGGCTTTGTCCGCTTCGGCTCGGATGACAACAAGGCTGATGTTGGCTTCGCTGGCCCCCTGGGCGATGGCGATGACATTGATGTTATGGCTGCCCAAAGCGTTGAAGACCCGGGCCGCAATACCGGGCACACCCTTCATCCCTGTGCCGACCACCGCCACAATCACAATTTCGTTCTGGCTGTAGATGTCTTCGATCAGATGCTGCTTCAACTCCTGCTCGAATTCTGCCTTGAGCGATTGGACAACCCGCGGCCCCTCTTTGCCAGGGACGACAAAACAGATGCTCTGCTCGCTGCTGCTCTGGCTGATCATCAACACATTGGCGCTCTGGCGGGCCACCGCGCCGAAAGTGCGGGCGGCAATGCCGGGCACACCCATCATCCCACGCCCGGCCACCGTAATCATCTGCATATCTTTGATAGCAGTGATGGCCTTGACGCCTAAGGGCCGGTTGGGTGTAGATTCGATAATTCGTGTGCCAGGATGGGTGGGGTTGAAAGTATTCAGCACGCGCACGGCAATCTTCTTCTCGATGGCCGGTGTTACTGTCTTGGGGTGGAGCACTTTGGCCCCATAGAAGGCCAACTCGGCTACCTCTTCGTAGGTCAGTTCTTCCAGGCAGCGGGCGTTTTTGACAATGCGCGGATCCGCGGTCAGCACCCCGTCCACATCTGTCCAAATCTGAATCTCATCCACATCCAGGGCAGCGCCGATGATCGCGCCGGAATAGTCCGAGCCGCCCCGGCCTAAGGTTGTCGGAATGCCCTTTTCCGTGGCCGCCACAAAGCCGGTGATGACGGGCACGACGCCGCTCTGCACCATCGGCAGCAGGCGGTCGATGCAGCGGGCAAAAGTCTGCTCCATCAGCGGGTTGGCGCTGCCAAAATTGTCGTCGGTGATGATCAATTCACCCGCATCGACAAACTGTGCTTTGATCCCGTTGGCCCGCAGCACTGCCGCCAGCAAAGGCGCGCTCAGCCGCTCGCCCATCCCGGAGACTACATCCATGCCCCGGTCGGTCAGCTCGCCCAGGACGGCGATGCTGCGACAAAGCCGTTCGTATTCGCGCAGACGGCTGTCAAAGAGACGACCCAATGCGGCCCGTTCCACCCCATCCTCGATCAACTGGCCGCAGACCATCTGATGCTTGGCGAGCAGGCTGCCCCGGGCATCCCGGTAGGGGGTCTCGTCGCCCAGCGCGGCGGCCTGGGCCGAATCGATAAGGGTATTGGTGACGCCGCTCATGGCGCTGGTGACAACTACCACACCGGGGCGGGCGGTCTGGGCCTGCTCTGCGACTTTCTGGGCCACAATCGCGGCCGTAGCCCCAATTGCTTCCGTCGAACCAACCGATGTGCCGCCGAATTTCATGACGATCATGGAAGTGAACCTCGCTCACTAAAAAAGGAAGAGTCTGGCGTGAGGGCCGTATTGCGTATTGCGTATTGCGTATTGCGTAAGCAAGCGGTGTTGGCAGGACGGATGGAAGTGGTCGGTGGCTGAAACGTGAGGCGTGAAACGTGAGTTTACCGACCTTTCTCACGTCTCACGTCTCACTCTTCACGTTTCTCACTACACACCCAACTCTATCAGCCCCTGCTCGTCACTGCCTACGCAATACCCAGTACGCAATAAAAAACCCCTTGCCTGGTGGACAAGAGGTGCATTGCGCTTACTGCTCTGCTTCCCTCTCATCGTCCAGAACGTGTCTGCCGGAATTGGCACCCTGGCGCTATCGACGGCTACGCTGCCGTCCGATACCGGGTTGCCGAGGCTTCATTGGGCCGGTCCCTCTGCCTCTCTGGATAAGAGTCGTACAATTCAGTTATTGCTGAAAAATATAGCAAGGAAGGCGGAAAATGTCAAAGATTTTACTCTCAAGCGACAAAAAGGGACGGCCCACGGGCCGTCCCTTTTTGTCGCTCGGTTATCTATACTGGTCACGAATACGGAGTGACCTCTTTTACCTTGTCAGCCAGTCAACCTTGTCTAATATATCTACTTCTTGGCCCAGCGCACATAAACCGAGGCCACGCCCGCATCTTCAAAATAGCGGACCTGTACGGTGTGATTGCCCGCGCTCAGCGCAATCTCGCCGCTCTTTTCGGTGGCCGGATGCACATTCCAGTCGTCGATGACCAGCGTTCCGTCTACATAAACCCGCACGCCGTCGTCAGATGTGCTGGTGAATTTGTAGGTGGCCGCTTCAAAGCTGTTGATGGATGTCCACAGGACGCTGAAACCGTCGCTGTTGACCGCACCGCTGGGGCTGCCCATGCCCCAATCGAAGTTGATTTTTGGATCAACCCGGGTATCCACCGGTGTACTGCTCAGATCTTTGTTGTTGTAATAGAGAGCAGTCCATGGCCCGCCAGTTGTGACAGATGGCGACGGGGGTGTAGGGGTGGGATTGGGGCCGGGCGGCGGGGGTGTATAGCCGCCGGGAATCCATAGCTTTGTCCCTACCAGTATCCGATTGGCGCTGGTCAGGTTGTTGGCTGACATAATGGCCCAGACTGTCGTCCCATAACGCCAGGCGATGTTGCTCAGGGTGTCGCCATAGGTGACCCAATGCCAGACGCCGCCGGACGAGGGAGGCGGTGGCGGCGCACTCCAACCGGGCACGCAGAGGGATTGGCCGCTGTAGATGTGGTTGTAGTTGGTGATGTTGTTGGCGTGGGCCAAGCTGTGGGCCGAGATGCCATACCAGGCCGCAATGCCGGAAAGGGTTTGTCCGTAAGTCACTGTGTGATAGGCCACACAGTTTCCACCATCGCCGCCAGAAATCTTCAATTGTTGGCCAGTGTAGATGTGGTTGGCATTGGCAAGTCCATTGGCTGTCATCAGCGCCGAGACGGTTGTCCCGTAGCGCAGGGCAATTTGGCTGAGCGTGTCGCCAGGTTGCACCGTATACCAGGTGCCGTGGGCCAGGGGTGCGCTGTCAACACGCTGGGCTGGGGCTGCCAGGGCTGCGACGGGTAGCACAACTATCAGCAGCGCGGCAAGCACGAAGATGGAGAGAAGCCGATAGGGGGATGAACGTCGGAAAAATGTACCCACTGTAAGTTCCTTTCGCTGGACAGGAGAGAATCCGGTTTGATAAACACTGCCTGAATTTTCGACCCTTTTCGGTAGAATGTCAAGCATACAAAATCAGTATAGACGGCAGACGAGCGACGACCGACCGCCGATCGAATCGCGTAGGTTGGGTTCTCCCGGCAAGAGACCGTTGTCTACCCGACCAGCTTATGCCGGGAGAACCCAACTACTGTCCCGTCAAGCCTCCAATGACGGCAATTTCGTAGTTGTAGGTTGGGTTCTTGCCGCTGGGAAAGATGGAGCGTCCCGGGGCGTCTGCGGCAAGAACCCAACAGCGAGTCGGGGCGGGTGTGTTGGGTGAATGCCTACGCCACTGACGGGACAGAGTATCTTGTCGGCGTGGCATTCACCCAACCTACACACTTCCTCACAGCACCAGCGCCAGCCAAAGCGCCCCCACAAGCAGACTGAGCAGCGTTATCGGAATTCCGACACGCAGATAGGCCCCAAAGGAGAGATGTACCCCCTGCCGGCGGGCACTTTCGGCCACAATTAGATTGGCGACCGAGCCAAGCAGAGTCAAATTGCCCGCCAGTGTTGTCGCCATCGCCAGCACCAGCCAACTCTGCTCTGGATCGGGCAGGCTGGGCACAAACGGGCGAAAGAGCAACACCGCGGGAACGTTCGATATCAGGTTGCTCAGTACGACAGAGACAGCCGTCAACGCTGGAATCCCTCCCGCCGCGATGGGCTGCACAAGGGCAAAGAGCGCACTGCTGATCCCCAGGGTCTCCAGACTGCCTGTGACAATAAACAGCCCGGAAAAGAAGATGAGCAGGGACCAGTCCACCTCGCGAAAGACATCTTCCGGGTGTACGCGCCGGGTGATCAGCAGCAGCGCCGCAGCCGCCAGCGCTGCCAGCGGAACAGGCATCCCCACCACAAACCCAGCCAGCATCAGCCCCGTTGCCAGCACTCCTTTGCGCAGCAGCGGCCATTGGATTTCGTCTTGACTGTCTACGCCGACTTTCTCCTGGAGGGAGAAGCGCTGCCGGGGAAAATCCGCCCGATAGAGCAGGACGATCACCGCATAGCTGATGCCCATGCCCAGAATTGCCACGGGCGCTAGATAGCCAGTAAACGAAAGGAAAGGAATCCCCGAAGCCACGCCGATTATCATGTTTTGCGGGTTGCCGGTGATGGTAGCCACCGATCCGATGTTGGCGGCGGTCGCCACAGCCAGCAGATAGGGGATGGGGTTGCGGCGCAGATGGCGGCAGATTTCCAGGGCCAGGGGCGTGAAGACCAGCACGATTGTATCGTTGAGAAAAATAGCCGAGAGTATCCCCGACGCCGCAATCACCAGTGCCAACAGTTGCCGGGGCGTTTTGGCCCAGACCACCACCCGGCTTCCCACCAGCCGAAAGAAGCCCGCCATACGCAGATTTGTGTTCAAAATCATCATCCCGAAAAGCAGGACGAGGGTATTCATATCCAGACTGGCATAGGCCGCTTCCAGCGGAATCGCCCCCAGCAGAATCAGCGCGGTTGCACCCACCAACGCGATTGTCGCCCGGTTCATATGCAGGAAGGGATAGCGCCCCACCGCGACGCCGATGATTGTGGCAATAATAATCAGAAGGGAGAGCCACTGGATAAGGGGCATACGTCAAGAGATGGTGGGAGGATGGGATGATGAGGAGTGCCCGCTCATTCGCAACTCGCAACTCACAATTCACCCCAAACCAGTGTATACAACGACAACGCAGCAATCGGCCCCGCCATCAACTCCTCTTCCATCCGTTCGATGCCCCGCTGAAAGGCGTCGTCCGGGATCAGATGCAGAGAGGAGTAGGCCCGCTCCCGGTAGCCCCGAATATCGGTGAGCGGGTAGGGCTGTTCCGTCGTCTCTGTCCAGATGGTTGTGAAACCGGCTGCTGCCATCTCTGCCTGCAACGTTACAATCGCCGGATAGCGGGCCAGTTCTACGGGAATCGTCTCTGGGAAGTGGGAAGATAGCGGGACGCGTCGGCGGATGTCCTCCGCCGAGTCGGTGACAGTACACAGCCGCCCGCCGGGCCGCAAGAGCCGGGCCGCTTCCCGGAAAAAGACGGGGCGCTCCGTCAGGTGGTGGATCACATCCACCGAGAAGATCAGGTCGAAGTCCGACTGGGTGAAGGGCAACGCCTCGGCCCGTCCCTGCTGAAAGGAGAGAGCGTCGCTGCGACTGCGGGCCACCGCCAGCATCTCCGCCGAGGGGTCCATCCCCACGCCCCGGCAATCCGCCTTTTTGTGAAGCCCGATGCTGTAGTTGCCTGTGCCGCAGCCTACTTCCAATACATAGCTTTTGCTGGAGAGCCGGCCGGTCATCTCCAGGCAAGCCAGCACGCCGGGGTGGATGCTCCGGTTGCGGGCGTAGGCAGTGGCGAGGGTGTCGTAGTGTAGGGGTTTGGGTGGGCAGAATGTGCTGCCGTAC